>CACXDS010000106.1 GCA_902766425.1 uncultured Lachnospiraceae bacterium
AAGTTGAAAACGAGACTGTGATGGAGACAGTAGATAATACAGCAGATGAGGCTTTCAATGTCGGGGATGAAGCTAAGGAATCCGGGAAAGAGATGACTGCCCAGGGTGAAGTGAAAGATGAAACTCAGCAGAGTCCGAAGGAAGGACAGACTGCCCAAGGCGGAGCAAAAGACCATAAGCAGCAGGATCGAACCATGATCGGAGAAGCTGTGGAGACCGAAAAAAAAGCGGAGGATTAACGAAAAATGTGGGGCAGTATAGTGGAAGAAGACAGGGTATACGACCTCTCCGGGAAGTATGAGCTTTTGATGGATGAGATCCCCTGCAGTGTGGATGTGCCGCCTGTGGATTATCCCCTGTCCATGCAGCTTCCCGGAACAACCGCTCAGCAAAAGCTTGGGACTTATAATGAGAGCAGAGAAAGTGGTTTCTTTACGGAAAAATATCCCTTTGCAGGTCAGATCTGGCTGCGACGAGTGATCACTCTTTCAAGGGAGCAAGCGGGCAAAAAGCATTGCTTCCTGACATTGGAGCGCACCCGCGTGACCGAGGTCTGGATCAACGGAGAGAAAATCGGAAGCGAGAACAGTCTCTGTACGCCCCATGTCTATGATCTGAGCAGGCATCTGGCAGAGCGGAGGACGGGTGCTTTTGCTCACCGGAAAATTAGAGGACACCAAATCCATCCGGGGCTTTTATTGCACGGATTTCTGGAATTATCATATGTTTAACAGTATTTCCCTGGCTATGGGAAGGCAGGTTCCCGTGGGTACCATGGGACTTTGCATGGATGAGACACATCCTATTATGAGGGCCATGTACAGCGAAAGCTACTCCACACCCCAGTGGTATGAGCCGGTTATTCACAGTGATTGTGCTATCCTGGACAATATGCCTGCAGGTTATCGGCCGATCCTGCAGATGATCGACAATGTGGATCGAAACCACAGGCTTGGCCTGCTCTATGAAGCGAAGGTGGCTGAGGGAAGTCTGATGGTCTGCACCATCAGGTTTGAGGAGGCGCCGGAGCATCCTGCCGTAAGGCGGCTGTACCGAGCTATTCTGGATTACATGGCTTCGGACGCATTTACTCCCAAGATCCGGGCAAGCTGGGAGCAGCTAGGGCTTTCGTGATGGAATGTTGTTGATTATTCCCGTGAAAAATGGTACAGTAAGAGCGGGCGGACGGGGTTCCGGTCCTTGAAAGGTTGGCCATGGAATTTGGGAGTATCGTTTTTTTACTTCGGTTTTTACCGATCTTTATAGCATTTTATTATGTGGTTCCCGGGAGGATGAAAAGCTTCATCCTCCTTTTGGGGAGCCTTTGTTTTTATGCCTGGAGAGTGCCCATATATGTGGTTTTGCTGTTGGCGACAGCTGTTTCCGATTATTGCCATGGACTATTGATCGAAAAATACAAGGGAAAAAGGACGGCAGGGATCATACTCGGAAATGCACTTTTCTTTGACAGTGCGCTCCTTTTGTTTTTCGGATATGCGGATTTCTTGATTGGTGCCATCAATGCAGTGACCGGGCTTGAAATAAGCAAATTTGATTTTCCCATACCGCTGGGGCTTACCATTTTTATTTTTCAGTCCATGTCCTATGTGATAGATGTTTTTCGCGGGAATGTGGAGGCACAGCGTAATCTGATAAGCTATGCAGCATTTGTGACTATGTTTCCGCAAATGCCTGGGGGGCCTATTGTATGCTATCGGGATGTGGAACAGACTTTGCGGATTCCTAAGCCGGAGCTTCATCAGATCAGCGGAGGAGCCAAAAGATTCTGCATCGGTCTGGCCAAAAAGGTTTTGCTGGCCGACCTGGCGGGCGAGCTTTGGATGGGGGTGGAAAGCCTTGGAGTCTCTTCCCTCAGCATGGGAACAGCATGGCTTGGAGTTTTTGCCTTTGCCTTTCGCATGTATTATGCCTATTCCGGGTTGGCTGACATGGCGATCGGAATCGGAATGTGCCTTGGGTTTTCTCTGCCGGAAAGCTTTCGCTATCCTTTTGCTGCTTCCTCTGTAACGGATTTTTTGCACCGCTGGAATATGTCCCTAGTCATCTGGGTGAAGGAATATGTTTTTCGTGGGAATGTGCCCGGGAGGTTATTCGGAGCGTTTCTGGCCTGGTCCCTGATGGGGCTCTGGTACGGACCGGACGGTACCTTCCTGCTCTGGGGAGTCTGGCTCGCTGTATTCTATGTGTTGGAGACGATCTTCTGGAAAAGGGTGCAAAAGGCGTTGCCCTTTGTAGTAAACTGGCTTTTGACCATGCTTGTGATTTCGGTCGGGTGGGTATTTTTTGCACTGAATGATATGGAGTCTGTAAAAATATATCTGTATGCCCTGTTTGGGCAAGGAGCTGCCGGGTTAATGGATGATCATTTTTGGTATCTTCTGTCGGAGTATTTTCCCGTCATGTCACTGGGGATTGTGTTTGCATTGCCTCAGTTATCCATGCTGATCAGATGTTTGCGGGAAGGGAGAAGCGGTTTGTCCATGGCGCTGTATCGTTTTGGAGAGAAGACCGTTCCGGCAATTTTATTATTGCTTTCTTTGCTTAAGATCGTGGGGGAGTGAGGAGGATGGTATGAGCGAAAAGAAGAATGACCTTTTTACCATAGCCATTGTGGCAGCAATCCTTATGATCTTTTCCACGACGGATCTTTTGACCAAGCTTGGAATTCTGGAAAAGGATAATATAACGGAGCCGGAGCTGGAGCTTTCTCTTTCTAAGGATGATCTTTGGAATGGCAGGTTTTTTGAAAAATATGAGGAGTGGGAGCAGGAGACCTTCTTTAACCGGACAAAATGGTCTGAAATTGTGAGAAACACCAGGCTTACCTTGGGACGACGGGAGCTGAACGGGATATATCTGGGAAAGCGCGGAAGGTATTTTGAGAAGCATGCCGGAGAGGATTATCCCTTAAATGTCATGGAAAGGGCCTTGGATGATCTGAAGGAGATTTCGGAGGAAAGGAATGCCCTTATCATGTTGATCCCCACTTCGGATGAAGTCTGGAAAGAGGATCTCCCCGGCTATGCGGATTCCTTTGATCAGAGTGCATTTCTGGGGCGGGTGAGGGATACTGTGGGAGAGGAAGCCTTTATCGATCTGTATGCTTCGCTGAAGGCCCATGAAGGGGAAAGACTTTATTATTCCACGGATCCCCATTGGACCAGCCTTGGGGCCTATTATGGTTATCTGATCTGGCGAAGGCAGGCGGGAAATAAGCTCCCAGTTTATTATGATCCGGGGAAGCTGGTATCGGTGAAAGAGGATTTTGTGGGAAAATATGCAGAGAAGACGGGATTGGAGATGCAGGAGGAGAGCATATTGACCTTTGGGGAGACTTATCGAAGGTCTCTGTCCGTCCTTGTGGACGGCGAAGAGAGTCCGGAGGAGTTCTATCACGATGAGAAGCTGGATTCGGCTGAACCGCTGGAGTATTTTTTGGGTAATGATTTTCGGGTGGCGGAGATCACCACAGGGCGTGATCGAAAGGAATCACTGGTGGTGATCGGAGATTCCTACGCAAATTCCATGCTTCCTCTGTTGGCGCCTCATTATCGCAAGATCTATGTGATCTATGCCGAGAGCTTTGGGGCTGACTGGAAGAGAGCTCTTGGAATGTTTGAGGGCAGGGAGGATCTGGAATATTTGCTTCTGCAGAGCGTTCCGGATTATCTTGAGCTTTATCGGCAGTAGGAATGGATGGAGCCGAACAAGGCAGGAAGGGCAGCTTGAGAGATGAAGGCAATTGTATTTGATATGGACGGTGTTCTTTTTGATACGGAGAGAGTATGCCGGGATTGTTGGGTGACCATTGCGGAGGAATACGGAATTCGGGATATGTTTGAGGTTTTTCCGCTTTGCATCGGACGCAACAGGCTGGGCTCCGGCGAGGTGATCAGGGAGCATTACGGGGATGGCTTTCCCTATGATGAGTTTCGGGAAAAAGCATCGCAGCTCTTTTGGAAAACACTGGAGGAACATGGAAATCCTTGGAAAAAGGGTGTGAAGGAGATATTGGATTTCCTTAAGACAGAAAACTGGAGGGTGGGACTGGCTTCCTCCACCCGAAGGGAGTCCGTTCTCAGACATTTGGAGAAGGAAGGTCTTAAGGACTATTTTTCCGTGGTGATCGGAGGGGATCAGATTGTGAATTCCAAACCGGCACCGGACATCTATTTGTTGGCTTGCAGGGAGCTGGGGGTTGACCCGGGGGAAACCTTTGCAGTTGAGGATTCCTATCACGGGATCCGCTCGGCGCACCGGGCCGGCATGAGGCCCATCATGGTGCCGGATCTTCTGCCGGCAACGGAGGAGATGGAAGGACTCTGCGAGGTGATCAAAGAGGACTTATTGCAGGTAAAGGAGTATTTGGAGCATTGGCAAATTTAGGAATTCCGCAGAATACCATTGATATTCTGCAAAAATATCAGTTTAATTTCCAAAAGAAATACGGCCAGAACTTTTTGATCGATCCTTCTGTATTGGAGCGGATCATAGCAGCCGCGGAGATCACGAGGGAGGATCATGTGCTGGAGATAGGACCCGGGATCGGGACTATGACGCAATATCTGGCGGAGGCGGCAGGACATGTGACTGCGGTGGAGATTGATAAGGCCTTGATCCCTATTTTACAGGATACGCTGTCGGAGTATGACAATGTGACTGTGATTCAGGGGGATATCCTAAAGCTGGATGTGAAAGGGCTTATGGAGAAGCAAAGCGGCGGAAAGCCTGTAAAGGTGGTGGCCAATCTGCCCTATTATATTACCACACCCATTATCATGGGCCTTTTTGAAAGTAATGTACCCCTGAAGAGCATTACGATCATGGTGCAAAAGGAGGTGGCAGAGCGGATGCAGGTGGGACCGGGAACCAAGGATTACGGAGCATTATCCCTGGCAGTGCAGTATTATGCGAAGCCGGAGATCGTGGCGAATGTCCCTCCCAATTGTTTTATTCCCAGACCCACTGTGGGAAGCGCTGTGATCCGGCTCACCAGGCATGAGGCCTCTCCAGTACAGGTGGAGGATGAAAAATTCCTGTTTGCACTGATCCGCGCATCGTTCAATCAGCGCCGGAAGACCCTGGCAAACGGACTCTCCAATGCGGGCGAATTGCACCTCTCACGGGATCAGGTCACACAGGCTTTGGAGAATTTGGGACTGTCCCCCACGATACGCGGGGAGGCCCTCACTCTGGAGCAGTTTGCAGAGTTGTCTAATTCATTGAAAAAGGCATGAGCGTTTTTGCTTTTTTTACGCTTATGTTTTGACATCGCAAGGGTACTATGGTAAACTGATAACTGTTTAGGAATATGATTTTGGGACAAGAACGGAATCCTGAGCAGTTATGTTAGGGGAGCGAAATACAGTGGATAAATATGAATTTAAGCATTTATTGGATCAAATCCTGAATCTTATAAATCAAGGGCAGTATGCGGAGGCAGCATCCATTGCGGATACCATTGACTGGAGGCGGGTGAAGAACATCATCACTCTGGGACAGATCAGCGATCTGTATAAGATCAACTGTCGATATGAAGATGCGAGAGATATCATGCTTATGGCTTACGAGCGGAAGCCGGAGAGCCGTCAGGTGTGCTATTCTCTCTGTGAGCTGTGCTGTAAAACAGGGGAGCCGGTGGAGGCTGCTGAGTACTATAAAGAGTTTGAACAGCTGGCACCGAAGGATCCGGGCAGATATATCCTGAAATACAGGGTTTATGATGCCTTTGGTGCCAGCATTGACGAAAAGATAGAAGTCCTGGAGAAGCTCAAGGAGGAGGAGTATCAGGAGAAATGGATGTATGAGCTGGCAAACCTTTATCATCGCCGCGGCTTGGGAACCAAGTGCGTGGAGGTTTGTGATGAGCTGATCCTTTGGTTCGGAGAGGGAAAATATGTCAATATGGCAATGGAGCTGAAAATGCTGCATGAGCCCCTTTCTCCTTCTCAACAGCAGAAATATGACAATCGTTTCCACAGTGCGGAGCAGGGCAATACCGGGCAGGCTTATGCAAGAAATCAGGCTCGGGGAGTGCAGCGCTATGATCAGAATGCGCCCCTGCAGGAGCGGAGCAGGCAGGGAAGAATGCCGCAGGAATATGAGGGCGGCAGAGACTATGAAGATGGTTCGAACTATGGGGAAATTCAGGATTATGCAGAGCATCCTGATTATGGGACGGGGCAAAGCTATGAGGCGGATTGGGCTTATGGGACGGATGGGAACCATGAGGACAATTCGGCCTATGGGACGGATCAAAGCAATGCAACGGCTTCGGGTTACGAGGCTGGCCGGAGCTATGCAACGGAGTCTGCGGAAAATTATGCATTGCCCGAAAATGGATATCGCAAGGAGAATGGAGAAGAGCGGGCCTACAGGGAACAGGAGACATCACAAGGAATAAGTATTGACAGCGGTTTTGAGGAGGAGGCGGATTCTGCTCAGATCGGGGAAGGGGACAGCGCAGGTGATACCCGTATGTACAATGTGGAGGAGGTACGCCGTCAGCTGAAGGAGCAATCCGGTTCGTCGGACGAGGAGATGGATATACAGGTAAAGACTGTGGATGTCAGTCGGTACAATACTATGAATCTCCAGGCCGAGATTGCCAAAGGACTTCAGGAAATATTGGGGAGTGAGGAGACAGAACCCGAGGTGCAGGAGACATTCGACACCAAGGAATTACAGAATGTCCCTTCCGGGGAAGAAAGCGAAGCTCTCGATCCGAGGGAAACTGTGGAAGAGACTGACAGTCAGGCTCCTTATGTGGATGACATCAACCGTCAGGTGATGGAGGAAATGCGTCAGGACAGCATGAAGGCATTGGTGGAGCAGGCTATGACCGATCAGCCTCCGGAGCCCATGGCTCAGGTGTTGACTCAGGAATCGGATGGGCAGATCAGATTGGTGGTTCCGGAACGAAAGAATCTGGAAAAACAGATCACCGGGCAGATGAGTATCGAGGATATTCGTGCCGAATGGGAACGAATGAAAAAAGAAAGTAAAGAGAAAAACGAGGAAGAGGTTCGTCAGCAGGTTCTTCGCAATACCGGAAGGATGTTTACGGAGTTTGAGGAGAAGATCCGTGATTCCATTCTAAAGAAAATGGAGGAGCCCGGAGAGTTTTCCTATGTGATCACGGATCAGGGAAGCTTTGATCAAGAACGGAGGACTGCGGAGAAGTTTGGCGCAGAACAGTTTGAGAATTCTGCGGAGAAGTTTGGCGCAGAACAGTTTGAGAAGGATGGAACAGAGTTTGAAGCTGAGCAGCAGGAGGCTACAGAAGAGTTTATTCCCGAGGAGAAATTTGATGAGAGGGGTAACCAAGTAGAATCCGAAGAGGAATTTGTCTGGGATCAAGGGGAGATGCCTGTTTCGGAGTCCTCCGCAGAAGGCGCAGCAGAGTTCGCAGAAGAATTGCAGACGCCGCTTGAGGAAGCGGATGACCAAGGTGAGAAGGTTGATGACGATGTAGTCGAGGAAGAGGCAGCAAAGACCGAGAGCTATGAAGAAGAGGCCGCCGAGGGTGAGGCCGCCGAGACCGAGAGCCTTGAGGAAGAGGTAGCCGAAGGTGAGGCAGCAAAGACCGAGAGCTTTGAGGAAGAGGTAGCCGAGGGTGA
>CACXDS010000107.1 GCA_902766425.1 uncultured Lachnospiraceae bacterium
TATAATGGAACCGTTTTTTTCTGCCACAGGCACAAATAAATTGGGACTGATCAATTTGTTGTCGGAATCATGCATACGGATCAAGGCTTCCACTCCGCGAAGCTTTTGATTGCCCGCATAATACTGTGGTTGATAATACAACTCAAACTTCTGATTGCTCAAAGCATTTTTCAGCTTGGATTCCATCTCCAGCCCGCTCATAAACTCCTGCAGGATAGGAGCGTCAAAATAGGTAAGTGTGTTTTTACCGGATTCCTTTCCCTTCAGCATAACGATCTCGGAACAATTGATCAGATCCAATGGACTTTGGGCCGATTCCGGATATTCAGCCACACCAACCGTGACCGAAATATAAACCTCCTGTTTTCCGCTGAGAATAAAGGGATGCTTTAGTCTGTCGGAAAGCTTTTCATAAATTTTTTGCACCGAATACTCATCCTTGGGACCGAAAATTGCCATGCAGTATACATCACTGTTCAAATGGCAAGCGATCACATTCTCATTACATAATTCACGCAAAAAGCTGCCAAAGAGCTGGATCAATTCATCGCCATAGATCATTCCCAACCCATCATTGATCTTATGAAAATCATCTATATCGATCATCAGAGTGGACACAACCTCGCCTAGCTCCTCCGCCTTTTGCAAATCATTCGCCAGGAGCCGCACGAAATAGTTGCGATTATAGAGACCGGTAATCACATCATAGTAGGAATAATAATCCAATTCTTCAGATTGCTGCTTATATTTAGTGATATTGATGACGCTGAGAATTTTTTCCACCGGTGTGTTGTTGCAATCATAGTTGACGCGCATATGAAACTGAAACCAACGCTTGTCCTTTCTGGTCAGACAATCCAGATAGGAATCCTTCTCACCGGTCTTCTCCAGAGCCAAAAGCTCCATGAGAGGGATGACATAGGGCTCATCCATCAGCTCATAGAGGTTTTCCAGATCCCTTTTTTCGTGAATCACAAAGGGAAAATATTCATCCCATTTACCGACGGTGATGATCTCATTTTTCCCAATATCAAAATACAGGAAAGCACCGTCGGTCATATCACAGACCAGACGGTACATCCTGTCCCTCGAACTTAAATTCTGATTCATTGCCTTTAACAGATCCATTTGGTAATGAGTATTGTTCATGAAATCACCCTATCTTTTTTATTTCTTGGTAATATACCCCTTTGCCTTGAGAAGCTCTGCGCAGAGCACAGCACCGCCTGCAGCGCCGCGGACAGTATTGTGTGACAGACCTACAAACTTCCAGTCATATACAGTATCCTCACGAAGTCTGCCAATGCTGATTCCCATACCGTTTTCATAATTGACATCCAGAGATACCTGCGGTCTGTTGTCCTCCTCCATGTACCGAATAAACTGCTTAGGTGCACTGGGAAGGGCAAGGGCCTGGGGCTCTCCGGAGAAGCTTTCCAGCTTTTCGATCAGCTGCTCCTTCGTGGGCTTCTTCCTAAACTTTACGAAAACAGCAGCCGTATGGCCGTTGAGAACGGGCACGCGGATACACTGGCAGGTGATTACCGGAGATGTTGCGGGTACGATCACACCATCCTTGATCTCGCCCCAAAGTCTCAGAGGCTCCTTTTCGCTCTTCTCCTCCTCGCCGCCGATATAAGGAATAATATTGCCAACCATCTCCGGCCAGTCCTTGAAGGTCTTGCCGGCACCGGAAATTGCCTGATAGGTTGTTGCAACCACTTCATAAGGCTCAAACTCCTTCCAAGCAGTCAGAACGGGAGCATAGCTCTGAATGGAGCAGTTCGGCTTTACTGCGATAAAGCCTCTTGTGGTTCCCAGACGCTTTTTCTGGAACTCGATCACTTCCGCATGCTCCGGGTTGATCTCGGGGACCATCATGGGAACATCCGGCGTCCAGCGGTGAGCACTGTTATTGGAGACTACAGGTGTCTCTGTCTTAGCATAAGCCTCCTCCGCCTTCTGGATTGCCTCCTTGGTTCCCTCATAGGCGCTGAACACAAAATCCACCTGTGACGCAACCTTTTCCACCTCATCCACATTTAAAACAACGAGCTTCTTGACAGCCTCCGGCATGGGAGTATCCATTTTCCAACGATCACCGACAGCATCTTCGTAGGTCTTGCCTGCGGAACGGGGACTGGCTGCCACTGCAACCACCTCAAACCAGGGATGATTCTCCAGCAGGGAAATAAACCTCTGCCCTACCATACCCGTAGCACCTAAAATACCGACCTTCAACTTCTCACTCATTTTTCTTCTCCTCACTTTTTATGCTTGTTTTCATTTACTTGATTCTATTGTTTGCCATCCTCTAAGGCTTCCCGATAGGTCCGGATCACTTTTTTCATCTCCTCCGGCCCCGGGCCGCCGATGGTAAGCCTTTTCTCCACACAGGTCTTCAGGGAGATGGCATCATAAACATCCTCTTCAAACAGCTCGCAATGCGCCTTCAATTCCTCCAGCGAAAGCTCATCAATTGCCTTTCCCTTTTCAATACAATAAAGCACCAGTCGGCCGATGATCCCATGACTGTCTCGGAAGGGTACTCCCTTCTTTACCAGATAGTCCGCAGCATCCGTAGCATTGGTAAAGCCGTTCATGGCACTCTTGGCCATACGATCCTTTTTAAACTTAAGAGTTGTCAGCATACCGGTGAATAAGGTCAGACAATCCTTCACCGTATCTATGGCATCAAAGGTGACCTCCTTATCCTCCTGCATATCCTTATTATAGGCAAGGGGAATCCCCTTCATGGTTGTCAGGATGCTCATCAAAGCGCCATAAACCCGACCCGTCTTTCCTCTTACCAGTTCAGCAATGTCGGGATTTTTTTTCTGGGGCATGATGCTACTCCCCGTGGAAAAAGCATCATCGATCTCCACAAACTGATATTCATTGGAATTCCAGATAATAATCTCCTCGCTGAAGCGGCTCAAATGCATCATAATGGTGGCAAGTGCGGAAAGATACTCAATTACATAATCCCTGTCCGAAACTGAATCCATGCTGTTTAAGGTAGGACCATAAAAACCCAGGAGCTCCGCAGTCATATTTCGATCTAAGGGATATGTGGTACCTGCCAGTGCCCCGGCGCCGAGAGGACAATAATTCATTCGCTCATAAATATCCTTCATACGACTTCTGTCCCTGCGAAACATCTCAAAATATGCGCCGAAATGGTGCGCCAGGGTGATGGGCTGCGCCTTTTGCAGATGGGTGAAGCCCGGCATATAGGTCTCCAGATTTTCCTCCATAGTGTGCAGAATCACCTGTAACAGATCCTTTATAAGCCCCTCCGTTTCAATAACCTGAGATCTCACATAGAGCCTCATATCCAAGGCCACCTGATCATTACGACTACGCCCGGTGTGGAGCTTTTTCCCCACATCTCCGATCCTGTCAATGAGATTCGCCTCCACAAAGGAATGCACATCCTCAAACCGATGCTCAATGGAAAGCTTACCCGCCCGAACATCATCCCTGATAGAGTTCAGTCCCTGAATGATCCGGTCCCGCTCCTCCTCAGTGAGGATCCCGCAGGCTGCCAGCATCTTCACATGTGCAAGACTCCCCTGAATATCTTCATTCAATAATCTCTTGTCAAATTCAATGGACGCATTAAAATCATAGACTCTTTGATCCGTCTCTTTTGTGAAGCGTCCACCCCATAGCTGAGCCATTTCTTTACACCGCCTTTACAAGATTCCCAAATATTATCCCTTATGATAACACATTCCCTTAAGAATTGCAATCATTTAACAGAGCTTCGGCAAGTCTCTTTGCTCCCCGGCCATCTACAAGTCTCATTGCTTTATCACGCCAGCTCATCCGCACTTCCGGCTCAAGTGTTGCTCGTTCAAAGCCTTTTTTTATTTCTTTCAGACATTGCTCCGGATTCAAATGGAAGGCTCCTGCATGGAAACCGGCCGCATTGCTTCCAATAAAATCTGCCAGCTTTTCCTGATTCTCCGCATAGGAGAACACAATCATGGGCAGCCCCATGGCAGACATTTCATAGACAGTCGAACCCCCTGCAGTGATACCCAGAATGCATTTTTCCATCAGTTCAGCCATATTTTGAACTGCTTTATGAATCATGATATTCGGTTTATCCTTTGCAAATTTCATAAATGCATCATTTGCCTTCCCGAAATTTCCAAGAACAAGATGAAATACATATTCCTTAGAATAAAGCATTTCCAGGATCTGCATTCCGATTCCCTGCAGATCCCCGCCTCCCGTGGTGATCAAAATCTCATTGCCTGCGAACGGATTCGCCTTTGGGGTATCATTAAATTCCTCTCGAAGCGGAACATACGATGATCCGATCCATCTCTTCTTTTGTGGATAATGCGCTGAATACCACTCCTCCTGCGCAAAGGCATTGTAATTGATCACGCCATCCACCGGAAATGCCCTCTGCATCATATCATCCAGAAGCACAACTGTGCCATAGCCGGCAAGAAACTGCAGATAATCATCTGTGACATAATAAGTATCCACCAGTATCAACGGCTCCGGCTCGGAAAGCTCCGCAGCCTTTTTTAAAAGCGGCTTCAAAAGCTTGACTTCTTCCTCCGGTTTTTGATAATCCGAAGACAAAAGCTCCGCTCGATAGCCTTTCTGGATAACCAGCTCCGCTCCCCGCTCCGTGGCACATAGATATGTGATTTCCGCTTTGGAATGATCCATCTGATCCATGATGGTCAATGTCCGCATCAAGTGTCCCATTCCGATCTTTTCATTGCCATCCGCTCTCACAAATACTTTTCTCATGTCATTTCCCCGGTTCCAACTACTTGATCAGATTTCTGGGCTTGACTCAAAATAATCGATCAGCGAAAAGCTCATAGGCGTCCCAAGCTTACAATCCCGATTGACCTTTTTTCCCAAAAGGGACTCATAGTATTTCGTGTGCAGGCCATTGGCAGGACGCACAGAGCGAAGATTTTCCGGGGTCAGAACATCCCCCTTTTTCATGTCCTTGGCTATAAAAAGAGATCTGGAGTGCTCTCTCTCCCGGAGCTGCTTCTCCGAGAGGGCATAGTTCACATGTCCCAGCGCTTTTTCGATCATGCGGATCTGCTCCACCATCTGATGAAACTCCCAGGGTTCCATGGAAAATGCCGCATCCGGTCCACCGTCGCTGCGCTTTAATGTCATGTGCTTTTCCACCATTCTTGCCCCCAACGCAACTGCAGCTCCCGCCACGGCCGGACCCATAGTATGATCGGAAAGCCCGGTCAGGATATCAAAGGTCTCTGCCATATGAGGGATCGTTCTAAGATGAATATCTTCGTAAGGAGTTGGATAGGCAGAGCAGCATTTTAACAAAATGACCTGCTCATTTCCCTCCTCGCGACAAGTCTGCAGAGCCAGCTCTATATCAGCAAGATATGCAATTCCGGTGGAAAAGATCATTGGCTTCCCCAGCCGGGCAATCTTGCGAATTAACGGAATATCATTGATCTCAAAGGAAGCAATCTTATAAGCCGGAACATTCATCTCCTCCAAAAAATCCACACTGCTGGGATCAAAGGGGGAGGAAAAGAAGATCAAGCCCATCTCCTTTGCGATCTTTTGCAGCTTTGGCTGCCACTCCCATGGTGTATAAGCCGTTTCATATAGCTTATGAAGCGTCATTCCATCCCACAAGGTACCCTGTGTGATCTGAAAGCAGGGATCGTCGCAATCCAAGGTTATGGTATCCGCCGTATAGGTCTGAACCTTAATGGCATCCGCCCCGGCTTTTTTGGCTTCCTCCATGATCTTCACTGCACGGTCAAAATCTCCATTGTGATTTCCGGACATTTCCGCAATGATAAAGGTGGGATCATTCACACTGATTTTTCTGTTTTCAATCCAGATTTCCTTCTGCATCTATGTTCTCCTTTTACCTTTCATCCCGATTCTACTTTGGAAATATCAGGGCCGGATGCTTTTTCCCCTCGCGTATCCGATACCAATTATCCCTGGTCATCTCCATAAAAGTCACATCATAGGCAATTCCGTTTTTTACGATATGGCCCTTCTTTTCTTCCGTAATCTGCGCACCACATAATAAATGTAATTGTATCACACCACGATTCAGGGTAAATACATCACTGATCAAGGCCTGTTTCCCCAGATCATCAAAAATATGGTCATAGACTCCGAGCTCCAAAGTGATGGCGGTCTGAAAGCTCCGTAGCTTTTTTTCCCCAATGTAATAAGCCCATCCCAAAATACCATCCTCACGGGTCAGTCCGGTCAGATTCAACACACCGGCTTCCTGTTCATCTACCAGGATCATATAATAATCCACATCCGGATCGGATTGGATTTTGTAAAACCATTTTAACTGCCCCTCCAGGGTAAGCTTTGGATCCGTATTCATATACCTGGTGATCTCCGGATCCATTCTCCAATCCATGATCTGTTGCAGATCATTTTCCCGAATTCTGCGAAGTGTTACCATAATTTTTCCTTCTTCTCACTGCTCTTAATGAATGCAGCATCTAAATACATATTTGTTTTGCCTTTTTTCAGGACTTAAGCCATGTATTATATCCTACTCCTACGAAATGCCGGCTCTCTCCAGAATATCGGACACTCCTTTGATCTCCATGGCTTCCTCCAGAGAAATCTTAACGCCAAGCTTACTCTCCAGCTCTCCGACGATCATGACCTGTGCAAGGGAATCCCACTCCTCAAGCTCCTGAGCCATGGTCGTTTCTGTGACAGTCCCCTTAGGAACCATCAAAATCTCTTCGATCAAAGCAATAATCTTCTCCTTCATTCCATACCCTTTCTCTCTAACCTGTAACTCCAAAACCAGCCTTCAAATTTTCTCCAGTATAGGCTTTAAATACACTCCACATAATACTCTCGATTTTGGGGAGGGTCAAGTGAAAGGCAATAAATCAATCCGTCTGAGGATTTTTCTCTATTAGATGCCTGTTTTTCCCTCTCTGTCATTTTAGTGTACCCCAATCTGTCATAAAGCTCGGCAACCGGAAGATTCTTTTTGGATGGGACATACAATGCTTTAAGTTCATGATATCCCAGCTGACGCATTTCCTGCTCCACTCTGTCGATTATTGCATCCTCCAGACGCTTTCCCATAATGCGACAGCTCATACAGAAGTCCGTGATCACCGGAACCTCCTCCCGGCAATCCACGATCACAACCGCTGTAATGCCGTAATCTCCAAAGCAGTCCTCCACCCGATACAAAAAGCAATGAATCTCGTCATGTTCAAGAATTGCCCGGAGTTCATCCTGCGTATATCGCCTTGTGGTCAGATTAAATTGATTTGTCTTATTGAGAAGCTGCAGCATACGCTCCGCATGTTCACCGGGGTCACAGGCATGAAGCTTCATTTTCAGCTTCTTCAGATAAGAGCCGAAATCTCCTGACTGCCCAAGCAGTTCTTTTCGCTTTTCATTTTGTGCATAGCTTTCTGTCTTCTTGGAATCCTCCTCCGTGAGACGCCCTTTTCTGAAATAGCAGTCATAAACCTGCTTTAAGCCTTCCGTAAGCTCTTCCGGACTATCCGGAAATTCAGGCACGCTCACCTCGGGAAGCAGCTCTGAGATCAGGGCACGCTCAGCCTTCTGATCATCCCAAAACACAAAGGAATCCAGACCTAAATTTAATTCCGCTGCAATTTCTCTAAGATTCACATCCTTACTGTTCCAGTTAATCCTGGCTGCAGCAAAGTCCTCCCTTTTCAGGATCATTTGCGGATGATGTTCGATCACATTCCAGGCATCCTCCGGATTATTCTTGGAGACAATGACCAGTAGGACCCCCGCCTTTTTAAACTCCAAAAGCAGTCTTTGACTGTTGCGGTAAGCCAGACCATCGTGATCCTCCGATAGCTGAAGCTCTGTTTCCGGATAATCGCCTGCAAGCCCTCCCCAGAGAGTATTATCCAGATCCACTGCCAGAACCTTTTTGGCAATCCTATTCTCCACTTCAACATACATAACAATTTTTTCGGCCAGAAGTTCCTGCATCTCATTCGAAAAAAGAATTTTCCCCAAATACCAGGTCTTCCAGGAAAAAGCGTTTTCTTCCCCAAGCTTACGGACCAAGGAAGCAAGCGGAAAAGCTCTGACATTATCATGGCGCTCCAAAAGCCCTTCAAGCAAAGAGAGATATAGGTTTTCAATTCTCTGGGGGATCAGATCGCATGGCATTATCATGAGCTCCGGATTCCAATAATAGCTGTCAGAAAGATAGTAGATCACATCATTCTTCAAGCTGTCTTCAAGGGAGGCAAACCAGCTCTGCAGCGCATCCTGTGCTATGTCAAGTCCCTTGGAATGAGCTACCAGTTCTGACAGATCCATGATCAGAAAGGTGATCTGCGGCTTAAAAGACATATAGGAGGAATTGGGGTCCAAAAGAAGTCCAAGCTCATTCCCATACCCTTCCGCCTGATATACCTTAAGCTGTCTTTGCAGCTTCCGAAGAGTAAAGTTCATATTCACATTGGATAAAACAGCAATCCGCTTCTCAGATATTTCCATGGATCATTTTTCCTTCATCACTTTATATTTTAATTCAGCGATCTCCCAGTCCGTCAGATTATCGATATCCTGCACTTCCATTTCCGAAACCACATAAGGGAGAATATTTCCCACCATTAATTTACGATTGTTGCGAAAGGCTTTGGTCCTGAAGAAATAAAACTGCCCCACATCGTGATAATTGGTTTCCAGGTCCTGAGATCTGGAGTCAAGATACTGCGGATACTCAAAAACAAGCTTCCCCTCCCGAATCACCATGCCTCTCTTCGGAGGATAGGAAAAGGGAACCACAGGTATCAGGGAATCCGCATCGGAAGCCTGAAAAAGCTTCATGGCATCCCGAAGCTTATCCGCCGTCACAAAGGGAGCTGTGGGATAAATGCAACACCCCATTTCAAACTCCATCCCTCTCTTTTCGTACTCCTCCAATACCTCCAGAAGCACATCATTTGTTGTGGCATAATCATTCGCCGTCTCTGCGCTCCGGTAAAATGGAACCTCTGCGCCATACTTTTGGGCTATGGAGGCAATCTCCTCGTCATCCGTGGAGACCATAACTGTATCAAAAAGACCGGATTTCAGCGCAGCCTCAATAGAATAAGCCAGAATGGGCTTTCCCAAAAAATCCTTGATATTCTTGCGCGGTATTCTCTTGCTTCCCCCTCGCGCAGTAATGATAGCTATTTTATTCATATACTCAAGCCTTTCTAAATCTGATCATTTTGGTGATGGATCTTGGGTTCCTCATATTGATCCATAAAATCCTCTCCCAGTCTCACACATTCCTCCGCAAATTGAATGGATTTGATCTCGGTTAAAACCGCTACAACCTTTTGAAATCTCAGATTCGGGAAGAAATTAAGCAATTCCATAGGTACTGTTGCATCAAACTGCGGATACTCTGCAAAGAGCTTTGGATAATCCAATTCATCACGGGGATGTGGCTTTAAGAAAATCATCCCCTCCTTTTCAAACCGATGAATAATATCCCGGAAGATCCTCTCCCGAATATCTAAGGTGCAAAGCGGCTCTGTCAGGATCAGGATCTTATCCTTTTGTCCCTCGCTGCTTTGGATCAGTTTCTCCAACTGATCCAGATTTCGGATAAAGGCACGGATCAGAATTTTTTTGTCATCCTCCGTCAGTCTTTCTGCCAGCTTTAGTCTGGGACATTCTATATATTTTCGGTATGGATATTTCAGGACGGACAGATCGTTCACTTCCATATCCAAACAGTATTTTCCATATCCATTTTGAATAAAGATCAAATTCAGGCGTTCCGAAAAGAAGGCCTTCAGCTTGAAATGACTCAGATTATCAAATCTGGCCGCATCATAATTTTTCAGGCAATTATATCCATCCTCCA
>CACXDS010000108.1 GCA_902766425.1 uncultured Lachnospiraceae bacterium
CATGTGGCTCCTGATAGAGAGCATTATTCCGGCGGTGCTTGGCAGCGGATTTCTCAAGAAGGGGAGCGATGAGCAAAACCTTACCACATTATATGTCAGAAGGTAGAAAGCTTTTAAACCAGTGCCATCGAAAAGGATACTTGAATAATCGCAAAAGATCTCAGAGCTTGCCCTGAGATCTTTCTGTTTTGGGTAAATACTTGCGGCAAATGTCTTACGATTCCTCCTTTGTGACCACCATCAGCACCGCTGGAGCAGGCTTGTCATACCCCTTCAAAAACAACCCTCTGTTTTTTAGTTCGTAGATCAGGGCGCTGGGAAAGAAGCAGCAAGTGTTCAGATAGCGCAAAAATCCTGGCACATCCTTTTGCAGGTGCTTTGGCACAGTGGCAGGATTCTTTATCATTTTTAAGTATTCATCGTGAAATGCCTTCGATAGCTTTTCCGTATATTCCTCCATCAGATCATAAAAGGCTTTCCGATCAAGGTTACTGAGCACGGGAACATTCAGCCTTAGCTTGCCGTCAGGGAGTCTTTCCAGAAAATCCAGCTGGAGATAGGTATCCATGTTCTCCAAAAGCTTCCCCGGAATTCCGGAAAGAATGTTTTCGTTATCCGTATAAATCGCGTAGAGAAACTTGATCATTCCTTCCCTGGCGTCATCAAAATTCTCCTCGTAGTGATACGCAGTATGGGAGCGCCCCAGGGCATCCGTGTCATAATCAAAAAGTCCCACCTGGCTGGCACCGGGTAAATGTTCTATGATCCCTCCCGCTTCACCGCTGATTTCATATCCTCTGTAGGGACTCTTATCATACTCATAATCAGCCGTATGGCGGGTTCCCATGGCAAACCACCGGCCGCCGTCCTTTCTGTAAGGATATTCGGAAAAGGGACAAAAGCCCGCAATCTCATCCCGGACCTTTATGACGGAATGATAGGTGGAATGAAGCACGAAATAGCCCTCCAGCTTTGCGGCCTGAGAAGGATTTTGCCTCTGATAATACTCTGTGCCACGAAGCGTCACCAACCCTTTCTCCAAATAGCGCCAAATGTCCGCACACAAAGTATTTGCAAGGCTTTTTTGCAATTCAAATGTATTTACCATATCCGCTTCTGTGTAGATAATGAAGTCCGTAAACACCTTATCCCCGACTCTTTTCATTAATTCCCCGTCCACAAGACGATCCACAATTGGCTCAATGTAAGTAGTCGAAATCCCAATGGCGTCTGCCAACTCCGGAATTGTGACGGGCTTTTCATAAGCCAGAATCAAAAGATTCATGGTGATCTTGTCATTTCTTACCAAGGAATAAGGCTCTCCGTTCAATCCACTGTTTCCGCTGCTGGAAATCCAAAGGGTTTCCGGCTCATAGCTTTGCTTCTCATATTTTTCCATGGTTAAATCCTTTCTTAGTTTTTCCCTGCCAAGGCGAAGGCGGCTTTTTACCGTGTTTTCAGGCAAAGACAGAGCTTTCGCGATTGTCTCAATCGACTGTCCGTGAAAGTAATGTCGCACCAATACTTCCCTATAGGCAAAGGTCAGTCTTGCCACAAGGCGGCGAAGATTTTCCTCCTCGCCCAGCGCTGCGTTGTCCAGAGCCTTTGGAACATAGCTTTCTTCATACGGAACATCATAATCCATCCCGTAAAAGGTCAGAGGCTTCCGATACTTTTCGCGCAAAAGATCATAATACTTCCTGCCTAGCACAGTGGAAAGCCAGCTCTTTGCATGCTCAATATCGATTCCTTTCTTTATGGTCAGAAGTCCTTCGAGCAATGTGCTTTGCACGAGATCCTGCGCCTCTTCCCAGGAATCGCATTTATTCATTGCTATCCGCAGCAGGTAATCTGCGTGTACTGTTAATTCTTCCGTGTTCATATGAGGTCCCCCATGCCAGACATTCTGATCATGAACATCTGGCTTTTTTGAAGCTTCATCTATTAGTCGCAAAACAAAGGATAAGGTTCACCGATTTTTCAAAAAAATTATGTCTCCTAATGATTCTTTGATGATATCATAAATTACAGTTTTATCAAACTGCAAGCTAAATTCAAGAATTGTTCCGCCTTATCAGCATAGGCCTACAATTTGAATCCGGCGAGCATGAAAAGGCGTGGCTGATCACTATATCCGGCTCTTCTTTTTTTAGTATGTGCTTGTAACATTTTGACTGACAGAAGCGTCTATTGGTTGAAAGGACAAATCCTGAAGTGCACGCAGGAAAATAAGGTGGGACTAAATGGACAAAGAATTGGAACGACTGGTTCACAAAGCAAAGAGAAAAGATCCGGATGCCTTTACAACTTTGATGAACGCATACATGCAGCATCTGTATAAGACGGCAAGAGCCATTTTAATGAATGATGAGGATTCCGCGGACGCCATTCAGGAGACGATCATAACCTGTTGGGAAAAACTGGGGACACTAAAAGAAAATCAATATTTTAAGACCTGGGTAACAAAGATTCTCATCAATGAGTGTTACAGCTTGATCAGAGGGCGTAAGGGCGTCATTTATGTGGATGAAATTCCTGAGATCCCTGACGACAGGGAGGAAAGCGACTTAGTGTGGAAGGAAGCACTTGCCGTTCTCAGCGAAGATTACCGATTAGTGGTGGTTTTGTATTATGTGCAGGGCTTTCAGACGAAGGAGATCGCAAGACTTCTGGGAATCTCAGATGAGGCAGTCCGAACTAGGCTATCAAGGGCAAGGGAGCAGCTTAGAAAGTATTACGAGGAGGTTTGAACAATGGATGGAAATGATGTAATGATAAAAAGAGTTTTTACGGAAGAAGATGACCTGCCTGAAATCGTGAAAAGGCGGGTTCGGGAGGCGTATGATCATATTTATGAGCAGGTGAGGACGCAGGATGCATGGGAGGATCAGACCAAGGCTCCTGCTTACGCTGGCAACCATGACAAAGACCGTGGCAATCAGAGTATTTTTAGGAGAAATGGCAAGGGACTATTAAAAGTGGCCTGTTTTATGTTTGCCTGCATGCTTGTTCTCGGTGGAACGGCATATGCGGTTAATCAAATCCTAAACCGATATGAGCGAATGAAGCAGATGGATCTGCAGGAAAAGGAGCAGATCCATGAACTGACGCAATCGGGAGGAAATCTGGTTTATGAATCTTCAAGGGCTTGGTCCGCAGAAGAATGGGCGAGGAAGGGAGAGCTCGCTGAGGCATACAAAGATGATGAGATCTTTCCGGAGGGAGCCCTTAAGATCGTGCATCAGGGCGAGGATTATTCCAAGGATGAAATTTGTCTGATTGATGCGGAAGACGGAAAGAACGACATATTATGGCTTCCGGAAAGGACGCTTACGGATGAGGAGATCCTAGAGATCATTGAGTATGAGGAGAAGATTAGCTTTATCAGTTATGAAAACAGGCGGTCGTTATATGTGGATGAGAACCCTTGGGAAAAACGCATGGAATCCATGACGGACGAGGAAGTGGATTTCTATTTTCTGGCATATTTTACGGGAAGAGTGGAGACCACTGGAAACTTTAGCCGCGCCGGGAAAAGTGATCTGAAGGGCGAGGTTGTATTAACGGAAGAAGAAAAAGCGCTTTATCTTAGGTTGAGGGAAGAGTATCTTGAAAAGAACAGGATTCCTCAGCGGACGACGCCTCTTCCCGTGATCGAGATGCCGTCGGATTTTGACGGATCAGAAACTATGCTGTGCCGTTATAATAGCTGCTTTTATTTTCCGGACAGGGAGCTGACGGAGGAAGATTTTTTGGAGGTCATTGATTTCCAAAAGCGTGCCGAGTACAGCTGGAGACGCATTAGCGATGAGATTGAAATTGGTAAGAGGAAGGACAGGCCGAGACTTCCGGATGACCAGACCAGGGAGCCGGAGATTTATGAGCAAAAAGCCTTTTCGGAGGCAGCAAAGAATGGCTGGGAGACGACCATTGAAAACGCAAGAATCGGTGACGTGGTGCGATTTGGAAGCTATGAGCAGGACGGAAACCTTACAAATGGCAAGGAAGAAATCGCTTGGTATGTTCTGGATGAGGCAGAGGATTATTACATGCTTCTGGCACAGCAGATTCTGGATGTAAGACCGTATCATGAGGAACAAAAGGCAGTGACTTGGGCGGAATGCGATGTTCGCAGATGGCTAAATCAGGAGTTTCTGGAGACGGCGTTTACCGTAGCAGAACAAAGCCACATCGTGAATGGAACCGTAAGCAATGAATTTGGCGGAGAAACCAAAGATCAAGTATATCTGCTTTCTGACAGGGAGGTTTATGAGTACTTTGGGATTGATCCGGAGTCGGTGACCTGGCATAACAAAGGGTTAAGCACAAGAGAAATCCAGAGAGCACTGAAGGAGGCGCTTGATTTTCTGGATCCGCGCCTGTTTGCAAAGCCTACCGAAGAGGCAAAGAGGAGAGGAGCAGCTGCATTTGGTCAGAGGGAGTGTGACGCGTACCTAAAGTATGACAAGGTTGATTTCAGCAAGGCTTTGGGAAATAGCGCCTGGTTGCATCGCTCCGCAAGGCCGGACCTTGGCGGCATTGCATATGTGACAGATCCCATGGGGAATGTTTGCTGCGGCCAATATGTTACAGGTGAGTATGGCATCCGTCCTGTGATCAGAATCCGGCGTTAATACAATGAATTTCAAACAGGGAGAATAAGATTCCGTCACACTCATTGAAATTAAAGTCGCAGCATAGTATAATGGTTAGCGTGAACGAATCGCCCATCATACAGCGATGCCAAGTATGGACGGCTGTGTGATGGGCACAATTTTAGAACAAAGTTAGAAATGACTAACAAAGGGAGGACAAAAATGTTTATCAATGAGTTTGGCAGCAGGAATGATCCGACGATTGTTCTTCTAGTTTTTCCGACATGAAGGATAATGAAAGAATGAAAAAGCTTTTTACAACGATGCCGGAGAGTTCCCCGTTACATTCGATCGTACTCGCTACAAGCGCTATGTTTCTGCAGCTTTTTGGATACCTTGCGCTCGGTATCTGGATGCAACGGTATTCCGCGCTATGGGCGAATATTATGATCTTTGGCGCAGCGATGATCTATACCTTCGGTCTGGCGCATCATATACTGGGCTGCGCGGCGGAATGGATTTATATGAAAAGTGATCACACCGAAGAGGGGCGGAAACTGACCTGCGATTTTTTTGATAAAACTTCGGTGACAACAAACGGCGGGTAAAGCTCCCGCCGTTTTAGTTACTGTGGATTTTGAAAGAACGAAGCATCAGACCTTCATAAGCGCCCGCAGCTTCTCCGTGGCGTGAAGAATCCGAAGCTGGCTCAGCTCGCTGGTCACGGGAGTGGAGGAGGTGATGAGATAGAGGAAACGGATATAGGCCAGAGTTTGGATCTTGGCGATGGTCGTTTCCTTTTCTTTCTCGGTAAGGCCCTCCAGAGTGTACTCCAGAATCTTCTCCCATATATGGCTCGCTGTATCCGATGGAATTCCGAGAAAACTCATGGAATTTCCGGGATCATCCTCCCCATAAGCGACATAAGTGACATAAATTGCCTGAAGATCGAAGAGGGGATCGCCGGCACAGAGCGTATCCATGTCGATAAGCATGGGTTCTCCGGCGACTAGCATAATATTTTTCATCTGTGGATCTCCGTGTACCACATAGTGACTGTCCTCCATGGCCTCTAAGAATTCACGCAGCCGGCTTAAGAGGGTGGCATCCACATAAGGCACTAGGAAATCCAAGTACTCCAGGAACTTTTTCTTGGCGGAGGTGAGCAGGGGATCATCAATTTCCGTGTCATGAATGACCTTGAGAAAATCGACATACTGCCTGGTGATCTCATCCACCCTCTCAGGCTCTTTGATGACAAGATCGTTGAAGGTCACGGCATTTAACAACTCAAAAATGGAGCCGTAGCAGTCTCCGACCTTTACGATATCATAGGAGATGGCCGTTGGAATACCATGAACCAAGGCGATTTTTGCCATATTCTTCTCATTTTCAATGTCCGCCAGAGTGGTCACAGAGGAGTCATGATAGACCTTAATGATCGTTTCCGGATCGATCCGATAAACAGTCCCGCAGTAGCCCCTGCCAATGACTTCACAGCCTTCCACGGACACCTTGCGCATCTTTTTCTGGATATCCAAAAGCTGACTGAATCCTGTGACCTCAAAAATGTCATAGACCTCCCGGGATGCGTTGACGAGCTTCAGGTTGGGCATCTGTTTTTTCTTCACGGACAGCAGGGTGCGCAGACCTGCACTGGAAATGTAGGTAAGTTGATCTGCATCTAAGATGACTTCGTCATATTGTCCTGCTGCAATGGTACTGCTTAGATCCTGCAATACTTGATCTGCGTTTAAGGCGTCGATCCTCTCCCCCAGGGGGATCACCAGAGTTTTTTGTTC
>CACXDS010000109.1 GCA_902766425.1 uncultured Lachnospiraceae bacterium
CAAGCGGAAGTGTCGGAACTGGCAGACGAGCAAGACTAAGGATCTTGTGGTAGCAATACCGTGTGGGTTCAAGTCCCATCTTCCGCATATCATTTTAAGGACTTTCATGAATGATCATGGAAGTCTTTTTTTGCCTTATTTTATAAGGGTTTGTGAACATTCACTTCTTTTATCGTGCGTTGTCTGAAATCGTCAAAAATTTCCCTTTTTTGAGCAGTTGTTAGTCAAAAAGTATGTCAAAAACCGCCACTTTTTGGCGGCGGTCTTCCGGGGGAGGGATGGAATTTTTGCTTTTTTCAAAAGAGGAATTAGTAATGAGATATATAACGCTTGTTATTGTATCGCGTTTAGGAGGGGATTGTAATTAATATTCTTAAAAATGTTAGTGTTTACATGTGACAAGATTAAAAAAATAAAATGATTTATGATCTTCTGAAGTTTTTTTGTTTGGCACATTTTCTATTAAAGTACTAACCACAGCAGAGTTATTGCAATCCATAAAATGAGCGCATATTTACCCCATACAGGTGCTTTTGGATAGATGTGTGTATAAATTTTCAACGATCTGCGATTAGGCTGTTGGTTGGCAGAATAGCAAAGGAAAACCGCCAGCTAGTTGCAGTAGTTGGCGGCGGCTGCCTTAAAATGCTTACATTTAGTATGGGCTGAAAATCATTGCAGATTCTTTTTCGGAAGTTGCAGATAGTCAATCAAGGCATTTTCCAGTATGCGGGAATAATTGACTTTCTGCTCTTCGGCAATCCGTTTCAGCCATGCAGGAAGTGTGATATTAGTCTTTACTCGTTCATTATCCCGTTTGGCGCGGTAGAGATCAGGGTGAATTGTGATAGGCATAATGACATTGCCTTCGGTTTCTTCCTTTGGAAGTCTGATAGAAGGGGTGGGAATTGTTTCACCATCCTGCTCCATGCCGTAAACATGGAGGCTTGCGGCTTCTTCCGCCATGTGTTGCGCATCAGATAAATCCTCTCCATAGCTAAAACAGCCGGGGAGATCAGGGAAGGAAATGCTATAACTACCATCTTCTCCCGGTTCTAATACGGCCAGATAAGTTAAATTTAACATGATATCATGCTCCTTTCTTGGATGAGCGTAAAACAGGGGACTTATTTAAGCCCTGCCTGTTTCAGTATTTTATTGAGTGTTCCCGGTGCTATGTCTTTTCCTGCATGAATCGGCACTGTGACTTTGCCGGGTTTGGTAGGATGCTTTAGCTGCAGGTGTGAACCGTCTTGATCTACATCATACCAGCCGTCATTGTGGAGTGTTTTAAGAATTTCTCTTGATGTCATGTGTCACCTCCTTACAATGATAATTATACGCCTTTTTTATGCGCATGTCAATGGGGCTATGCGCATGATTTATGCATATAATCAAAGCGTTTGTTCTAAAAATGACCTAGTATAGTACTGCTGCCTGGCAGCAGTATTATTTTGGCGGATTATGGTTTCTGGTGTTCCATGCGCTCATCAACAGCCTTTTTGATATAGCCGTTGACACTTTCTCCGGCGGACTTGGCGGCAGTGGTAATTTTCTCGTATTTTTCTTTGGTGACATCAAGCGGTATGCACCATAGCTAACAAGCTCCGCAAGGCAGGCTATACGCTTGGACAGGCGTTTCGGATCGCTTGGCATAGGGTAAGAGAAAACAAATTCAGGGCAGCGGGAGTGACAATGGACGGCAGGCAGCAGCTGCTTGAATATCTGAAAGGTTTTGCACCCGAAGATCTGCGGGTGAGTTTCCGCAGGGAGCCGGACAACCAGTATGACACCAACGCCATACAGATACTTGTTATGATCAAGAGCCTCCGCAAATATACAGTGATCGGATATGTTCCCCGGACAGTATCGGAGCAGATGGCAGCAGTCATGGACAAGGGCATCAAGGTGAATGCAGGATTGCTTGGGATTATTGGCGGATATTCCTGCAAAGAGAATATGGGTTTACTGGTGAGCATGGCTATATAGCACTGTTGCCGGACAATCAACAAAATGGAAAAGGTGAAAGGGGAAAAGAGGTATAAATAGTATTGACATGAAAGAACTTGCAAGTAAATTGTTTGATGTAAGTGCGCGTCTGGAAGTATTAAGTGGACTTCTAAAAGGTCTATACAATGCAGCGCTGAGCGACAGAGGAGCGGTGTTGCTAGAAGGAGACGGATACATAAAAATGAGGGATTGGCTAGTTACCTATTATGATTTGCTTTCAAGTGCTGTATGGGAAGTAACCACCGCATTGGATGAACAACAGATCATTATTACTGATTGTATAAAGAAGTTATGAACAGGTGTAATACTTATAACACTGGCGCCGGATATGCAGGTCATCACATCTACTGTCCGGCGTTCTCTACATGAAAGGAGCGCACAATGGCAGTAAAACGGACAAAAAGAGCAGGCGGACGGCTGCAAAAGGTTTTCACGGTTGATGGAAAGAAATATTATGTATATGGCAGGAGTGCCGTCGAGGTATTTGAAAAGGAAAAGGCTAAGAGGGAGGAAATAGGCATGATCCATATTGAGAGGACAATCACTAGGACGGAGACGGGATCCTATGTCATTGGTGACGATGCAAAGACCGCGGCAGGCCGCAGAACAATCCCCATGAATGAGCAGATCAAAGACATAATTGCAAGCCAAAAGGAAATCAATGCCATGCTTGACGGAAAAATAGTTTCCATGAGCGATTTGATCTTTAGGGTGCCGGAGCGTGGACTGCTCATGGCAACGCCGATGGATAGAGAGATTAAGAGAATTTGCAAGGTAGCAGGATTGAAACCATTATAAAATGAAAAGGCCGGATGAGATGCTACCAGGATACGCTCTGTATTTTTCTCTAAAATGTCCCATGAGATCAGGACACCCATTAATGCCATTATGGGGATGGATACAATGATCATGAGAGAATCCGGAGAGGAAAACATCAGGCAGTATGCCCGGGATATCGATAAGGCCGGGAAGACATTGCTTTCCGCAATCAATGGTGTGTTGGATGACTCCAGGCAAGAAGAGAATGCGCAGAGTATGGAGCGGGAAGGAGTGCATAGAGGCCGCCAGAAAGACCGGGTACGATATGATCCTGTTGGAAGCAATGTTACCCGGAATGAATGGTGAGGAGACCATGCAAGGGATCAGAACAAAGTGTCCTCTCAATAAGGATACTCCCATCATAGCACTTAGCACAAAAGCAGCGGATGATGCAAGGGAAGAATTCTTTAATCTCGGTTATACAAACTATCTCTCAAAGCCTTTGAATGCAAGAAAGCTGGAGGCAATGATACAGAGCTATCTGCCTGATGAGAAGATAGAATTAGTGGATGGATAAGCTTTAAGAAAAAATATATTTTCCCCTTGACAATAATAGTAAAATATACTATTGTTTAAATAGTAAAAAATACCATGAAAGGAGAGGGGAATGAGGGACTGTGCCTATACTAGATCGGGACTTGTGAGCGACGAGGAGAAGGCGTTTCTGGAGAATTACAATGCGGATGCCTATCCCAAGCCCTCTGTCACGGCGGATATTGTGACGCTGACCTTGGACGAGGAGGATCATCTCTGTGTACTTTTGATCCGGCGCAAAGGATTTCCCTATAAAGGAAAATGGGCATTGCCCGGTGGCTTTCTGGCAGTTGACAAGGAATCAGTGACGGAGACAGCGAGGAGAGAGCTTTTTGAAGAGACAGGGGTGGAAAATGCTGCGCTAAAGCAGCTCTATACCTTCAGCGATCCGGGGAGGGATCCCAGGATGCATGTGGTTTCCGTGGCCTATACAGCCCTAGTTCCTAAGTGTAAATTGCAGGCAAGGGCGGGAGATGATGCTGAGGCTGCAATGGTGTTCCGGATTGCTTACGACATTGATGGTATGACATTTCGAAGCGGAAGTCTCATCGTCACTGAATCGGATCTGGCCTTTGACCATGCAAAGATCCTTCGAATGGCCATCAAGAGACTGAGGGGGAGAATCAGCTATGAGCCGGATGCCTTCTGGCTTCTACGGGACCGACACGAATTTGCCATTTCGGAGCTAAAGGCTGTCTATGAATGCATTCGAAATGAAAAGATGGATGTGGGAAACTTCAGAAAGGTCTTTTTCAGGGATTTTCTGAATACGGGTCGTGTGGTGGCTCTTGAAAAGAAGAGGGCCGGAAAAAAGAAGCCTGCTTCCCTGTATGATTATATCGAAAATCTACAGGATGAAGATTAACTTAGGGTAGGTCACTTGCAACGAGAAGAAAGTGAGGAGAGAAATATGAAGAAGCTGCTGGTTGTTGTGGATATGCAAAATGATTTTGTGACAGGATGCCTTGGAACCAAGGAAGCACAGGAAATCACAACCGCTGTGACGGAATATGTCAAGAGCTTTGACGGCGATGTGGTTTTCACGCAGGACACTCATGATGAGAATTACATGGATACTCAGGAGGGGAAGAAGCTTCCTGTGCCCCACTGTCTGAAGGGGAGTGAGGGCTGGAAGATCGTACCGCAGCTCCTTCCCTATGCGGAAAAGGCTAAGGTATTCGAAAAGCCTGTCTTTGGAAGCACAGAGCTTGCAAGCTTCGTGGCGGGCAGTGATTATGAAGAGGTGACGCTCATCGGCGTCTGTACCGGAATCTGCGTGTTGAGCAATGCGGTTCTCCTTAAGGCGTTTGCACCCCAGGTGCCTGTGAAGGTGATCGCGGAGCTCTGCGCTTGTGTGACACCTCAGAGCCATGAGACCGCGCTTGCGGCTATGGCAACCTGTCAGGTGGATATTGTCAGATAAACGGATGTGGGCACCGATTTCTCGTCAAGTGTGTCACGCAAAAAACGAAAGAAACTGGAAAGATAAATCATCTATAGGAGGATACGATTATGAAATTACCCCAAATCATCAATTCTTTATTGGAGACGGATCTCTATAAGTTTAGCATGGGACAGGCGATCTTTCACCAGTTCCCCACCTATGAGACCACCTGGAGCTTCAAGTGCAGAAACACGGATGTCTTCTTTACACCGGAAATGGTGGAGGAGATCAAAGAGCAGATCAAGGCATATTGCAGTCTGAGATTTCAGGAGGATGAGCTGGAATACTTAGCCGGAATCGAATGGTTCAAAAAATCCTATACCGATTACCTTCGCCTTTGGCAGCCCAGATATGAG
>CACXDS010000110.1 GCA_902766425.1 uncultured Lachnospiraceae bacterium
GCGTGTCCGCCGCACTCACATGCAGAATCCCCGTGCCGCCCATGGTCTCCCACTGTTTGATATTTTTCTCAGCGTCATCGATCAGTACACAGCCTTTTCCCGTGCAGTAATTCACTTTATCCTCTCTAAGGACCGTGTTGACCTTAACCTGATCAGACAGGAGCCTTCTCACCCAGGAAACCTTATCCTCCGCCGCCGAATCAATGCCACGCTTTGACTTTGGAATTCCTGTTAAGATCTGGCAGTTCTCACCATATTTGGCAAATACAGTATCAAACATCTCCTTTGCGCCCGGCATTAACTCCAACCTGTCATAGTAATGCCCTGCCTCTTTGATGCGCACCCACATGGCATCATCCGCGCTCAGGGATCTGTGCTTCGCATTCTGGGACTGCGGGGTCAGCCCGCAGATTTCCCTGACGCCCCTGTCAAAGTCAGCCAACACGCCATCCATGTCAAAGTATATTTTCTCGATCTTCATAAATACCACCTCAGTCAAGAAAACCAAAGCTCGCAATTTCGGTAGCACCTATTTTTTTCAAATCTGCCTCCATCTCATCCTGGATGGTTTCCATAAAGCCCTGATCCCAGCCGTCACGGGTTAATCCAATATCCGTTGGTCCGATCGACCAGGTCTGCCCGCCTAAGTAAAATCTGGTCTCCACCAGCTTGGACGGCCATTTCGGGTTCTTATCCCACTCGGCTTTCCGGTCTGCAAATTTGATTTTCCATTTTCTCACTAAGCCTTGAAGCAGCTTCCCGGCCATCCATTTTTCCGCTTTTTCACAGCCAATCTCTTCCAGCTCCTCCATAATATCCGTATTGCCCACCGCATAGGGAGAATCCTCAGGCTCAGAGGGGTCGAATCCGTAGAGTCGCTTCATAATCTCCATGCTGACATCCGGTATCCATCCCTCTTCGCCATAAAGGTAATCTTTGTCATCTTCCCGTTTTCCAAGCATCCTGCCTTTGATCAAATAGTAAGTAATCTTCTTTTCTTCCATATGTGCGCCTCCTGTTTGTTGAACTAACCCTACATCCTCTACAATGCAAGAACTCCGCAGCACTGACAAAGTAGTGAAGAAAGTCTTCACACCTTGTGATGTGATGAGTTCTCACTCGTTACACATATAGCATAGAAAATGACAGCCTTTTCCACCAGCAAGCCTGCTTTGAAACTTTAAGCATAATATCAAGCTATACTTGAATTCCACCCAAAGTGGCGTAAACTGCTCCAAGTAGTCAAAACCCCCAACACCTTCCGGTATTGGGGGTTGAACACAACTAAACTAACAAAGTATCTGGGAGGATTAGGCCGCCTTCTTTTTCGTCAGCGTCTGAATTCCCTCGATCACCAGGATGATCGCCAGAATGATCAGCAATACTCCCAGAATGGTCTGAGCATAAGGTCCCCAGTCGGCGCCGCCCTTTGCGATCATACCGATCTGGTTCTTAACGGTCAGGCACAGAGAGCAGATAGTCACCACCATCATGAATGCCATGGGAATAAGGAACATCTTGTTATTCTTGCCGATGTTACCCAGCCAGGTTGCAACAGCCAGAAGTCCCAGACCTGCCAGCAACTGGTTTGCCGCTCCGAACAGGCCCCAGATTTTGGAATATCCGGTCATACCCAGAGCAATGCCGAGCACTACGGTAAGGATCGTTGCAAAATAAGGATTCACCATCAGCTTTTTGTAGCCGGACTTGATATCCTTAGGGGTCTGACCGGGCTCCAGCCAGAATTCCTGGAACATAAATCTCGCCAGACGAGTTGCCGTATCCAGGGAGGTCAGACAGAATGCGGAATATGTAAGCACCAACAGGGTATAAAGAATCTTCTCCGTTCCTGCAAGGCCGGGGATGGTAGCCACCATCTTGGAGATACCACCTGCAAAAATAGCGGTAGCGCCCGCCAGCTGTGCATCGGGATTTGCTGCGTTCCACTTTCTCGCATAAGCAATGGCGCACAGAGTCAGAATCGCGAGTACGCACTCCAGAAGCATTCCGCCGTATGCAATGGGCTTCGCATCCTTCTCCTTATCCAGCTGCTTAGAGGTGGTACCGGAGGAAACCAGAGAGTGGAATCCGGAAATGGCACCGCAGGCAACTGTGGTAAAGAGGATGGGGAACATATACTGCACTCCGTTTCCGTTGTCAACCGCAAATCCGGCAAAAGCGGGGAACGCATCCATGTCAGGATGGGCTCCGATCACACCGAAGGCAGCGATGATCAGCATGGAATACAGAAGGAAGGAGCTTAAATAATCCCTAGGCTGAAGCAGAATCCAAACCGGCGTCACGGAAGCAATCGCAATGTAAATACCCACGATGAACATCCAGGTGTTGGTGCTCAGATAGATGGGATGGAAATTCATACCGATGGCCATACAGATAATGATCGCCACCACTCCCAAAATGGAGGAGATCAGCATCGGCGCATTCCGGCGATACACGGCAAAGCCAAATACAATTGCGATCAGGATAAAGAGCAGGGAAACCATGGCAACGGAAGCATTCGCCGCGCTGGCCGCCTTATCCACTACGCCATCCTTAATGGTAGCGCCAAAGGTGGAGGCCACGATGGATGCAAATGCGGCCACAACCAGAATCAGAGTCAGGTAAGAGAAAATGATAAACAGCCTCTTCGCCCGCTTGCTCATGTTGACAGAGATGATCTCTCCGATGGACTGACCCTTATGCCGGATGGATGCAAACAGGGCACCGAAATCGTGGACACCTCCAAAGAAAATACCTCCCACCAAAACCCAGAGAGTAACCGGCAACCAGCCGAACATTGCCGCACCGATGGGTCCGGTGATGGGACCTGCGCCCGCTATGGATGAGAAATGATGTCCCATCAATACGGGAGCCTTCGCGGGTACATAGTCAACGCCGTCCTCCAGCGTATGTGCGGGAGTCTCTTCCTTGTTCTCCCCTACGCCCCACTGCTTGCAAAGCCAACCGCCGTACAGGATATAACCTGCCACGAGTACGGCAATGCAAATGATGAGTAGTAACAATGTGTTCATTTCAAAAACCATCTCCTTTTCTTCTTAGAATTGAACAACACGCTTTTCATTACTTTTTCCACGCTCCTGCCACCCGCATTGGATGAAATTTGATTATTTTTAACCTCTAACACGGCGGCATGAAGGTCCATCCATCCGTGGAAAGAGAAACGAAAACTTTTGAAAATCCTGCATTTTTTTAATGCCTTTTTTGCCGCCTCATCGCAGCTCTCGCAGACAAAGATCGGCGTAATATAGGTATACATGTGCCCCGGACCGATGTGAGCCATTTTCATGCCCTCATCGTATGCATAATTCTTGCATATTTCAAAGAGCTCGGGCGTGAGTCTTTCCATTTGGAAGAGGAATAAAAATTCCTCCGAATGCTCCGACCAAAGCTCCGCCTTCTGGGACACCACAAATCTCTGGGATTTTTCGTAGTACTCGCAGATTGCCCTGACAGGGATCTCTCCCTTTGTTTCGTCGGCTACATCCCCGCTCTGTATCCCATCCATTTCCGTTATATTATAATATGCCCTGAAGCTGGAAAGCAGTCTCGAGACTGCACTCTCAACCGTATATTCCATAGACTGCCCCATTGATAAACGATTCTCAATTGTCACAAATTAAAACCAAATATAATATACGCTTCTCTTTATAAAAATTCAATCTTTTTTTATATTTCTTCACTCAGCCTGCATATTTCATCTATCATGCTCCCAATGGTATCGATGGTCCTGTTAAGGGCCTCCTCCGTAGTAATATCCACCCCCGCCTGCGCAGCAAATTCCACGGGGTTCAGAGTGGAACCGGCAGCCAGCACCTTCTTCCATGCCTCCACGGCGGGAGTTCCCTCCCGTTCGATCCGCTCCGCAACCTGCGTTGCAATGGTAAGGCCCGCGCTGTAGGTATAGGAATAGAGTCCCATATAGTAATGGGGCTGGCGCATCCAGGTCAGCTCCGCTCCCTCCGTGAGCTCCACCTCCTGCCCCCAGAATTTCTCTAAGACTACTCTCATGATCCCATTCAGAGTGTCCGCCTGGACGCTGCCGCCCTCATCCACAATCTTATATACCTCTCTCTGATATGCCGCCTCCAGAAGATGGGTCACAAAATTGTGATAATAGGTATTTCCGATCATATTGGAGAGCACCCATCTGCGGAATCTGGGATCCTCGTTGGTCTTCAGCAGATAATGACTCATCAATATCTCATTCATGGTGGAAGGAGCCTCCACAAAATAAGTGGAGACATCCACATCAAAAATGGACTGCGCCTCATTGCAGAGCTTAAAATGTCCGGCATGCCCCAGCTCGTGTGCCAGAGTAAAGACATCGGACATCTTCCCATTCCAGTTCAACAAAATATAGGAATGACTGCCGTAGGGACTGGCGCAAAAGCCACCCGTGGATTTTCCGATATTCCTGGCATAGTCGATCCATCTGTTCTCAAAGGCTTCTCCCAGCATTTTCACATAATCCTCTCCCATAACGGAGAGTCCCTTTTCCACATAGTCCCTGGCTTCCCCGTATGTCACTTTGGGGCTGTAATCGGGATCCACCGGAAGCTTTAAGTCTGCATAGGTCATTTTGTCCAGATGATGCACCTTTTGCAAAAGCGCTGCATATTTCCTCATATGGGGCGCCAGCCTTTCCATGATCACATCGATCTGACGATCATAGAGCTCCCTTGTCACTCTCTGTCCCTGCAGGAGATAATCATAGACATTGGAAAACCCTCTGAGATTTGCCATGGTCTTTTCTGCCTGGACATGCGCATTATATGCGGCAGCCGTCACATAGAGATAGTCCTTCAGCTTTGCCGAAAAGGCGGCAAAGGCTGCCCGGCGCACCTTGGTATCCGGCTCATACTCATAATGATCCTCAAACAGGGAATAGCCCAGAGGATAGCTTTTCCCCTCCACTTCGAAATCCGGAAAGGCCATATCTCCCAGCTTCGCCACATTGTAGATCTCATATGGAGCACCAAAGGTCTGCCCCAGCATGGCCAGAGCCTTTTCCGTCTCCCCGGAGAGCATATGGGGCTGATCCTCCATGATCCTCCCAAGGAACCCTGCGCATCCCTTCTCAAGTGCAGCTGCCCGGGTCAGAACCTCCGCGGGCTGACTTCCCAGCTCCACCTTGATAAAGCTCAGTGCTGCGCTGTATTCATCCAATGCCAGTCCCACCTTCGCCCCCAGCTCCCGGAGATGCCGGTCCTGATAATCCACGGAGGTGGCAAGCTCTGCATAATTGCCCAGTGTCTGAGCGATCAGCTCCGCCTCCTGATATTTCCTCAGGCATTCTGCAATCGTTTCGGCCCGATTCAATTTTCCCTCATATTCCGCCGCAATAGCCCTAGCCATTTCCGGTAGCCTGCTCAGATCCTTTTCCATTTCGGCCTCGTCCGCATACAGATCCTTTAGATTCCATGTCTCCTCTACAGCGACCTCGCTGCGTCTTACCAGCTTTTCCATAAAACGCCATTCCTCCTATTCTGACTTTTCTCTTAGATGACTCGTTGAAAGCTTCAAAGAGCAGCATCCTTGGCATTGGGAAACAGTCTTCCGAGTCCCCAAAACAGCATTCCGCCCAGCAAGCCTCCCAGGAAATTCAATATAAAATCGTCAATATCCACCTGCCTGTTGATAAAAAGCTGAAAAAACTCGATACATATCGGCAGCATGGCCGAAAAATAAAGACATCTCAGCAGATTCCGATTTCTTTTCCACAGGAGCAGCAATCCATAGCCCCAGGGAACAAACATCAAAACATTCCCCACAATATTGATGCCAAACAGATCCCCCCGAAGCCCAAATACTCTGTAATAGTTCCGGATCGTCCGGAGGGGGATCAGATTGATGCCCTCACGGGTGATCAGTCTATTCCTTCCAAACGCCAGCATTTTTTCCGGCGCCATGTAGTCACCTTGCAAAACAAAGGTCATCAGCGCCATCATGAAAACAACAAATAAGCCCAGACATATTTCTCTGAGCTTATTGTACTCCAGTTTTACCTTTTTTACGCCGCGCCTGGCTCCCAGCCGTCTGGATCTTCGCCAAAGGAGCAATGCCCTGGCCAGAATATACAGCGGGATACCCGTGATCATGATCCGGATCAGATCAATAATATAATCGGTCAATTTACTTCTTCCATCCTTCAGGACCAGTGCAGGCGATGAAGCTCACCCTGCCTTTGCATCCCCTGAAAATCATTTTGCCGCAAAGCCTCATAGAGAACGATTGCCACGGAGTTGGAGAGATTTAAGGAGCGGATCTGAGGCTGCATGGGAATCCGGATACAATGCTCCCGGTTTTCCACCAGGATCTCCTCCGGGATTCCGGCGCTCTCCTTTCCAAACATCAGGTAATCCTCCGGTCCGATGGCCACATCCGTGTAGGACCGCTCCGCCTTTGTGGTGCAATACCAAATTTTTGCCTCGGGATGAATTGCTTTGTCCTGCTCATAGTATTCCATGAAGGTCGCATAATTCATGTGCCTGTGAACATCCAAATGTTCCCAGTAATCCATCCCGGCTCTTTTGAGTTCCTTTTCATTCAAGCGAAACCCCAGGGGTTCGATCAGATGAAGCGGCGTATTGGTCGCCACGCAGGTCCGCCCGATATTTCCTGTGTTGGATGGTATTTCGGGCTGATGTAAGACTATTTTCATGTTACGATGCCAATCCTTTTTGTGATATCTTTTCTGATTATGTAAAAGCATTTCTGCTTTTCAAGCATTCTTGCAAAATCACTCACTCTTTGGCAGCCTTTTCCTCACGAAGCTTGGTGATAAAGTGTTCCAGCTTTCCGATGGCGAGCTTGAGCTTTTCCAGGGAATAGGCGTAGGAGATCCGAAGGAAGCCCTCCCCGCAATCGCCAAACGCTGTTCCGGGCACCACTGCCACCTTCTCCTCCTCCAAAAATCTGGTGGCAAACTCGTCGCTGGTCATGCCAAATTCCTTGATGCAGGGAAAGATATAAAAGGCTCCGAAAGGCTCAAAGCACTCCAACCCCATCTCCTTAAAGGCATTGACAAGAAATCTTCTTCTCTGGTTATAGGATTCCCGCATCATATCCACATCCGCATCCCCATTCTTTAATGCCTCCACAGCGGCATACTGGCTGGTGGTGGGGGCACACATGATGGCAAACTGATGGATCTTGGTCATTTGCTTGATAATGGCCTCCGGCCCGCAGGCATAGCCCAATCTCCATCCGGTCATGGCGTAAGCCTTGGAGAAACCATTGATCAGGATCGTGCGCTCCTTCATCCCCGGAAGACTGGCAATGGATACATGCTTTCCCTTGTAGGTCAGCTCCGCATAAATCTCATCGGACATGACATAAATGTCATGTTTTATCACCACATCGGCTATGGCCTCCAGATCTTCTTTTTCCATAATGGCCCCGGTGGGGTTGTTGGGGAAGGGCAGGATCAGGATCTTTGTCTTATCCGTGATGGCATCCTCCACCTCCTTCGCCGTCAAGCGGAACTCATTTTCCGCCTTTAGGTTGATGATAACAGGCTTTGCTCCGGTCAATAGAGCGCAGGGCTCATAGGAGACATAGCTGGGCTGGGGAATCAGCACCTCGTCCCCGGGATTGATCATAGCACGCAGACCAATATCGATGGCTTCCGATCCCCCCACAGTGATGAGTACCTCATGAAGTGGATCATAGGTGATGTCCTGACTCCTCTTTAAATAATTACAGATTTCCTGACGAAGCTCCTTCAGTCCGGAGTTAGAGGTATAGAAGGTTTTGCCCTTCTCCAGGGAATAGATGCCCTCCTCCCTCACATGCCAGGGGGTATCAAAATCCGGTTCGCCCACGCCCAGTGAGATGGCATCCTTCATCTCGCTGACAATATCAAAAAACTTCCTTATGCCGGAGGGCTTAATCTGTACAATGGTATCTGACAATGGATTTCTCATGGCGTGATCATCTCTCTTTCGTCAACTTTTTTGTCATTCATGATGGTGCCGTGATCCTTGTACTTCTTCAGAATGAAGTGGGTTGTCGTGCTGAGCACAGTCTCCATGGTCGCCAGCTTATCCGACACAAAGGAGCTGACCTCGCGCAAGGTTTTTCCCTCCAGGATCACCATCAGATCAAAGCCTCCGGACAACAGATAAAGACTGCGCACCTCCGGGTAATTATAAATGCGCTCCGCAATGGAGTCAAAACCCTGTCCTCTCTGTGGGGTCACTCTCACCTCGATCAGGGCGGTCACCTTCTCAATAGAAGTCTTCTCCCAATTGATCAATGTGTGATAGGCGCATATGGTTCCGTCCTTTTCCATCTCCTCCATGGCGTTCACCACATCAATCTCCTCCGCGCCCACCAAAACAGCAAGCTCCTTCAGATCAATGCGACTGTTTCTCTCGATCAATTTTAACAATTCTTCCTTCAATTGTTCTTTCATTTTCAAACTCCTTTCCGTTAACTACCTGCTATGGAACCGGACCGACATTTCCCCCGAAGCTGAATTCAATCCTTCCGGGATTCCCAAATGGGATCCCCTCCCCTTGGTCTGTCCAGATACCGGATCTCTTCTTCATTTCTGATCATTCGATCCTGTCCATCCGTCAGTCTTCCGATGACGCAGGCCGAAATTCCTTTGCTTTCCAATGCCTGTACCAATGCTTCCCCATCCCGGGCCGTCATCAAAAGACACCCGGAGCTTCTCATCTCATAGGGATTCACTCCACAGACCTCGCAAACCTCCACCGTCTCCTGTCTGATGGGAATACGCTTTAAATCCACATCCAAGCCGAGACCCGCTCCTTCTGCCAGCTCCCAGAGTCCTCCAAAGATTCCTCCCTGGGAGAGATCATGCATGGCGCACACCTGATTTTGCAAAGCGATCTCCGCTTCCGGCAAAACAGAGAGATATCTGTCGAAACCAGCCGCCTCCTCCACCAGATAAGCCGGAAAGCGCTGCATCAGCCTTTCCCGATGCATCCTGGCAAGAATTGCCGTCCCTTCTAACCCGATCCATTTCGTTGCCACAATGTCCTGTCCTGCCCTGGCCAGAGAGAGGTCCCGCTTTTTCGATTCCTCCAAAACTCCCATGGCAGTCACTGTGAGGATCGGCACATTGACCGCAGAGGTGACATTTGTGTCACCTCCGGAGATCGTCATAGAATTCGCTTCACAGGCCTCTGCCACCTCAGCCATGATAACCTTCACCAGGGCTTCCTGTGTCCCCTCCGGAAGCATAAGCGCTATCTGGGCGGAAACGGGCTTGGCACCACCGACAGCCAGATTATTGGCTGCTTTTTGGACCAGCGTGGCTGCCTCGCCCGCATCCGCCTGTACCGCGACTGCGGCCTCCTGGGCACACCATGCCAGAATCTGACCGTTTGGAACGGAAAAAAAGGCGCAGTCCGATCCCACGCCTTGCTTTTCGCCATGTATTTGTCTTAATACGGAGCGCTTTAACACGCTCTCAGCCAGTTTTCCGCTTTTCATGCCCAACTTTCCAATCACTGTATCCTAGATTCCAAACTATTACATATATTTATCCATTGAGAGCCTTTAATACAAATTTATCACTCCTCCGCAGGAGGCGCCGTGAGCAGACCGATCACAGTCCGCACATGATCCAGATCATAGGTGCCGATGGCAGCCATGATCTCCTCATATTTCCATGCCTCATCCGTCGCAACGCCCACCACGGCGCTTCTGGGAGACACATTATATTTACTGTTGTTCACCACCTCGCGGCTCACTTCCTTGCCGCCCTCTTTCACGATCTTCCACAGCCTTGCCTTATATCCGATGTGCGCTGATTCTGTGGAAACATAGCCCAGCGGCTTGCTGGCGTCCGCCGTGATCATATCAATGGTGGGTTCGATCACCTCCAGAACCTCGCTCTCAAAGCTCACCACTCTGTCCGCAGGTCTGGTTTCTTTTCCATAGATATTAAAGGTAATCTTTTTGTTCTGTGTATAGCCTTCTATGTAGATCGGATAATCCGTATTGTTTCGAAATTTGAAGTCCTTCCCCGCGCTCTCGGCAATGGCTGCATCCGCCGAGGCCTTAACATAGGTCACGATCATGGAATGGGCATTGCGCTCCGTCACCTCAAGCTCGGCGCGCAAAACAGCATTGTAAAGCGTGGTGGATACCTGACAGATACCGCCCCCGATACTGTTGACCACCTTTCCGTTTAAATATGCACCTGCCAACGCGTAGCCATTGGCCGTGGTAAAGGGCGACACTGTATCCGTGGCGGAAAACTCCTCCCCCGGGAAAAGCAGTGTCCCATTGATCTTGCTACACCCGTTAGTGACATTTCCGCTACGGTTGGAATTGGAAGTGGAGTAGTCCGTAGTATAAGTTCCCAGCAGATCCTGCACCTGCGCCAGCTCCTCCGCAGTCCCCCGGGGTCTCTCCTCCATGACATTCAGCGCGATCCTGCAATCTCCGCCGTCCCAGTCATTCTCCAGATAACCATAGATCACATCAATGGAGGACTCCACATCTGTCTCATAGCCGACCTTGCCGCCGGTGATGACAAATTGTCCATCCACCCGCTCCAGTCCTGCATCCATAGGCTTTTGATCATAGGGAACACAGCGGCTCACCAGAATATCATTGATGGCGCCCACATCAAACTCCAGCTTGATGTCATACACCTTATTTTCAAACAAAAGATCCTTCAGAAGCTTATAGCGCTGGATCACATTTCCCTCAGTTCCCAGTCTGGCAGCCTCTTCCACCAACTCAGGGTTGGCCCAGCTGATTCCCAGCTGATCGGCGGTGACAGTGACTTCCTGTCCACCCGCTGCCACCAAGGTAACTTTTTTTTCACCCAGAGAATCCACTCTCTGCCGGATCGCCTCAGAAGCCTCCTCCTCCGTCATTCCGGAGAGGGAAATATCTTCTGCGAATATGCCTTCTTTAATGGTCCCTTCCGCCGCCCTTGCCGATGTTCCCATAAGCACTACCGCCAGAATCATCCCTGCAAAGACCAGACAGCCTTTTCCAAAAACTTTCCCAGTCATTTCAGACCACAACCTTTCTAATGTAAAACCTCGTTAAATCCTCTCATGCACAGCTCCCGGCATAACCTTCACCGTGCATACTCTTTCATATAATTGATCCCTTATGTCCCTTAGCAATCATTTTAATATAAGCTTTCCTCATTGAATTAGAAATTCATATATGGTAGGATAAGTGTGAGGACTGTAGCGATCACAACGATCACAACAATGGTGGTTGCAATGGTTTTCTTTGTTTTTTTGCTATGAAAATTAATCATTGGATACTCCTTACTGCAGCACTGCTGCGAAACCATCTCAATACTATCTTTACACTAAAAGGATATTATATATGAAATTATACATTTTGGCAAGTGTAATCATTTTTGGTGCTGTGATCCATCACGCTGCTGGCAGGGACAGGCGCCTCTCCGAAAAAGCGGAGGCCTCCTTCTGGGAAAGGGAGAAAAAGGCTAACGAGACCCGAAAAAAAAGTCTGGAGGAGCTTCCCTATATTCACATTCCTCTGGACTGCCTGCCGCTAAATACTCTGACAGACAGGGAGGATATCGCGGAATGCATTACCACCCTCCGCGGTCTTGCAGACACTCGGATTGTAAATCTCACCGGCTATACCAACACGGATTTAAAGCTCATGTACGGCACGGCAAATATCACTCCCCTCTCCCAGTATGACCAAAGCTATACCCTTCTGGTCTCCACCCTGCAGAAATGGGCGGATATTCTCTGGGAGGCGGGCTATTTCGAAGAAGCCGTAGCTGTCATGGAATTCGCCCTCAGCACGGAGACGGATGTGAGCCGGACTTATTGCCTTCTGGCACAGTACTATCAGCAAAAAGGCGACACCGAAAAACTAACCCATCTTTCGGAAGTCGCCCGGGCTCTCCGCTCCTCTCATAAGCGCCAGATCCTAAATCATCTCGAGGAACTGAGCTAACCCTTATCTAAGCATTTTACTTGAAACTATTCTCGTGTACCGATCCCACATCGGCCAAAGTCAATCATAGCGATTTTACCACTGTTCTCCGGCACTGTCCTTTCTTACAGAACTGCCTTTTCTTACCGCACACTTTCCTCACAGAATGGTGGGGCCGTCACCAATCTCCACCACATAGAAGTCAGCCGCATAACCAATCTTTTTCTCATAGGCTTCGCCCACGCTCTTGATGAATTGTTCAACAGCTTCGTCCTTCACGATGCTCACACTGCAGCCTCCAAAACCAGCGCCGGTCATTCTGGAGCCGATGACTCCGGGCACCTTCCAGGCCTCTTCCACCAGTGTGTCCAGTTCAATTCCGGTCACCTCATAATCATCCCGCAGGGATACATGGGAAGCATTCATCAGCTGCCCGAATTCCTCCAGCCTTCCGGCCTTCAGAGCCGCCACAGCCTTCAGTGTGCGTTGATTCTCATATACAGCATGCCTTGCCCTTTTTCTGCGGACCTCGTCCTCAATGGCATTCTGATAATTTTCAAACTCTTCTTCCGTTAACTCCCCGAGACTGCCTATGGACACCACCTTTTGCAGCTCGGCCAGCGCAGTTTCGCATTCGCTCCGCCTCTCGTTGTATTTGGAATCCCCCAGCCCCCTCTTTTTGTTGCTGCAGGATATCACGATCTTTGCATCCTTCAGCACAACTGGCGCATACTCAAACTGCAGATTCGAGGTATCCAAAAAAATCGCCTGATCCTTCTTTCCCATGGCAATGGCAAACTGATCCATGATCCCACAGTTTACCAGATTGTATTTATTCTCGGAAAACTGCCCGATCAATGCCAGCTCCTGATTGGAAACCTCAAATCCAAACAGCTCCCGCAGAATCGCACCTGTCAACACCTCCACGGAGGCGGAGGAGGAAAGACCTGAGCCATTGGGAATATTGCCAAAGAGAAGGAGATCCAGACCTGCAGGAAGCTTCCTTCCCTTTTGCTCAAAGGCCCACATCACTCCCTTGGGATATGCAGTCCAGTTCTTATCTCCACCGGGTGCAAAGGCATCCAGAGAGGATTCCACAACCCCAAGCTCCTCAAAATTCATGGAGTAAAAACGAAGCGTCCTGTCCTGCCGCTTTCTGGCCACCCCATAGGTACCAATGGTAAGTGCACAGGGAAATACATGTCCACCGTTGTAATCCGTGTGCTCCCCAATTAAGTTTACGCGCCCCGGGGCAAAATAGACCTTTGCCCCTTCC
>CACXDS010000111.1 GCA_902766425.1 uncultured Lachnospiraceae bacterium
AAATCCGTCAGGCGATAATTATATCCCAGCTCCACCTGTTCATTGTACCATTTTGCATCGGTGGGATGTGCCATTTCCGCAGGATCTCTGGTGATACCATGGGTTCTGAGTCTCATGAGATGACGGTATAATTTCTCGTCATTTGTGGTGATGGCTCCGCCCTCCCCGCAGGTCACTGTCTTTACGGGGTGGAAGCTGAAGCATGTCATATCAGCTATGGAGCCCACCGGGCGTCCCTTATATTTCGTCCCGATGGCGTGGGCAGCATCCTCGATCAGCACCAGATCATGAATCCTGCAAAGCTCCCGGATCTCATCCAGCTTCACCGCCTGTCCGGTAAAATCCACAGCAACGATTCCTCTGGTTCGGGGAGTGATCAGCCTACGGATACTCTCCGGATCAATATTATAGGTGTCCGGATCGATATCCGCAAAAACCGGAGTCGCACCACAGTAGCGGATACAATTGGCCGAAGCCGCAAAGGTAATGGAACTGACGATCACCTCATCCCCCGGGCCAAAGCCGGCTGCCATTGCCGCCAGATGAAGGGCCGCCGTTCCGTTACTGACCGCCACCGCATATCTGGCTCCGGTCACCCTGCAGAGCATCTCCTCCATTTCCTTCACCTTGGGTCCACAGGTGATATAATCACTGGCCAGCGTGGCCACCACCGCATCCAGATCATCCTGCTCGATACATTGCCGTCCGTAGAAAATAGGCTTTTCCCGCACTGGCCTTCCGCCAAAAATGGCCAATTCTTCCTGTTCTGTCTTTTCTTGCTCAGTCTTTTCCTGTTCCATATTTCCTTCCCTGAGATCATCCCCTGACGGGATGGATTCCATGCAATGTTTATGTTGGTTTATTGGGTTTTTATAATTTTTTTATATTTCCTTCGAGGTTCAGCTTTTCAGTCCAGATGAAGCTCCTTCAGCCTCTCCCTAATCTGCTCCACACTGAGCCACTCCGTATTATTGCCCGAGCTGTAGGAGAAGCCGTCAGGCACCTTTTTCCCACCGGGAATGATCTGCTGTCTCTCGTTCCATCTCACCTGAGGATAAACGATAAAGTGCTTGTCATATTCATAGGTGGTCATGGAATCCTCCGTGGTCACCATGATCTCATGGAGCTTTTCTCCGGGATAAATACCGATCTCCGGCATCTCACAGCCCGGCAGCATGGCCTGGGCCAGATCCGTCACCTTAAAGGAAGGAATCTTAGAGATAAAGGTCTCCCCTCCCGTGGATTCCTGCAGCGCCTTGATCACCAGCTTAACGCCCTCCTCCAGGCTGATCCAAAAGCGCGTCATTCGGTAATCAGTCACCGTCAGCTTCGTGGCGCCCTCCTTGATCATTTCGTGAAATTTCGGAATGACCGAGCCCCTGCTGCCGGCTACATTTCCATAGCGGACAATGGAGAAGCAGATATCCTTGGAGCCCGCATAGGCATTGGCTGCAATGAAGAGCTTATCGCTCACCAGCTTCGTTCCGCCATAAAGATTCACGGGATTCACCGCCTTGTCGGTGGAAAGGGCCACCACCTTCTTCACACCGCTGTCCAGACTGGCATCGATCACATTCTGCGCACCGTGGATATTGGTCTTGATGGCCTCAGCGGGATTGTATTCACAGGCCGGAACCTGCTTGAGGGCAGCGGCATGGATCACATAATCCACTCCCTCCATCGCTCTTTGCAATCTCTCCCGATCTCTCACATCCCCGATGAAGAAACGGAGCTTCTTTGCATACTCTTGAAACTCTCCCTGCATCAGGAATTGCTTAAACTCATCCCTGGAATATATGATGATCTTTCTGGGGTTATAATGTGTCAATACATACTTTGTAAAGGCCTTTCCAAAGCTTCCGGTACCACCGGTAACAAGTATCGTCTTATCGTTCAGCATCTTTTTTCCTCTTTCTCAAACCGTCTTTTCAGTCTATGCCGGTATTCAGATTTTTTGCATTCCTCGTGGTATTAAAAACAATTTCTCCGGTCGAATCTCCCGCAGAAGCGAAGGCATCCTCCCAGCCTTCGGCCGGGCCCCTCCTTCCGCATATCAGATCGCATTTTCCGGACAACTCTCCCGCAGAAGCGAAGGCATCCTCCCAGCCTTCGGCCGGGCCCCTCCTTCCGCATATTATATCATGGTTCCCGGACTATTGCAAATATCCCTTTGGAGCCGATCTACAGATCATCCGGCGTCCACTCAATATCCGTGTCCGAACCGCCTGACGGCGTAGGCTCCGCAGTGGGCGCAGGCGTAGGCGCTACTGTGGGGGCCGGTGTGGGCGCTACTGTGGGTGCAGGCGTGGGCGTTGCCGTTGCCACAGGCTGGGGTGTTGCCGTTGCCACAGGCTGGGGTGTTGCTGTTGCCACAGGCTGGGGTGTTGCTGTTGCCACAGGCTGGGGCGTTGCTGTTGCCACGGGCCTTGGCGTTGCTGTTGCAGCAGGTCTTGGCGTTGCCGTTGCCACAGGCTGGGGCGTTGCCGTTGCTGCGGGCCTTGGTGTTGCCGTTGCCACAGGCCTTGGTGTTGCCGTTGCCACAGGTCTCGGCGTTGTTGTTGCCACAGGTCTCGGCGTTGTTGTTGCCACAGGTCTCGGTGTTGTTGTTGCCACAGGTCTCGGCGTTGTTGTTGCCACAGGTCTCGGCGTTGTTGTTGCCACAGGTCTCGGCGTCGCTGTTGGTCTCGGCGTCGCTGTTGGTCTCGGCGTCGCCGTTGGTTTCGGCGTTGCCGTTGCCTCGGGATTCGGAGACTCCGTTGCCGCAGGTTCTGGTGTTTCTGTGGGTGTAGGAACCATTTCCTCTCCCCCCTCTTGCAGGATCAGTATTTCTCCCTCCCCGATGGCTGCCGTCAGGATTTCCGTTACTGCCTGCTGCCCGGTAGCCACCACTGCGCTTCCGGACTCCGCATAGCTCTTCATCAGATCCTGCTTTGCATACTCCTCCGCCTTCCCCATGTCATACCAGACTCCGTTCAGGCAGACTTGTATATTGCCATCATAAATTCTGACCTCCAGACGCTCCTGCGCTTCTTCCTTTGATGCCAGAAAGCTTAACTCGCCCTTTGGTTCATAGGATTCAAATGTGGGATAGGGCTCCATACCCATATCTCTGAATGATAGGGCAGTTTCCCCTTCTGCCTTGTTTTTGTACAGCCCCTCACCATTTTCGGAATAGGCATATACCAGATCCCCTTCCTCTCCCTCCGGAAGCCGAAGCTTTTCGCCATTTTGCCGGAGAAGACTGTTTCCCGCTTCATCAAAAAATCCATGAAACTCCTGATATGAGGCTTCTCCCCTCTGTCCCCAAAGCGAAACCATATCTCCGGCCGCCAGACCGGAAGCAATTCCGGCAGTATAGGCTCCGCTGTAATAGCCCCCGGAAAAGCTTCCTCTCTCCCGCAGGATCAGCCCGGACGCAGCCTCACAGCTCCACGCTTCAAAGTCCCCTTCATATTCTCCGTTTTTCACTCCGGTCTGAAGATAAATGATCTGATTTGCATTTCCCTGAAGTACCGCGAAGTGATCCTGATCCTTCGGAATCCAAAGCGTTGCACCAAGACATCCATCGGCTCCGTAGCCCACAGTATAGAAAAGCTTTACCTCTCCGTCCTTTGACAGGAAATAATTTCTGCGCCCCTGATGAAGCCTTGGCATCATGCCCTTAAGCCATTCTCCCTCTGCCAAAAGCCTTACCGCATCCTTCGGATCCTTGGAAAGCTCCACTGCGTTTGCCATTTGCTCTGCGGACTTCCGGAGCTCTTCGTTTTCCTCCTCCAGATTCACCCAGATTTTTTCCAGCTCAGAGACGGCCTTTTCCGATCCCAAAAGACAGACACATTCCTCCAGCGCATTTCTTGCGTCAAGGAGCTTCCCTCTGTCAGCAAACAATTTTGCCACATAGAGATACTCCTCTTCTGTCATTTTCCCCAGGCTCCTGCCCTCCACATACTCCAGGATTGCCTTTTCCTCATGAGTCAGAAGCACCTCCGCCTTGGGTCCGGATGCATCCTTCGCCTTTCCCGGGCTATTACAGCCGCATAGCGCCGTAGCCATGGCGAGAACTACCACGCAAAGCTTACATGTGCCCATTCCCCTTTTTTCCAAAAATGATAATTTTGTATTCATTCTCCCGACTCCTTATCGGTGCATACCCTTCATGAAATATCATTTAACGCTGTCTTCTCAGTTCCCCTGGCCGCTCTGGCCGCTCTCGGTTCCCTGACCTCCCTGACCTTCTCCGGTTCCTTCGCCGCCCTG
>CACXDS010000112.1 GCA_902766425.1 uncultured Lachnospiraceae bacterium
AACAGATCATCGATTGGAAGAATGAAAACAAGATTGATGACGTATTTCGTATGCTCTTTATCAAGCAGTGCAATGCACTGAATAATTCTCTTCCTATGCTGTTTGAAAGGATCTCTGATTATACAGAGTTGCTGCTTAATGTGTCCGTAACGGACCGGGATGGCATTCTCTGGCATCTTATCCATGACATTCCGGAAAAGAATTTTGACGTTAATGCCATTGACGATGATGGCAAGCCGGCCGGGCAGGTGGAGATTATCGGGTGGTTTTACCAGTTCTATATCTCCGAGAAGCATGATTCCGTTGTTGATCCCCTTCATGGGAAAATAGTTGAGGAAGAGGATATTCCGGCAGCTACGCAGTTATTCACGACAGATTGGGTAGTTCGATATATCATTGATAATTCAGTTGGAAGATATTGGATTGAACGAAATCCAAACAGTAATATAAGAAATAAACTGGAATATTTTGCTGCTCCAAAGACTGGTAATATCAAATTTGTTGATGAAAAGATAACTCCAGAACAGCTGACTGTATTTGATCCCTGCATGGGTTCAGCCCACTTTGGAGTCTATGCTTTTGATGTGCTGGAACAGATTTATCAGGAATGCGGTTATTCCGAGCGTGATGCGGCTGCTTCTATTGTAAAAAACAATCTGTTTGGACTCGACATTGATAAGCGTGCAGCCCAGCTTGCTAGCTTTGCCATTACGATGAAAGCAATGCAATACGATAAACGCTTCCTGAAGCGTCATATATATCCTCATTTTTATGAAATCAAGGAGAGCAATGGCATCGATCCAAATACTGTGGATTATTTTGCAAATGGTGACGAGAGTCTGAAACAAGATATGCAGTCAATTATTCATGATCTGCATGATGCAAAAGAATATGGATCCATCCTCCAGATCAATCCGATCAACTTCGATGCAATGTTTGCAAGGTTTTCGGAGATCGAAGATGTTAGCAGTCTCGGTAAAATTGATGCTTTTGATACTCTTCTTCCGTTAGTTCGGGAGGCAAAAGTATTATCGGACAAGTACGCTGTTGTAGCGACGAATCCGCCGTATCTCAATAAGTTTGACGCGAAGCTGAAGAAGTATATCGTGGACAACTACCCCGATTACAAGGGCGACCTGTTCAGCGTATTCATGTACAGAAATTTCGGCTTCTGTAAAGAAAACGCATATTCCGGATTTATGACACCGATGGTCTGGATGTTCATCAAAACATATGAACCTTTGCGGAAGTATCTTCTTAACAAAAAAGCTATAACAACATTGATTCAGTTTGAATACTCAGCGTTTGAAGAAGCTACTGTGCCGATTTGTTCCTTTGTGCTGAAGAATGGTAAGACTGAAAGTAAGGGTGAATATTTCCGCCTGTCCAATTTTACAGGTGGTATGGAAGTACAGCGCAGGAAAGTAAAGGAAGCATTAGCAAATCCGAACTGCGGATTTTTCTACGAATCTTCCCAGACAAATTTCTCCAAAATACCGGGAAGCCCGGTGGCGTATTGGGCGAGTTCAAGTTTACTAATGGATTTTGAAAAAGGTTACCCTACAGAAAAATTGGTAAATGTTAAACAAGGATTAGCTACTGGCGATAATAATAGGTTTTTAAGATTATGGTATGAAGTTGATCCAAGCAATTGCAAATTCGATTCAGTTAATGCAGAGGAGCTTCTTAAGAGCGGAAAGAAGTGGGTTCCATATAACAAGGGCGGAGAAAGGCGAAACTGGTATGGAAATTATGACTATCTCGTAAATTGGGAGAATGATGGGTTTGAGATAAAACACTTTGTCGATAGCAATGGAAAGCTGAGATCTCGACCACAAAATACTGATTCATATTTCAAGGAGGCGATAACCTGGGGATTAATAACCTCTGGTGGCTTTAGCATACGATATAGAACAAGCGGAGGAATCCATGATGTTTCAGGTATGTCTGCATTTTATACAGGTAAATGTAATTTGATGTATTTGCTGGCTATCCTATCAACACCCGTAGCAAATTATGTTTTTAAAATGTTAAACCCGACTATTAATTTACAAGTAGGAGATTTTAAGACTTTCCCAGTGTTAATGGTTCAGGATAATCAACAGAATAGTATCGTATCGCAGGCTCAAGAATGCGTTTTACTGTCAAAAAACGATTGGGACTCCTTTGAAACCTCCTGGGACTTCCCGCGTCACCCTCTAATTAGAAAGACTGCGACCATCAAAGAAGCCTTCTCCCAGTGGAAGCAGGAATGCGACGAGCGTTTCAATCAGCTGAAAAGTAACGAGGAAGAACTGAACCGTATCTTCATCGATATCTACGGCTTGCAAGATGAACTGACACCAGAGGAAGATGACAAGGACGTAACTGTTCGCAACGCGGACCTTGGCCGTGATATTCGCTCCTTTATGTCCTATGCAGTTGGCTGCATGTTTGGCCGTTATTCTCTTGATGTGGATGGCTTGTCATATGCTGGTGGCGACTGGGATGATTCGAAATACAAAACATTCATTCCAGATGAGGATAACGTCATTCCGATTACGGATGAAGAAT
>CACXDS010000113.1 GCA_902766425.1 uncultured Lachnospiraceae bacterium
CCAAGCTCCGCACTGTTCCCCTCTACATCCAGAATATCATCTTGGATCTGAAAAGCGATCCCAACCTTCCTTGCGATCTCTGCAACGGTCTTCACAGCGGAAGCCTCTGCTCCGGCCAATATTGCTCCTATGGACATGGCTGCCTCGATCAGCGCTGCAGTCTTATAGGTATGTATAAACATGATCCGGTCCTGTGTCATGGGGATTTTCTTCTTTTCACTCTCCACATCGGCTACCTGCCCACCTAGCATTCCGGGAACCCCAGCCTTTTCCGATAGAATCACGCCGCACCTTGAGAGGGCCCCCAGCCATGCGGCATTCTCGTCTTTTGTCATGTCGACATTATCTTTTCCTGCAGCCTCCGCCAAAACCTGAAAAGAAATTTCAAAGGCGGCATTTAAAAGGGCATCCCCCGTCAGAACTCCCATGCCGTCCCCATAGACCTTCCATGTGGTTTCCTTGCCCCTTCGGAAGGAATCATTGTCCATGGCAGGCAGATCGTCGTGCACCAAAGAATAAGTATGGATCATTTCCAGGGCAGTCATAAAGGCATCCAGCGCCCTTCTGCGCTCAGCCAAGGCTGTACATCCGTCTGCAAATAATTCAAAGGTCTCCTTCATCAAAAGAGGCCTTAAGCGCTTCCCTCCGGCAAGAATACTATACTCCATCGCCTCCAGAACTGTAGCCACATAGCGTTCCTCGTGGGTACTCTTATACTTTTCCCATCCCCGATTGATCACCTCACAGGCGTCCCTCGTCTTTTCCTCCAACACATCTCGAAAGTCCAATTTCATTCCCTCACTCTGCGTAAATCAAAGCACTGAAAAGCTTCTATGCAAAAGCTTATATGCAAAAGCTTATATGTGAAAGCTTCCAGGCGCTTTACTTCTTCATACGAAAAGAAAGAACCTCGCGCCATATAGTCATATAGTCCTTCGGGGTCCTTCCTCGGATTTATTCATTCTCTTTTTTCACAAACTTTGCCAACACACCGTTGACAAAGGCGCCGGAGCTGTCCTGTCCGTACTTTTTGGCAATGGTCACCGCCTCGTCGATGGCCACTCCCTCCGGTATGGAATTGTCAAAAAGGATTTCGTACAGCGCCAATCGCAACACAGTCAATTCCACTTTTCCGAATCTTTTGGTGTTCCATCTCTCCGTCTTCTCGTTCAAAAGCCTGTCCAGCTCCGGGATCTTATCAAATATCTTTTGATATTTCGCTTTGATCACTTCGGATACATCCCCAAGGCCCGCCCTCTCTTCATCCTCAAAAAAGAGCTGCACCTGCTCCGGCATATCCTCCGGACTGTTAAACTCTGCCCGAAACAGCAGTTCAAACACCTGCTCTCTTTGTTCATGTCGTCCCATTTTCATTTCCCTTTAGTTTCATTTATCATATTGAAATTTCAAAAGCTCTGTCTGCACACAGAAAAAAACTATTTCATCACCACGCCGGAAAAGCGGATATTGATATTTCCACAGGACAAGCCGGTCATATTCTCTATAGCATTCTTGATCCTGCTCTGTAATTGACCGCTCACCTCAGGAATATGATAGCCATACAAAATGGCAACTGCCATATCTAGTTGTACCACTCCATCCTTGATCTCCACCTTAACTCCCTTAGAAACCTTTGCCCCCTTTGTGCCATGACCTCCGGGAATCTGCACTCCCTCCACCTCCGTAGCAGCGATGGATGCGATCATTGCCACCACAGGCTCTGCGATCCGCACACTTCCGACAGCGGATTCCTCCTTCAGAATTATGGCGTTCTGCTCTTTTTCCATATCATCTATCCTCCCATCTTAACTTGTTCCTGTCATCATTACCGTCGTTCCAAAATCCGGGACTGCAGCTAAAGCTAACACAATCACATTTTCAAACGACTCTCAGCTTTGTCACTTTATTATATGCATCGCGCATGTCCTCTCTTGAGGCGAAGGCATCACAGCAATTTGTGCTTCGCCAAAACCTGACCCCTTCTTTTGCTTATTATAGCATCATATCATGAATTTGTCACCCAAAATGTCAAGGAATACTGTTCGTCATTTTTTACATAGACAACCCCGCTGACCGGTGCCTGATAATATTGAAACACATTTCCTTCCTCCAACAGAAGCCTTTTCATCTGCTCATAAACATCGAAATCAGCGCATTTTAAAGTCACGCGATAGGACTGCTCCTCGGAGGTCTTTTCAAACAGAGCCCGAAGCTGTGTCTGATCGAGCTCTGTAAAATAGGCCCCCTCCCTCACATAATAATTATCCCTGATAGAAACGCAGGAGGGCACTTCTATACTCTCATCCAGATAATGTGTCCTGCTCAATTCGTCCGATGTCACACAAAGATAGTCGTAATTGATCTCAGGCATTTCCATATACTGCTTTTCTTCCGTCAGCTTATAGGAGGCGTCCCCCCATGTGGTATCCACAAAATAATACTCTCCGTCAGAACGGACCAGATTCCAGCCATGCCTGTTGCCTCCCTGCACCATACCGCTGACCAGCGTGCATTCCACGCCAAGTTGATTGAGCAGATACTGAGTTGCTTTAGCGTAGCCCTGACAAACTGATTTTTTCCCCACAAAAACGGAATAAATATTTTGGTTATCCGGCGCATCCGGATCATATTCCGTTTCCAGGATCAAGGTCTCATATACATACTTGATCTTCTCATAATCGTCGGAGGCTTGCGGACAATTCAGAACAATTCTTTCCGCCGCCTGTTCGATCTGCTGTTTTTTTTGAACTGCCTCCTCCCGGGTGGTATGATAACTTCCCGAAAACTCCAGCTTGATCAGCTTTTCCCCCATACGACTGACGCCATAAACATATCCATCGACAAAGAAAAACTCCGGATGGTCCATCATTACGCATTGAAAAATATGGTCAATGTCATTTTCGGTCAGGCCCTGAACTATGCCCTCCTGGGATAACTCCCCCTTTTCCGCCAGACTGCCCAGTATGTTCTCCATATCCTCATACCAGATTCTTTCCGCCAGTGTCAAGGTATTATAGCAGTAGTGATTTCCTTCCCCCAGAAAAAAATGATCGTAATTGACCAAATCTCCCAATACTTCTCCAGAGCTTACATCCTTTGGAGCCTCTTGAAGATGATCGGAAAACAGGGACCACATCCCTGTTTCCCGACTAGTCTCTTGCACATTCTGAAACAGTCCGCTCTCCGGCGACTGTGCTTTACATCCCCCAAGAACAAGCATCGCACCCAGAAAGAATATCCAAAGTCCCATGTGCAGCTCTCCCATTTCTTTATTAATTTCTGCTAAACTCTGCCAAAACCAAGCCCTTATTGCGCTCCAAGGTCATTCCGATACTCCAGGAATTGACAAACAAAAGCAACGGATTCCCCTTCATATCCTTTACCTTCTTCATATCAGAGGTGCCTATCAGCTTCTCCACATTCACCTCTTCCTTGTTTTCGATCCAGCGTATATGCTCGTATGGCAGGTTTTCCAGCCGAATTTCCACATTATATTCATTTTCCAGGCGATATTTCAACACATCGAACTGTAGCACTCCCACCACACCGACGATAACCTCCTCCAGACCGGCTGTCATCTCTTGAAAGATCTGGATGGCACCCTCTTGGGCAATCTGCTCTATCCCCTTGACAAACTGTTTTCTTTTCATAGTGTCCATCTGACGCACTCTGGCAAAATGCTCCGGTGCGAAGGTTGGAATGCCCTCATAGGAAAACTTTTCCTTTGGCATGCACAGGGTGTCCCCAATGGAAAAAATACCCGGATCAAATACTCCGATAATATCTCCTGCGTATGCCTCGGATAAGATCTTTCTCTCATCCGCCATGATCTGCTGGGGCTGCGAGAGGCGCATTACCTTGTTGCCCTGCACATGACGCACCTCCATGCTGGCGTCGAATTTTCCGGAGCAGATTCTCATAAAGGCGATTCTGTCCCGGTGAGCCTTATTCATATTAGCCTGGATTTTAAAGACAAAAGCAGAGAATTCTTTCTCTGCGGGATCGATCAAGCCGATATCCGATAATCGCGGCAGAGGGGGTGTCGTCATATTCAAAAAGTGCTTTAGAAAGATCTCCACGCCAAAATTCGTCAAAGCCGAACCAAAGCACACAGGTGTAAGCTTTCCGGCCCGCACAGCCGCGAGATCGAATTCCGCACTGGCTCCATCCAACAGCTCAATCTCACTCAGAAGCTTATCTGCGGCAGCATCCCCGATGAGCTTTCGCAGTTGTACTTCATCCTCTATGGGAATCTCCGTAGCAACCCCTTCCTTCGTCCCCTTTTCCGTGTCGGAGTATGAAATAACACAGTGCTTTTCCCTGTCATAGACTCCCTGAAACTCCTTACCGGAGCCGATGGGCCAATTGACCGGACAGGTCGCGATTCCAAGCTCCTTCTCAATATCATCCAACAAGTCGAAGGTATCATTGGCATCCCTGTCCAATTTGTTAATAAATGTAAAAATGGGAATGCCCCTCATTCCACATACCTTAAAAAGCTTTCGTGTCTGCGCCTCCACGCCCTTGGAGGCATCGATCACCATGACAGCGGAGTCCGCTGCCATCAGCGTCCGGTAGGTATCCTCCGAAAAGTCCTGGTGACCGGGCGTATCCAAAATATTTATGCAATACCCGTCATATTCAAACTGTAATACGGAGGAGGTGACAGAAATACCTCTCTCCTTCTCGATCTCCATCCAATCGGAAACCGCATGTCTGGCCGTAGCCTTTCCCTTTACGCTCCCGGCAAGATTGATTGCGCCTCCGTAGAGCAGGAATTTCTCCGTCAAGGTTGTCTTACCTGCATCCGGGTGAGAAATGATGGCGAATGTTCTCCTCCGATTGATCTCGTTTGTATATTTACTCATTTCTATTCCTAAACCTTTCCATACTATTCTTCTATCTCTGTTTTTCGGTGACCTTGTCTGCAAGAGCATTAATGTGGCCCCTCAAAAAGACTCTTCCCTGCAATCGTGCCTTCCGCTCCAAGCAGCTCCAGCACTGTGGCGGCGATGTCGGCAAAGGTATTTCTCGTCCCATAATTATATGGCTTGATTCCTTCGCCATATACTATATATGGCGTATATTCTCTGGTGTGATCCGTGGTAGCGGTATAGGCCGGATCGCAGCCATGATCCGCAGTGATCATCAATACATCCTCCGGACCAAGCCTTTCCAGAATACCGGACAGCTTTTCATCGAAATAGGTCAAAGCCTTTGCATAGCCATCCACATCTCTTCTGTGACCATACAGCATATCATAATCCACAAGATTTACAAAGCAGAGTCCATCGAAATCCTTATCCAGATAGTCATAGATCCTTTGGATTCCCTCCTCATTTCCGGAAGTGAATACATGCTCTGTGATTCCCTGCCCTGCAAAGATATCCCAGATCTTACCGACTGCGATCACATCCCTTCCTGCTGCTTTCAAAATATCAAGCATGGTAGGTGCGGGAGGTAACAGTGAAAAATCATGCCTGTGCGATGTCCGGACAAACCCTTCTGCAGGACTGCCTATAAAGGGTCTTGCAATCACTCTGCCAACCCCGTGCTTCCCCTGAAGTATTCTGCGCGCCACACGACAATATTCATACAGTGTCTCCGGGGACACGATCTCCTCGTGAGCCGCGATCTGAAACACACTGTCCGCCGAAGTATAGACGATCAGGTCTCCCGTCTCCATATGCTGCTTTCCGTAATCCCGGATCACTGCAGTACCGGAATAAGGTTTGTTGCAGAGCACGCCCCTCCCCGTTTCCCGGCGAAATGGCTCCAATACCTCCTCCGGAAATCCTTCCGGATAAGTCGGCAGCGGATCAGGGGACACCACCCCAGCAATCTCCCAGTGACCGATGGTAGTATCCTTTCCCTTGGATCGCTCCTGCATTCTTGCAATGGCGGCAATGTGATTTTCTGTTTTCCCCTCCACTGTCACTCCATCCATTCGAAAGAGCCCCAGCTTATCCAAATTCGGCAAGCAAAAATAGGGGCTGGAAGCCACGCTCCGCAGGGTATTTACATTATAGTCCCCAAATGCGGCCGCATCCGGCGCCTCCCCTATTCCAAAACTGTCCAACACGATCAAAAATACTCTCTTCATAAGATCCTTACTTTCAGTTATCAATTCTTAACTCTTTATCTGTACTTCCCGCCCGTCAATGAAATGTGAACGGATATACTTTATTATTTTAGCATATTATTTGAAATATGTACACCTTTTCTTTTTTCAAACCTTCATTACCCTTGCCGTGACTGCACCGGAGACCGCATCCTGATGTAGCCTCCGGTACTGTCTTTCCTACCGCATCATAGTGCTAATGATAATGTTTTCCGGTGCCGCACCCGTCTTTCTCTTCACGATATCCTCAATCTGAGCTCTCTGGGCATCTGTTAATTCCGCGGCATTTACCACCACATCCGCGCCATCGCCCGAAACAGAGACCACCACATCCGAAAACCCCTTTGCTTCCAACAGGATTTCTGCAGCCGCTTCCTTTTCTGCGATCTCCGTCATGGCCACCATACTGTTCACCGCCTCCTGTTTTTGATCGGCGCTCAGGAACTCATTTCCGATGATCGAAAGGAGTGTCTCCTTGTTTCTGGCTCTGGTCTGTTCCTTCAGCAATTTCGCATCTGCCAATATTTCCAAAGCGTTTGCCGAGGTATAAACCGCCTCCCCAGGTATTTCCCCTGCTTTGGGGCCGTTTTCCGTAGTATTCTCCGTGATTCCCAGGCTGGCCACTGTCTCCATACCGTCCTCCAGATAGTTCTCCATGACTACATTGATATCACTGTCCAGACTTCCGATATCAGTATTTTCCATATCCATATTCTGCTCTCCCAAGCCCGTGTTTCCGGAGAGTGTTAACAGATCCTCCTCGGAGAGATCCAAAATCCCGTCCAATGCATCCGCTGTCGCTCGTTCCTTTATTTCATCCGCTGTATAGTTCTCCGTGATCACCCTTCCGGAATCCACAGATTTGATTCCTGCATTGCTATCCGCCTGCTGTGATGTATTCTCCGCGTACTGTAGGTATCCTGCGATTGCGATCATGATTGCCAATGCAGTGATCATTAGTTGATTCTTTTTGAATATGTTCTTCACCCTTTTCCCTCCTGCCTTCCTACTGCTAGTTCATTCTATTCCTATTCCGAACTTTTATGCGATAATTTTAATACTTTCACCTTATGTGCCTCCAGACCGAAAAGTGCCTGTACCGCTTCCGTAAGATCCGCGCGCACTCTCCCCCGGCCAACTCCCTCCGCCGCAACCAAAACTCCCTCCACCTTGGGATAAATCCTCTTTTTCACAAAAGGCTTCTTTGCGCCGTCCTGTACTGTATTCTCCTCCAGAATTATTTCGCTGCCGCTCTTTTCCGTAACGCCTCCTTCCCTAGTCTGTTTTTGATCCTTCTCCAGATCCTTTTCCACGATCAGTTCCTCCGATTCCCTCAGTGTGATCATCACTCTGACCTCTCCTGCCCCCTCTATACTTCCCAGTAATTCCTCCACCTCACTTTGTAACTCCGACCGATATTTTTCATCCCCAAATGCTCCATTTTCTGTATATCCTCCGCCGTCCTTCTCCCCTCCCACTGTTTCCCCTCCCCCGGCCAGACTGTCAACTCCCTCTGTATTCAAAAGCCCCGCTTCCCCAGCACTTAGGTTCTTCCCTTTTCCTTTCCCCGTTGGCAGGGATATGATCAAAAGCAAAATTCCCGCCAGAACCAGCAGGATCATATTTTCCTTCTTACAAAAGGGCTTCAGTTTATTCTCCCAGATCTCTTTTATGCTCCTCATTTCTTCCTCCCCACATGCATTTTGCTTAAGGAACCTCAATGATATCCGTATGGACTTCTTCTATCTCGATGCTCTGCGAATAAAAATCCTTTTGTTCCCTCTTTTCTACCAAATCTTTTTTCTCTTCGTTCCCCTCCTCCCCTACCTCCAACACTTCTTCCCACTCCATGCCCTCCAGCGCCTCCTCCAGGCCGGCCTTCAGTCTCTCTGTCTCCGCATGCAAATTTCCGGCAGAAGCATGCAGAAAAAAAGAGCTCAACGGTACAATAAACTGGAGCAGGACAAGTAAATTGACCAGCAGTCGAAGGTACTTTTCGTAGCCTTCGCTCGGAGCAAACCAAAGGAGCATCTGAACACACAAAACAAATACAGCTAGCCTGATCATTCCGGAAATCATCGCCAATCCTCCTATATTCTGATAGATAATGAGGTGGCCGCTATAGCCAGCCAAAACAGTGCCATGGCGCATCCCGTCACCCGAAAAAACAGAAATCCGGTCTCCCCAGCCCGATCCACTGCTCTGGTCAGCCTCTTGTCGCTCACCAGCCCCATAATTGCAGCCGCCAGCTTTAAGATAACGGATAGAGCCAAAATTTTGACAAGGGGCATAAAGCACAGTAACCCCAACAGAAGGGCCAATAATATTCCCACAGCATTTTTGATTACCATAGCAGAGCCCACCAGCATTTTCATAACGCTTTCAGCGCCGTTTCCAACACCCGGCAGGGATGTAAGGATTCGCTCCATCGCCGTGCCCTTTAAGCTGTCAATCGCAGGAGTCAGAATGGCCTGCACAATCCCAAGCGTTGATGCTCCCGCAAAAATTGCTTTTCTTCCGGCATCCGCTCCCTTCTTCAGTAGGTCTAATAAATTCTCCCATCTGTCCGACGCCTCCAGGCCCTCCAGGATTGAAAACAGGAAGAATAAGGTGATCAGAGCCAGAAAGCCTTCCTTTACAACGGTCTCAATTCCATAGACCAGCAAGAGCAGCAGCTGGCATCCTGCCCCCGCAGTCACCGTTCCGGTAGCTAAGGATACTGCCAGAAGAAAGAAGGGCATCAGCATCCTGATAAAGGTCACCATATTATCCAGGAGCGTATCGGCTATCCCCCAAAAATAACTAAAGCATCTGGTCAATACGGATGCCTGTAGAAGATACACGAAGAAAAAACATAATTCTCCCACCCTGTATTTTGGTGTAAAATCAGCAAATCTGACAAACACTGCGCTGACAATTCCCATAAATATAAGACTCAAAAGCAGTTGTCGAAGGCTGAGCCAGTTGATGGAAAAAATGCTTCTGCCCGCCGCCAGCAATTCTCCCACAGCTCCCTGAAGATTTCCTGCTATAAGCATTTCCAAAAGCTTTTCCATAGAAAGCGGAATGTCGGGAAACATGGTATCCAGATTCTCCAGCATCTGCTGTAATCCCATTTCCTTCCAGATTTCTCCTGTCAGGTTCACTTTGTCCATACTCTTCCTTTCCACCTCACACAAGATGATTCATTTGTTCGATCAAAATAAACAATACGGAAATTCCCGAAACCATGACAGAAAGCTTTCCCAAGACCTCCAGCTGCCCGGCAACAAATCCAAAGCCCGCATCTCTGCAGATATTTGCAGCAAAATCACAGACATAAGTGATTCCCAGCACTTTGAGCAATAAATTGAGATATCCGCCTCCCTGCCCCAGATATTGTTTCAGCTGTCCAAAGGCGGATGCAATTTCCTGAAATCTGGCTAACACCACCCAAAGGATCACTAATCCCAGCCCCAGTCCGATCAGAAAAGTAAAATTTGCATTTCCCTGTCTCAAAGGTATCGCCAAAAGGATCACTATGACAGCAATGATGCTGATTCGAAGACTCTCTCCCATATTGCCACCTCCCCTCTTTCCATAATAAATAGCAACTGCTTAAATTGTTAAGCCACGCTACAGTTCGAACAATGCTTGTACTGTTGTAAATAGATCATAGATATAGGGTATGATCCAGGAAAGAACGATGAGAAGGCCCGCCAGACTGATCAAAAAAGCATGCTCCTCACGGCCGCTGTGTTTTAAAATCTGTCCGAGAATTGTCACCAGTATTCCCACCGCAGCAATTTTGAAGATCAGATTAATATCCATCTTTCCCCCTTCACGAAGTAAACTTATTAGTGTATAGACTATGTACCATAAGCTATTCAGATCAGAAGCAATATAATAAAGCACCCCACCGCCGCGCCAAGGCTGAAGGCGACCCTGCTTTTTTTACGATATACTTCCTTTCGTTCCTCCAATAATTCTCCCACATGCTCCCTGCATCTCATAAGCGCTCTGCGCTGCATTTGCTCATCATGGAATCCATCCTCTGCCAAAAAGGCCAAGAGCTCACCGGAATATTCTTCCTCATACAGCGGCATTAATTCCTTTTTCAAAACATCCTCCAATAGAACTCTAAGCTGTTTATGCGGTTCCAAATGCATTCTCATCCCCGCCTTTTGAAAACAAGCTCCCAGAGGCGTATTCAACCGCTCGCCCACATGTAGAAAACACTCCGGCAAGGAATATTTTCCATACCTGATTTCTCCCTCCAAATCCTCCAGCAATAGCTGCCACTCCTTTAGTCTGCCAATATGTCTTTTCCTCTCTTCAAGATATTGCATTGCATATCCGAGACATCCCGTCATAATACTGACCGCCCCCAGAAGTCTCACCCCATTCCTTTTTCTCCCTTCAGATTCCAATATCCCCGAATATATGGGATTCCTCGTTTTTTTCCCAGAAAAATGACTCTGTCAAACACCCCTTCCGGAACTCTTCCGCAGATATCCTCTCTTGTTCCTCCGTGCATTGTGGCCAGAAGCTTTACGCCACATCTGCCTGCCTCCTGAAGATACTTCCAGTCCGCCGGATCCCCCACTTCATCCACCGCCAGCACTCTGGGCGCCATGGATCTCAGGAGGAGGGATAGTCCGATTTTCTTGGGACATCCCTCCATGATATCCGTCCTCGGTCCCAGATCATTTTGAGGGATGCCAAGATAGCTCCCACCGATCTCCGCCCTTTCATCCGCCACCCCCACGGTGCATCCCTCCCCAAATGCATTCCCCGCCGAAATCTGACGGATCAGATCCCGGAGCAGAGTGGTCTTTCCGCAACCCGGTGGTGAAAGGATCAAAGTATTGTATAATTCTCCCTTCTCATAGACCCAGGGAAGAACAGGATCAGCAAATCCAATTATTTGATGACATATTCTGAGATTCATAAACGAAATGTTTTTTATGGCGTGCACCTCTTGTCCATTCATGACTACCTGGCCCGCCACCCCAAGGCGATGCCCTCCCTCTAATGTCAGATAGCCTGCCCGCAGCTCATCCTCAAAGGCATAAATAGAGTATTTACATAGATGGAGCAATAGCTTTCCCAAATATTCTTTTGAAAATATCCTGGCTTTTCCCCTGTCTGTATCCAGACAGCCTTCACCGGTCAGGTAGAATTCTTTTCCGCTTTGATATGCATAGCCCTCCCTTTCCGCTCTCAGCCGTATTTCGGTCAATCCGGTTTTTCGCAAAATATTCTCCCAATAGGGACGATCCGTCTCCGGAAAAAGCCCTAATATTTCCAACCGATGTTCTCCTTCCACTCAGACTTACTTATTCTCTTCACAATATATGAGGACATGCCGAAAATATGTCCAAATAAAAAAACTGCCGCTTTCTCAAGCAGCAGTCTCTCATTTCATCTATTAAATCTGTTTTTTTAAATCTGTTTTTTGAATTGGCCCTTTTGAGCCATCTGCGCACAGTGCCCATTGCATTTGCTGCAGTTCATACCGCATTGTAGGGATTTGCCCGCTTTTTTATCCCGGACCATACTTCTGATCACCAATGCCACAACCGCAGCTAATATCATCAAAACAAAAAATGTACCAAAAGTCATATCTGCACCTCCTATGAGTTAGAATATGCTAACCAGCATGTTTTGTCAAGATTTATTTGCTACTTTTTCCACTGTGTGATATACTTTTTTTATGCGCTACAAAACCTTATTGTCTTTAGGAAGGAGTATCCATCATGCATGCAAGAGTAAATGAATCCGCTGAAGATTATCTCGAGACCATCCTGCTTCTTGGCAGATCAAAGCCTGTTGTTCGCTCTGTGGATATCGCTACAGAGTTGGATTTTAAAAAATCCAGTGTCAGCGTAGCCATGAAAAACCTCCGAGAAAAGCAACATATCGTTGTCTCCCCGGAGGGTTATATCACATTGACCAAGTCCGGTCGTGAAATTGCCGAAATGATCTATGAGCGTCATAAAATTCTTTCCGCATGGCTTGCTGAGCTCGGTGTGGATCCAAAGGTTGCCTCAGAGGATGCCTGCCGGATCGAGCATGTCATCAGCAAGGAGAGCTTCGACGCCGTGAAAAAACATCTGATCTCCAGCGGATTTAAGATAAAATAATCATGAAATGCTCCGCTAACGGCTCAGGCCTCTGTGTCTCTACCAGGTTGCCACAATATGGTAAAGTCTATAATAATCGCCGCTCAGACGAACTGCCTGTATGGTGACAGCCAGTTGTTCTGCTCCCAGCTGCTTTAACGTTGCATTCGCATATCCCTTCAGATATGCATTGCTTGAATACGCATTTTCAACACTATCCCATAACCCGGCCGGAATACAGTTGCTAAACTGGATCTGGCCGGTTCCCGCTTTCACCATTTTCGCTTCACAATCCTTGTAATAGGCATCCAAGGAGGTCAAAACATCCGATGCGGTGATCCCCGCCTTACGAAGAGCCGCTTCATCCATGGAAGGGGAAACCGATGTCGAATTCTTTTTCTCCGGGAAGTATTCCCCCCGATTTTCCAGGGTCATCGGCTCTATGGGATTGGGATTGATCAAGCCGCGGATCCCATCCAGCGCAGAAACCTCCTGCGGCTTTGCGCCCTCCTCCGGACAGGCCGGCAGATAGACGGACAATCCTTTCCGCATGTGAGTACTTGCAAAAGCCTTATCCGAGCAATTGTAATACTCATAGCTGACAGTATCGCCATCGTCCCATGTCAGATCCACATTTCGAAACAGCCCATCCACATAGATGATGTTCCAGGCATGATCCTCTCCGGAATAACCGGTACAATAATAACAGGGAATTCCCAGCTGCTGCATCAAGTACTGAAAGGCCCTGGCATAACCTGCGCACACCGTCTCTCCATTGACCAGTGCGCTGTAGGCACTTTGATTCATGGGTGCTGCAATACTATATCGAATCTGCTCAGCGAGTGCGTCATGCACATATTTCTCCTTCTCTGCCTCCGTAGCCAGCTCTCTTGCCCCCTGCAGGATGACTTCCGCAGCATTTTCAAATTCTCTTTGAGCGCTCTCCAATCTCTCCGACAATTCATAAAAGCTCAGAGAAATCTCCACTATGGAACCATCTCGAGTCCTTTTGCAGCTGTAACCGGTCTCCACCCAGAATAACTCAGGATGATCCCCCACCACTGCTTCAAACACTGTATATAATTGATCTTCCGTCACATCAACAACCGGCTTAAAATCCTTGATCAGGTCTCGCGCATTGGCGTAGATCTGACGGTAAAGCTCCTGCATTGTGGGTTCAAGCATCGCATAATATGGATAATAAAGATCATAAAAGGTCAGCTCATCTCCCAAGCTTCCACTTTGAAGATCATCGGCAAGCTTCTGTGCTTCCTCATCCTCCACATCGCTGGCAGTTTCCTGAATGCCCTGATACCCATTTTTCCCACGGGCTTCTTCCGGCGCCTTGATCTGCTCCTTTCCCGGCACAATATAACTGCCATTGCCGCGAAAGGGCATATTATCCCAATTTAGCCCTGCCGTGGTTGCACTGGAAACCGAATAATCCGGATACTGTAAATTCCCGTTCTCTTCTTCGGATTGCACAGCCTTTTCCCCATAGAGCTTAATTGCTATCTGCTCTGTCAGTCCCGGCACAAATGCACAGACCAGTACAACACAACAACATAGCATACATAAAATCATTAATGTGTAAAAAAATTTTTTTAAAACCTTCACCTTATGTTTAACCTACTCAAACTACTCCGTGCGGAAGGAAGAGATCTCTCTCTTTAATTCCTGCATATTTTCATCCAAAACATTTGAAATGGAATTCAGATCTTCAACACCGGACATCAGCTTTGATAAAGCCTCCGTTACGGCATTTGCATTTTCGGCAGTCTCGCTGATGATCCCCGAAATATTCTCCACAGCATTCACTGTACGACCGCTTTCCTCATCCGTTCTGCTTGCGTGTTCCATAACCTCTTGAATGCTTGTGGTCAGACTCGACATCTGCTCATTCATTTCCTTGAAGATGTCGATCACCTCCTCAACAACCGCCATCTGCGCCAGCACAATGTCCTGTGCCTTGCCGGCGGTCTGGCTGCTTGCCTGAGCCTTTCCGATAATATTGGACACATTGTTCTTGATCTCGCCCGCTGCGACTGCGGAATCCTCTGCAAGCTTCCTGATCTCCATGGCAACAACCGCGAAGCCCTTTCCCGCATCTCCTGCACGAGCCGCCTCAATGGAAGCATTCAGTGACAGGAGATTGGTCTGTGTGGAAATTTCCTCGATCACATCAATAAACTTATTGATGACAGAGGTCTCCTCCTGCAGAGCGCCAATACTGTTTCCCACCTCCAATGTGATATCCGTTGTATTCTTGGCCTGCTTACCCAGCGTCTGAACCTTATCCACTCCGGCATCGATCATCTGCTCCGTTCCATGGATCCGGTTTTCCATCTCAAGTATGATCTGCCCCATCTCCTTGATCTCAGCGGACAGATTCTTGGTACGGTCAACACAGTCCCGCACATGATCGGACTGGTTTTCCATATCAACAGTGATTTCCTCCACCACATGGGAAATTTCGTTGGAATAACCGCTGATAGTTTCCGAGGAGTCCAACACGCGCTGCGCTGACCTTTCCAGATGAGCTGTGGCTACCCCTACCTTTCCGACAAGATGCTTTGTCTGGTTGACCATAGTGTTTGCAGAATCGGCAAGCAGACTGAATTCGTCCTTCCCGCTTGATTCGATCTGGACAGTGAGATTTCCCCCTGCCACCTCTTCGAAGCCTGCGGAGAACTGATTCATATTTTTTTGAATCCCCGCAACAATCAGGATAGCAATTCCCAAAACAACCACCACAGCAATGATCACCATGATCACCGTCAGAATTCTGATCTCCTGTGCCTGCTTGGTAATGGTGTTTACAGGCACCAACGCACAGACAGCAGCTCCTGTCTGCTCACTGATACTATAAAAGAAAACATAATTTCTTCCAAGGAACTTCACATTTTCAACGATAGCAGAATTCTCACCGCTGGAGATTGCCTCCTTATAGAAATCCTTATCAAAGAAGACAGACTCAGTCCCATCCTCTGATATCTTATCATTTTGAGAATAAATCAATTCCCGACCGCCGGAGGTCACAAATCCAATGATACTGCCCTTACCGAAATCAGTCATAGCCATTAGATTGTAAATAGCCTTCGAATCAATATCTACAACCACAATGGTCACATCACTGCTGGTCATCACCTGATAAGCCATGATATAGTCTTTACTGTTCAAGCCGATCTGCGCATCCAGCCATTCATGCTGATCGATCCAGTTATCAAAACTCCCGGTCGTCTTCATGACATCAGTGCGATAGTCCTCAATCGAGCCATAGTTAGCGTTCGTCGTAGCGGAAGAAAGGATTCGGTAGTCGGTCGATTTGGGAATAATATGCATATTGGATATCATATCATTGCTGACCTGATAACCCATTAATTCATTGCGGAGCTGTGAAATCTTTCTGGACTCCTCAACTGCATCTTCCTTGTACATTCCCAGAAAAAGCTTTTTAACCTCATAATCCGAGACATAGGCTGCCCCGGCCCCCTTTACATTACTGCAGCCGCTGTCAATATTCTTAGTCATCATGCGGATGGTCTGTATCGCCGATTCAGAAAACTTATCTCCCATACCGGCACTTGCTTTTTGAAAGGAGACACTCCCAATAATGATCAAAAACAAAATCGGAATCATAAAGCCTATGATCAGCTTATTTCTGATGGTAAAAAAGGAGCTATTCGAAAAAACATCCGCAAAAGCATCCTTAAGAATATGCAGAAATGATTTCTTTCCATTCAAGGATCCTATCTTAACATTTTTTTCGGCTTTTGGTGAAGAATTTGCCTGAAGCTGCTCCTTAGTTGATTCCGTTTTCTGCTCCTCTAATGCTTCCGCAAAAGATTGTTCTGCCTCCCCTTCTTTAAATGCATCTGTCGAAGCTTGTTTCACCCCCGGAGCCTCATCATTCATTCCGTCCTCAGCCGACAGCTCGCTCTCAGATTGCCCACCCTCAAAATGCTCGGGAGCAGCCTCTTCCTCAGCCGGCAGCCCACTCTCAGATTGCCCACCCTCAAAATGCTCGGGAGCAGCCTCTTCCTCAGCCGGCAACTCGCTCTTAGATTGCTCACCCTCAAAATGCTCGGGAGCAGCCTCTTCCTCAGCCGGCAACTCGCTCTCAGATTGCCCACCCTCAAAATGCTCGGGAGCAGCCTCTTCCTCAGCCGGCAGCTCACTCTCAGATTGCCCAATCTCAATCTGATTGGGCGCAGACTGTTCGCCTTCCGATTGCTGAGTTTTTGGCAAACTCCCCTCCATATCCGATACTCTCTCATATTCCTCTCCGTTGGTTTCAACTGCTGCTGCATCGAAAACCAAATTTTCTGTATCGGAATTTGCAGTTACATGCTCCGTCCCCTTTTCGGAAATGATGGCATCAACGGATTTTGCAACCTGATTCTTCGAAGAAGCTTTTCTTCTGCGATTGGAAGTATTCTTCTTATTCTCTGTACTATTATCATTCTTCTTTTTTTCCGCCATGCTTGTCTCCCTGCTTCAAAAGGCCTTATATTTGGATCACTGTATTTTCAGATAAATACATTCATACATAATAAATATACTACATTTTTCCGTTCATGAAAAGCATTATTTCTATAATAAAACAGTATTATTTTCCTAAATTAACAGCAATAAAAAGATGGCACAGAAAAAATCTGTGCCATCCCTTGTTTACTTATATAAGTCTAATACTTTCAAAGCAACTCATCAGAACATTGCATCCGAATTACTTCTTCCAAGCATCATACTGCTTCTGGAACTCAGCCAATACGGTCTGATATCCTGCAGCATCCAGAGCCTTCTGGTACTCAGCGATCTTAGCGTCAACCTCGGAAGCCTTGAAGCCGCCGTTCTCCAGAGCGAAGCCATAGGTGTTGAATACCTCGGTACAAGCGGTGTACTCAGCAGATACGGGGCTCTTGTCGAAACGGAAACCAGCTGCGCTGGAGGTGTTTGCACCACCGTTGAAGGTCTTGTACAGATCAGCCTTGTTGTCAGGCTCGTTGTACAGAGGAGTTACAACAGTTGCGCTCGCGGACTCCCACATGGAGTGGTTGTACTTACCAGCATCGGTCTGACGAACCTTCTTGGAAGCGCCTTCGCCTTCGTAGTTGAAGTCCTCACCCTCGATACCAAAAGTGTACATGTCAGCCAACTTGGAATCGGTGTAAAGGAGACCCATGAACTCGATACAAGCCTTAGCCTGTGCCTCGTTGCTGTTAGCGGTTACGCAGTAGCAGGAACCAAGAGCAGAGGTGCTGTGTGCCCATCTGTCGGTTGCAGGCTGCATGGTAACATCCTGACCATAACGGGAATCTGCCTCGTCATTTACAGGGATATCGGTCCACCATGAAACTGCCCAATCCTTGGTGGAGGTTGCCTGCTCAGGAGTCAGCTTGGTGTACTCATCCTCGGAGATGTAACCCTTCTCGCTCCAATCGGACATCAGGGTGCAGAACTCCTTGTACTGAGGGGTCTGGATGGTATTCACTACGGAATTGGTAGCTCTGTCAACTGCAACCCAGTTAGCAGCGTTATCAGCAGTGAAGAAATCAAAATCATTGATGTACCATCTGTAGAACATAGCGGTCTTCTGGGTCAGGAACGGATACTTGAGACCATCAGCCTTAGCCTTAGCCAGGTAGGGCTCCAGATCAGCCAGCTTCTTTACCTTGGTCTGATCAAATCCATACTTGTCAAGCAGATCCTGACGGAACATGAAGTCGTAGCCTTCTACATTATCCTTATATACAGGGATGAAGTAGTTCTTGCCATTGTACTTGGTAGCTTCCCACTGACCGGCATCCATGGAGCTGTAAAGAGCGGTGCCCTTCAACAGATCGGTGATGTCATATACGGACTCTGCAGGAACAAGGTCATTGGTACCAACGGTGCCCAACCAGCTTGCGGTCCAAAGAAGGTTGATCTCCTTGTTAGCCAGAGCCAGGTTAGCCTTCTCAGCATACTCACCGGAGGAAGCCTCAGTCAAGCTGATCTCAACGTTAGCGCCCTTCTCATCCAGATACTTGTTGATTGCATCCTCAACCTTCTTAACCTGAGCAGTGTCAGAAGAAGCAAGGTTGAAGCAGTCTCTGTAAACATTGATGTGTACCTTCTGACCACCGGTAGTGGCGCCACCCTTGTTGCCACCGTCGTTGCCGCCGTCAGAGCTGCTGCCGCATCCTGCCATCAGGGTAGCGGTCATGGCTGCAACCAACGCTACAGAAAGAAACTTTTTCTTCTTCATTTTTTGAATCCTCCCTTAAATGAATAATCTATATTCTCACGGGACCACTATGATCCCATTGAATATCATTAGTTTATATTACCAAAACAAATAGATTTTTACAAGTCTTTTTTATTAGCCCTTCACAGAACCCATGGTAAGACCCTTTGCAAAGTACTTCTGGAAGAAGGGATAGATCACCATAATGGGCCCGATTACCATCACTACGGTTGCCATAATGGTTGTCTGCTGGGGAATGCTTCCTGCCATTGCCGCCTTAGCCGCGGATGCAATGTTGGGGTTATTCACCAGCTGCTCGATCATCTTCTGGATATTGATCAGTAACAGCTGCAGGGGTCTCTTGTAATCAGAGGTAATATACAGCAAAGCATTCTGCCAGTCATTCCAGTAACCTGTTGCCATCATGAAGCCTACGGCTGCCAGAGTGGGCTTCATCAGAGGCAGAGTGATCTGGAAAAAGGTTCTCCACTCTCCTGCGCCGTCAATTCTGGCAGAATCCATCAATTCCTCCGGCACACTGTTCTGGATGTAGGTACGGAGAATGATAATATTCATTGTCGTACAGCAAATGGGCAGCATCAGAAGCCAAAGGCTGTCCTTCATGTGATAGGTACCGGTAAATACCAGATATCCTGAAAGGGTACCACCATTGAACAGCATGGGGATCATGGAATAGATCGTAAGGAACCCGCGAAGTCTGAAATCCTTTCTGCTCAGCGCATAGGCATACAGGCTCATGCAAAGCAGACCGATCAAGGTACCACCCAAGGTGATCAAAATAGTCACGCCATATGCAGCGGCCAGCTTGTCACCGCTGGCAAACACCATCTTAAAAGCCCCAACGGACCATTTCTCCGGGAAATAGCTGTAACCGTTTTTGATGAGGGCATCCTCATCCGTAAATGCCGAAACGAAAACCAAGATAATAGGTAAAGCCACAATGATCGTATAAAGGATCAAAAGAGTTGCAAGCACATACTGCCCGGGCCCCTTCTTCTCTTTCACGCCATACTGAAGATCGAGCTCCTTCTCTTTTTTCTTCTGCTCTCTCTTTTCTTTCAAATCTTCCACAATTGACATCTCGATCCCCCTCCTTAGAACAACGCGTATTCAGGCTGAATTTTCTTAACAACTGCATTGGCGATCAAAATCAGGACAAGGCCCACGACGGACTGGAAGAACGAAGCCGCCGACGGGAAGGAGAAGTCCGAAGTATGTTGGATCGCATAGAGCACATAGGAGTCCAAAACGCCTGTGGTATCCGTGTTGGTATATCTGGTCACCTGATAGAACAGACCGGTATCGGATTTCATAATATTACCAACAGAAAGCAGCAGCATTACGCTGACCATAGGGATCAGGGAAGGCAGAGTGATATGCCAGATCTGCTGCCACTTATTTGCGCCATCAATCTGCGCAGCTTCATACAGCTGCTGATCCACGCCGGCCAACACTGACATATAAAGCACGGAGCCATAGCCCACGCTGTTCCACATTTTTACGATGGTCAGGATCAATATCCAGTAATATTGTGATTCCTGAGCATACCAGTTTCTTGTCAGCCCAAACACATTGTTGATCAGACCGGTATCAGCCTTCAGATAAGCCTCTACGATGAAGGTCACAGCCGCATAGGAAATAAAAATGGGAATGATCAGAATACTCTGAAGGGCGCTGCCAAGCTTCTTAAATACCAACTGATCAATACACACGGCAAGAATGACATTTAAGAGTGTACCTATAATGGTGAAGATCAAGAAATACAAGAGCGTATTTCCTGTCAAGCGGAAAAACCTCGCCTTATTTACCAACAGGAAACGGAAGTTATCAAAGACTCCCCACTTACCGTTGGCCCAGGCACTGCCCCAAATACCATTCACGGGCTTAAAGTTCTTGAATGCAATAATCAAGCCGCCCATAGGTACATATAAGAAAAAGAACATAATTAAAAACGTGGGCAAGGCCATGAGAACATGAACTCTGTGCTTCCACGTATTTTTGAAGAAATGTAAAATGTTTTCCTTCCGTGTCATTTTCCACACTCCTTAATTCATGATATTGTTTTAACGAAATCAATTATACAACAAGTTGCACAAATTTCCAAGGGTTTTTTTGCAATTTTGTTGATTTTTGCTCGCAAATAATGTCAAAATCCTCTTTTATCGAATAAAACTGCATTTTAATAAATCGTTTTTTTAGATGATTTACACAAAAACAGCGGGGATGCTACTTCCCCGCTGTCTTGTCGAACCACTCATAAAATCATCAATCCTGCTTTTCCACCGCAGTGGAAAGAATGCACTCCATGTTGCCCTGAAAGCTCATCCTGCCATATCCTGCCGGTAAAATCATATGGTCACCGCGCCGGATTTTTCTTCCGTTCAGGCTCCCCTCACCCTCGATGACACTCAGATTGAGAAAGGGATAGTCCTGCCCGATCTCACACTGCCCATTCACATTCAGCTTCCAAACCCTGTAAAAGTCGCAGGAGACCAGCTCGTGCAGTTCATTCTCCGAAAGCCCCTGTGCATGTACCAGCCCCTTTTCCACCGACTCATCCGGCACATTTGTCACCTCAATGCTCTGTTCCACATGAATCTGTCTGGGTTTTCCATCCACCAGTCTTCCATAGTCATAAACACGATATGTGATGTCACTGCTCTGCTGCGTCTCCAGGATCAAGAGTCCCTCCGTGATGGCGTGGATCGTTCCCGGAACAATCTGCACGAAATCGCCTTTCCGGACCGGGATCCTGCGGATCAATTCCTCATATTTCCCGGCGTGTACCAGATCCGCCAGCTCCTGCCGGGTCTTTGCATTGTGCCCGATCACCAGCTCCGCGCCCTCCGGGCAATCCATCACATACCAGCACTCTGTTTTTCCCAGGCTGCCATTTTCATGGATCCTGGCATAGGCGTCATCCGGATGAACCTGAATACTCAGCTTTTCCTTCGCATCAATAATTTTAACCAGAAGCGGGAATTCGGGATTCTTTAAATTCCCGAACAATTCTCTGTGCTCCCGGTACAATTCCGAAAGCGTTTTTCCCTTGTATTGTCCTTCCGCGATCCTGCAGTCCCCATGGGGATGCGCGCTGATCCCCCAGCACTCCCCCAGCCCTTCCCCGGATTCCCGATAATGAAATTCCGTCACAAGGCGGCTTCCGCCCCACACATTTTCTTTGATGACCGGCTCCAAGATCAGCGGCTCCCTGTTTTTATTCTCCATTCTGTTATTCTCCTAATCAAATCCGCTATCACGGACGATACTTCGTTCGCCCGTGCCCCTTTACAGTGATAAAACTGCTTCGCCAAATTCCGGCTTGTATTTTTCAGAGGCACGCGCCCTCACTTTGCAATTTAGTCAGCTTCTTTTCAAAAGCTCCAGATTCCTGCTCACCAGCTCACATCTCTGTGCCACACATTCCACGCTGCGAAGCGGATCCGTAGGCGTGCCGAACACATAATCCGTCAGCTGAGCAATGCTGCTTTTTGCCACATGCATTCTTGTGTCGGAGGAAGCATAGTAAATATATACCTCTCCGTTTTCCCGCGCAATGGCTCCGTTGGTAAATACCACATTGGAGACATCACCCACCCGCTCGCCTGCTCTGGGTCCGATGAGCAGACCGGAGGGCTCTGCGATCACTCTGGCGGGATCGTCAAGTGCAGTTGCAAAGGCATAGATCACATAGCGAAGTCCCGCTGCCGTATTCCGGACACCGTGAGCAATATGCAGCCACCCCTTCGGAGTTTTGATCGGCACGGCTCCGGCTCCGTTTTTCACCTCCGTAATGGTGTGATATTTCCTTTTGCTGGTGATGATCTCCTCATCTATCACAGCATTTGTAATATCATCGCAGAGACCGAATCCGATTCCGCCGCCGCTGCCCGTATCGATAAAATCGTCCATGGGCCTGGTATAAAAAGCATATTTGCCATCTACAAATTCAGGATGAAGCACCACATTCCGCTGCTGCGGCGAGCGGAGCGTCTTCAGATTCGGAAGTCTCTCCCAGTTCTTCAGATCCTTCGTCCGGACAATTCCTGCTGCAGCTACAGCCGCCGAGAGATCCGGATTACTTTGGTCCTTGCTCTCAGAGCAAAATACTCCATAAATGTATCCATCCTCATGCTTGGTCAGCCTCATGTCATAGACATTTGTCTCCTCCGGACAAGTATCCTCCAAAAGAATTGGATAATCCCAGAACCGGAAACCATCCACCGGGCTATCCGACTCTGCCACCGCAAAGAAGGATTTACGGTCATTTCCCTCTACTCTGGCCACCAGATAATACTTTCCGTTTAATTCAATGGCTCCGGAATTCAGCACCGCATTGATCCCCAGTCTCTCCTCGAAAAACGGATTAGTCTCTTCATTCAGATCGTACTGCCAGATCAAAGGTGCGTGGTCCCTGGTCAGCACCGGATACTGATAGCGCTGATAGATTCCGTTGTAAAAGCTCTCATCCACCTGATTTTTCCTGGAAAGCAGCTCTTCCTGTTTTTTTAACAGCTCATAATACTTAGGATGAACACCCATCTTATTGTCTCCTTTCAATCATCTGTTCTTCCATACTGCCATTTCATACTGCCATTTATAGAAGCATCTGTTTTCTCCCATGCTCATGCATTATCTTAAGCGTTAACTTACGCATCATCTAAGCATTGTCCGAGCTCCTGCGCATCATTTCCATACACATTCTGCCGTTGTGATAGGGGCATTTCCATGGCTCCACGATGGGACGCTTCAGCTCGGGATTGCCATCCTCATCCACATTCCAGAACCATTCCCCGCCCTCTCTGTGATCTGCCACATGCTCCTTGATAAAGCCCCAGATATCCTCCGAAGCCTTTAAATATTTCTCCTCACCGGTCTTTTGGTAGGCGTTATAGAACCCCACAACGCTCTCCGCCTGCACCCACCAGATCCTTCTTTCATCCACCTTCCCTCGCTCGCATTCATTGGCCAGGGAATGCTTTTTGTAAGCCACCTGATAGATCTGATTTTCCAGATCCCGCAGAATCGGAGAAACCTTCCGGGTATATGCTTCATCATCCAGAATGGAGAGGGTTCTGTCCGCCAGCCATGCAGTCTCGATATCATGTCCATAGGAATGGAGATCGATCAGGCTGTTCATATTGTTGTCGAAAAAGACCTCCTGCCTGTGCAATACAGGGTTATAGATCTTATCCGCCAGGAGATCCAGCATCCAGCGAAGCTTCCCGCCAACCCTCACATCCCTTGTAACCAGATAATATTCCGTATAGGCCTCCAGCACATGCAAAAGTGTATTCATGGTGCGATCCGCCATAACGCCGTTTTCCGAGAGCTTGTCGTTCTCCACAGGCTGAAAATCCGCATCCAGGGCTTCCTTATAGCCGTACTCATCAAAACACTTTGTCTCAATGGTTTCCACCAGCTTCCCGGCGATGTGAAGGGCTTCCGGATTGGCAAAAGCCCTGTAATAAGAGCTCAGCGCATAGATAGCAAAGGCCTGATTATAGGTGTGCTTAGTGGAATCCTCCACCTTGCCGTCACAGGTGAGTGACCAATAAACGCCCCCTCTTTTGCTGTCATAGCAGCAATCCTTCAAGAATGCATAGGCATGATCCGCGTATTTCTTCAGTTCCTCATCTCCAAGAGTCAGATAGGCGTTTGAGAAAAACCATAGGATACGATTATTCAAGATACAGCCCTTGACTGCATCCTTATCCAGCTTCAGAGCCGAATCCATCCATCCGTAGAAGCCGCCCCGCTCCTCATCGATCAATTTTTCCCAAAATGGCAAAAGCTTCTTTGTCAAATGCTCCTTCATCTCATCATAAAACATTTTATCATCTCTCCCTGTCAAATCTTTTTCAGAAGCGAAGGCATCCTCCCATTTCGTTCTTCGAACGAAACGGGCCCCTCCTTCTGCTTATTTTTCCATTTCTTCCAGTCAGGTTTTCTCCGGCAGCGAAGGCATCCTCCCATTTCGTTCTTCGAACGAAACGGGCCCCTCCTTCTGCTTATCCCGGTTCAGACCTCCTCCAAGAAGAACAATCTTCCCTGGAAATCCCCCCAGGGTCTCTCTACCTGAAGTCCCGCATGCATCAAAACACTGCCTCCCAATACTCTTCCCGTATCCTTAAGAAGCTCCTCTCCCTCCAGATCGATCAGAGAGAGCTTGTACTTTGCATTTTCCTTCAGCCCCTGAAGCTTTAGCCTCCGGCTGTGCATGGCAGGCTCACCCAGAACCTGCGTAAAGAATACCAGTGCCTTTTCTTTTTTGTCATCCACCACCTGGTAACAGTCATACAGGCGGTTCTCCCAGAAGGAAGCGATCCTGTAATAATTGCCCTCCCGGATCAGATCATTGCAGGCGTGATACGCTCTGACCTGCTTAGGCACAGCCGCCTTATCCTCTTCGGAGAGCTTTGTCACATCCAATTCATATCCAAAGGTTCCGGTCAGCGCCGTCATGCCTCTTGTGGCAAAGGGTGTGCTGCGGCCCACCGTATGATTGGGGCAGACACTCACATGGGCTCCCATGCAACAGAGCGGATAAAGAAGGGAGGTACCCTCTTGGATTACAAGCCGTTCAATGGCATCCGTATCATCCGAGCACCAGATCTGCGGGCTATAATAAAGCATACCCGGATCAAATCTTCCGCCCCCTCCGGAGCAGTTTTCCAAAAGGAGATTCGGGAACTCCTGCAGGAGTCTCTCCTGCATTTCATACATCCCCAGAACATATCTGTGATATACCTCCCCCTGCCTGTCGGCCGGAAGCGCCGCACTGCCGATATCCGTAAGCGGTCTGTTCATATCCCACTTCACATATTCGATATTGGCACTGTGGAGAATCTGAAACACCTGCTCCAGAATCGCATCCCGGACCTCCCTGCGGGTGATATCCAGCACATACTGATTCCTGCAACGACAGGGCTTTCTCCCCGGTATCTGAAGGGCCCAATCCGGATGCTTCACGTAAAGCTCCGACTCCGGAGAGATCATCTCCGGCTCAAACCAGAGGCCGAATTTCATGCCCAGTGCATTGACCTTGGCGACCAATTCACCCATGCCGCCCTTGATCTTGTCCTCATTGACCCACCAGTCTCCCAGCGCTCTGTTGTCATCAAATCGATTTCCAAACCAGCCGTCGTCAAGCACCAGCATCTCAATTCCAAGCTTGGCACTCTCCTCGGCGATGGAAACAATTTTATCTGCGTCAAAATTAAAATAGGTCGCCTCCCAGTTGTTGATCAGAATGGGGCGCTTTTTGTGAAGCCAGGGACTCCGGATCAAATGACCGCGATACAGATCATGAAGCGTCCGGCTCATTTTCCCGATGCCCTCCGCTGAGTACACCATAACCATCTCCGGCGTCTGAAAGCTCTCACCCGGCTCCAGCTTCCAGCAGAAATCCTCCGGGTTGATCCCCATCACCACACGGATCTGCCCGAATTGACTCATCTGAGCTTTCGCCACAAAATTCCCGGAATAGACGAAATGGAAGCCATACACCTCGCCCTGCACCTGGTCTGCTCCCTTAGAGAGAAGCCCCAAGAAGGGATGCTCCTGATGACTGCTCTCCCCACGCAGAGTGGAAACCGCAAATTCCCCATGTCCCAAGGGCTTGCGCTCCATATGCCTCTCCCTCGCCCAGGAGCCGTGCAGCGTCAGAACATCAAACTCTCCGCCATCCATGTCCAGACAGCCGCTCATAGCCTTTTCCAGCATCAGTGTCTCTAAGCCGCCATTGATGATCCTGGCGCTTCTGGTGATGACATCCAGCTTTTCAAACACACTGTAGGACAATTCCACCTCAAGTCCTGTGGCCTCATCCCGGCAGGTAATGACCAGCGTAGTCACCTCATCCTCCTGTCCAAAGGTCGCAGGAAGCCCCTCTAATTTTCGTTTTCCTCCATAGATCTCATGTTTCACATAGGTGAGGCTTGTACCGGTCTGTCCCCCCATGGTGCGGACGCGAATGCTGCTCTCTCTGAAATCACCCACTCCGTGAGAAGAATACTCGAAGGGGAACTTGTCCATAAAGGATCCCCGGTCCCTCTCATTCTTTTCCGGAACATAGGGCGACTCCTGTGTCCGGAACAGTTCAACAGCACCTGTAATATCCTCCAGCTTTGTCCCGTAATATAGATGTCCCAAAAAGCCCTCCTGTGCGGCAATGCCCATCAGATAAGTGCTGCCGGGCGTATTCAGACAGAATACACGCTCCTTCTCCAAATATTGAATGCTCATACTCTTCCTCCTGCGATCAAAGAAACAAGATAAAAACTTTCTTTATCCTCCTCATGGGTCTGTGTAATTTCGATCTCCACCAGATGTTTTCCTGCTTTACCATGCTCCAGAACCGTCTCCAGATAAAGGCAATCCCCCCAGGTCTCCTCAAAATTTGCGTCCAGTATCACGCCATTTTCCCTGTCGCCGTCCAGATAAAGTGTTGCCACGGGCGCCGGCTTGCGGATTGTTTTGCGATACTGTACGGCAATGTTGCTGCCCTCCACCTCAAATGAAATTCTTGCCCCCTTCTGTGTAGCGGTCCAGCCCCTTTTGAAGCAATCTGCAATACATTGCTGCGGTGTATCATCCTTTGTAAAGCCCTTGTTTTCCAAGGGAGTGATCTGATAATTGCGCATTCTCTCCACCGTCTCGTAGCTGCTTTTTGTCATAGGCTCAGGCAATGGCAAAAAGGAATCCTTATCCTCCTCAGCTCCCGTTTCCACATCCCTCGCTTTGGCAAGCACCTTCTCCAAAAAGCAGGTGATCACTCCGGCCACCAGTTCATGCCCCAGATCATTGGGGTGCAGATCATCCGGTGTGATCTCTCTCTTGGGAATCGTCCCCCTTTCCACCTCCGCATAAATGGAAGGCTTCATGCTGACACTGGGCAGATGATAATGCGCCCCCACAGGCCTATGAATTTCCTCCGCATTTCCTCCGTCGTCATAGCGCACATTATGAACAAGCATCAAAGCCGGTTTCCACTCCGCGGAAAGAATCCTTCTCACCAAGCTCTCATAGGTCTCCTGAAAATGCGGATCCCGGTCCGGGTCATTCACCGAGAACTCCACAATGACAAAGTCCGGCTTTTGTGAGAGAACCTCCTCCTGCACTCTTCCCACTCCGAGATGAGAAGTGGTTCCTCCGATCCCTGCGTTCCAATAAGATATCTGTGCTTTCGGAAACGCCTTTTCCCACCACTCATAGGTGCGATAGGCATAGCATTTCTGCGGCGTGGAGGCAAGACTCCCCTGCGTGATGGAACCGCCCAGAAAGGCAACCTTGATTCCCTCTCCTGCCTGTGCGCGCCGCATCACCTTTATGATTCTGCTGTCATCCCCTTCATAAACCAGTCCCTTTTCAAAATCAACCTTTCTCAATGCATCCGACATTTCAATCCCTCCTGCACTCTCTCACGCTATCCTTTTCCACCAGATTGCCCTCCACAATATGGATTCCCTTTTTTACGCTTTCTCCGTTCATCTGGCGGATCAGTGAGCGCACCGCCGCCTTTGCCATTGCTCCCAGATCAGCCGCATAAGTGGTGACGCCCACCCCCATGTAGTGCTCTCCCGGGAAATTATCGAAGCCAACTACGGAAATGTCCTCCGGCACCCTGATTCCCTTCTTTTGCAAAAACGGGATCAAAAGGGAAGCCGTATAATCGCAATTACAGACATAGGCCGTAGGCTGTTGTTCCGGCAGGGAAAACTCGCTGAAGTTATGCATATTGCTACCCTTCACTTCTCTGTCGGGAATCACATAATCCTGCGGGATCTCAAGCCCCGCCTCCATCATAGCCTTGGAATACCCAAGATACCTGTCCGTAATGCTTTCCGTGGCGAACAAAGTCCCGACAAACGCGATCCTTTTATGTCCTCTCTCCAACAGATAATTTGTGAGGCGATATGTTCCGTAAAAGCTGTCCGAGATAAAGCAATCCGCTCCGTCCTCATAAAAATCCAGGAAAACCAGGGGCATCCGGACATTTTTGATCAAGAAATCCCCGTAGCGCTTTTCCGGTCGGCCGATCACGATCAGTCCATCCGCCATTCGGTCGCTCACAAGTCGCGGTAACAGAAGATCCTGCTCCATCTCGCCGGTCAGACTTTCATATCCGGTAAAGCAATTCTTCTGCATGGCTTTTTCCGAAACTGCCTGATAGAGTCTCCAATAAAAGGAATCAAAGGTGCTAAGGGCACTGGAGGGGATCAGTACTCCGATCCTGAAAATGCTTTCCTTTGAAGGCTCCTGACTGCCCCTCGGCATTCGATATCCCATCTCTCTGGCAAGCTCAATGATCCTCTCCCGCATTTCCTCGCTGACGCCCTTTTGACCCGAGAGAGCCTTGGAAACCGTCACAGTGCTGACCTGTACCTTTTCGGCAATATCCGACATTGTGACTGCTTTTTTCATCTTTGCCATTTATGCTTTCCAAACCTCCCCCAAAGAATCGATAAATGCTTTCATCTCCTCAGCCATCCTTTCCGCCTCCGGCTGCCGGATATGTCCGCTGGTTCCGCACCCGTTTAAGGAGTACAGGAAATGATGTACCTTAGGATCGTTGCAATCCTTGCATACCTCATCAATGGCCTGATCCCATTCCGGATCATGCCCCAGGATCGTGGTGGTCAGAATGATCTGTGCATCGGGATAATTATCTCTTAGAATGCCTATGAATTCCTTATATCTTTTCCTCCAGCTCCGAGAGGCCTCGCCGTCATAATCCTCAGCCATATAGTTCACCGGATGATGATCGTTCTGCCCAATGGCGATGATCACCACCTGTGGGATATACTTCTTCAGATCCCAGGTCTTTAATGGCCCAAGGGAAGGATTGTACTGTATTTTATTATAGGTACTGAGCATTCCCCGGCGATCCGGCTCATTGAAATATCCCTCGCCATCCTGCAGGGCAATCCCCCCCTGCGAGGTGTCATGCAGCCTTGCACCCAGCTTTCTCGCCAAAATCCAGGAGTAGGAATAAAAGCTGTTGGAATAAATGCCATTGTGCCCCTCAGGATCGGACATGCCGCATCTTCCTATGGCCTCACTTACCTCCCCGCAGGAAACGGAATCTCCAAAGACCTCCATCCTGCGCTCCGGGAGAGGATTTACGGATTTCCCGCATGTCCCCTCCTCTGCC
>CACXDS010000114.1 GCA_902766425.1 uncultured Lachnospiraceae bacterium
AACTAGAACCATGGAAAATACCGATAATAAGGCAATCAACTTGCGCATAAAACTCCCCTCCTTTCCTTGTTTTACTATATATAACAATTCAGGAGGTGAAAAAGGGACACATTATGAATTTTTTTGGAAAATTTGCAGGCATTTGTATAATGAATTACAAAAAGAGATATTTTTATCTACTTTACTTTCTCAGCCAAACTAATTAACTGCTCCTTATCTAAAATCCCACCGATGCTAAGCAATACTCCGTCGCTTCCCTCCCATGCAATTATGCTGGATTCATCCAAATTTTCTGATAAATATAAATCCGCCTTGCAGCCATTCACATATACAGTTTCTTTTGTGATGCTCTTATCCGAAGACACATTAAGTTCCTCTTCGCAAGTAGAACTCATAACAACAAAAACCAGAATGTCCCCATCTTCTCCAAGGTAGACCTCGTTAATTATTTCTTCCTTTTCCGTTCTTTCAATCAATTGATACTTATCCGTAACTATGCCTCTTAATGAATACTGGGAAATGTCTTCTTCCGTCTTGTACTCTTTTCGATAACGATATCCATTTTCCGCAAAATGTTCCACAAACCATCTGATAACATCCGCCCTCACCTCTTTGCTAAATCCAAGCACCAAACCACCAGATATTCCGAGCGTAATAAGAATGATGGCAGCAACCATTTTTGCGTAATAAAATATCGGGTGTTTTTCCATTTCAATGAGTTGTTTTATTTTTTTGCGAAATTTGGCAGAAAACTCATGATCACCATCTTCTGGAAACTGTTTTAACATATAGTCTCGAACTTCTATTAATGCACAATTCAACTGTTCATCCGTCATTGCATGTTCTCTTCCCTTCTGATGGAGTCTTCAAGCCTTTTCCTTGCCCTTGCTCCCGCCCTTTTTGCAGCTTCTTTAGAAATTTTCATTATTTTGGCAATCTCTGAATAATCGAAACCATGCACATATTTCAGCATTATAATATCCCTGTCACGCGGAGAAAGCTTTAAAATCTGTTTCGCAAGGTCACTTCCCTCATTTAATGTTTCAAATGTGTTCTCGCCAACAAAAGCATCATCATAAATCTCTTCTTTGTTTTGCTGATCCTTTTTCCTGTTGTAAATGTTAATTGCCGCATTCTTTGTTGCACGCATTACATACCACATAGTGTTAGGATCCTTGGGATCGCGAAGCTTTTTCACATGTTTGCATGTATTAAGCATCGCTATTTGCACGGCATCCTCGGCATCATCTACATTCTTTAAGACTGCATATGCTATTTTATAAAGCCTTTTAGAATACAGCTCATAAATTTGTTCGATTTTTGTCCGCTCTTCTTCATCTTCAATTATTGCAAGAAATAATAACATCCCTTCGCCCATGTCCGAACTTGCGTTCGTTCTTCTCTATTTGTTGATACTATCTACTTTATAACATTTAGATGTTAATATTTTAATTACATATTTCTTAATGGCAACATAAACTTACTGTAGGATTTGATTGGGCAGAGGTGCCCTTTGTGACATACTTTGTCAGACTCTTTTCCCTACCATATCACTTTTCTTCGGGTTTTTCGTCAAAAATAGTGGGTAAACACATCCACCGATTCCTCTCCGAGAGTGTAGTTAGCTATGCATTTGCGATTACGGCATCAATGTCTAGATCGCTGCAGTTCAGGTATATCATTGTTGTAAAGTATTCGTTGTTCCGGAATCCACGGGCTCTTCGTTTAATATTTTGTATGATGCTGTTTATCCCTCAAGGATGGCATTAGTAAGACGATATTCAAAATAGTTGAGTATCTCATTCCAGTGGTCATGTATTAAGCCGCACCGTTTCTTCATAGGCTCCAATCGTGACCGCATGAGCCAGGAACATAGCTTTTTAAGCCTTAGTTCCGCCTCTTCTAGGGTTAAACACTGCTCATATATACCCCGCAGTTCTACTCGCATAGAGTAGGCACGACCGGTTTTCAGATGCTTGGAAGCTTTCATCAGGCTTGTTTTCCATGCTGCCTGCTCGTCCGTAAGATTGACGCTGTTTTTTAGCCATATATATTTAGTGCCCTTAAGCAACTCGTTATTTTTGCTTTTCCGCTTGCGTACAGTATCTACCGCTCCATTTGCATGCTTTATGACATGAAATTTATCGATTATTGTCTCGCTGTTCGGAAGTTGTCTTTAACAACTTTCTTGAACCCAAGAGACATATCGCATGTGATCACCTTTACATTATCAGGATCACCGTTATGCTCCTTGAAATCTTCAACAAACTTATCGACTGTGGTATGATCCTTTCCCTCTGTGGTAAAGATCACCTTCCTTTTGGATGTATCAACCATAACGGTAATGTAATTGTAGCCCTTCTGGCTGGTTTCGTCCATTCCGATGTTCTCTACATCAGAATAATCCTCCAGCTTTCTTGCTTCGCTCACATAGTACTTGATAAATCGCCTCAGTCTCTTATCATACACGCCAATAAGCTTTGCGATAACAGATACAGGCAAATGCTTGGAGAGTTCCATTACCCATGCTTCAAACAGTAAGGCAAAGCCGGAATTCTTCATTATAAAAGATGAATTTGGCACTCCTTTCAAGCCTATAGTAATATGCAGCGTCATAGTTTTAGGATCATCATCTGGAGGGAACTCAACCTTGGAAACCTTCCAAGGGTACCCCAGTCGAAGAGCTGCGGTAAATAAATCAGTGTTCTCCATGATACATCCTCCTCGTGATTTTGAGATGTATTCATGGTAACAGTATATGGGCACAATAGCAACAAAATAATATTGGTTTACCCACTATAAACGACGAAGGGCCCTTATTTTTCCCAAAACTTCTTTTTCTTTCCATGGCCGCCGCCATCGTCCTTCTTGTCGTCCTTGGATTTTGAGGCGTCCTGAACAGCGGTGAGGGAATTGTCCGTGGCCTGGTCAAACTGTCGCAGAAGCTCCTTTGCTTCGCCGCTCAGCTTATCGGGCACCTGCACCACCAGGGTCACATAGTGATCGCCTCGAATCTCCTTATTTCTCCAAGAAGGAACTCCCTTCCCCTTCAGACGCACCTTGGTATCCGTCTGGGTGCCGGGCTTCACATCATAGACTACCTTACCGTCAACGGTATCAATAAAGATCTCACCGCCCAAAGCCGCAACGGCAAAGGACACGGGAACCGTGGAGAAGATGTTCATATCCTGTCGCTGGAAAATGGGATGTCTCCCCACGATCACCTCCACCAGTACATCTCCTCTTGGGCCGCCGTTGATGCCGGGCTCACCCAGACCGGGCATTCTTGTGGATTGGCCATTGTCAATACCGGCAGGAATGTCAACGGAATAGCGCTTCTTCATGGGGATATAGCCACTGCCATGGCAGTCGGCACACTTGTCCTTAATGACTTTACCCGTTCCCTGACAATTGGGGCAGGCCTGCACATTACGCACTGTGCCAAAGAAGCTCTGCTGGGTATAGACAACCTGACCCTTACCTCCGCACTTGGAACAGGTCTCGGGGGAAGTACCGGGCTTTGCTCCGCTGCCGTTACAGGTCTTACAGGTCTCCTTAATGGTGAGCTCGATTTCCTTTTTGCAGCCGAATACCGCCTCCTCAAAGGTGATCCTGACACTGGTACGAAGGTTTGCCCCCTTCATGGGGCCATTGCTTCTGGCACCGGACCTGCCGCCGCCAAAAATATCGCCAAACCCGAAGATATCACCAAAGATATCACTGAAATCCATGCCGCTGAAGTCAAAGCCTCCCGCACCGCCTGCGCCGCCCTCAAACGCAGCATGACCAAACTGATCATACTGGCGACGCTTCTCCGGATCACTCAGGACGGCATAGGCCTCCGATGCCTCCTTAAACTTCTTTTCCGCCTCCGCATCCCCGGGATTCACATCCGGATGGTACTTCTTTGCCAGAACACGATATGCCTTTTTGATGGCTGCCTCGTCAGCACTTTTGTCTACGCCGAGAACCTCATAATAATCTCGCTTTTGTTCCGCCATAATTCTTAGCCTTTCTTGCCTGTCATTTCTTCAGATCGATCAAAAACCCTCACGGGAATAATACCACGTTGGGGAATGGCCCGCAAGGAGTCATTCCCCTAAATCAATTTCTGTATTTACTTTCAACGAAGGCATCCTCCCACTTCGTGGGCCCCTCCTTCGTTATACCTCGCGGAAGTCTCCGTCGATGACATCATCATCGTTATTGCCTGCATTGGAAGCGCCCGCTGCGCCTGTGCCGCCGAAGCCTGCGCCATTACCTGCGCCGCCGGCAAAGCCGCTCATGTCAGGACCTGCGCCTGCTGCGCCGCCCTGCTGGCCCTGCATGCTCTCATACATCTTTGTGAAGAGGGACTGCGCAGAGTTCATCAGCTTCTCCTTGGCAGCCTTCAGGGAATCCAGATCGCTGTCGCTCATCTCCTGATCCTTGGTTCTCTCCAGGATATCCTTAACCGCCTGAAGGTCAGCCTCTACCTGGCTCTTATCGCTGTCGGAAATCTTATCGCCAACATCCTTCAGGGCCTTCTCCGTCTGGAACACAAATGCGTCCGCATCGTTTCTGGCCTCAATAGCCTCCTTACGCTTCTTATCCTGAGCCTCAAACTCAGCAGCCTCCTTGATGGCCTTATCGATCTCCGCATCGGACATATTGGAGCCTGCGGTGATGGTGATGTGCTGCTCCTTACCGGTACCCAGATCCTTTGCGGAAACATTTACGATACCATTGGCATCGATATCAAAGGTAACCTCGATCTGAGGGATTCCTCTGGGTGCGGGAGGGATACCATCCAGTCTGAATTGTCCGAGGGACTTGTTGTCTCTCGCAAACTGACGCTCACCCTGTACCACATTGATATCCACTGCGGTCTGATTATCTGCAGCGGTGGAGAATACCTGACTCTTCTTGGTGGGAATAGTGGTATTTCTCTCGATCAGTCTGGTTGCAACGCCGCCCATGGTCTCGATGGACAGGGACAGGGGAGTTACATCCAAAAGCAGGATATCGCCTGCGCCGGCATCGCCTGCCAGCTTACCGCCCTGTATGGATGCTCCGATTGCAACACACTCATCGGGGTTCAGAGACTTGGAAGGCTCCTTGCCGGTGAGCTGTCTCACCTTATCCTGTACAGCGGGGATTCTGGTGGAACCACCTACCAGAAGTACCTGACCGAGGTCTGCGTTGGTCACGCCTGCATCTCTCATCGCATTCTGAACGGGGATGGCGGTTCTCTCCACCAGATCCCTGGTCAGTTCATCAAACTGTGCTCTGGAAAGGTTCATATCAAAGTGCTTGGGACCCTCTGCAGTAGCGGTGATGAAGGGCAGGTTAATATTGGTGGTCATGGCGCTGGAGAGCTCCTTCTTAGCCTTCTCTGCCGCCTCCTTCAATCTCTGCATTGCAATCTTATCGCCGGAGAGATCAACGCCCTCTGCCTTCTTGAACTCGGAAAGCATCCAGTTAATGATCTTATTATCGAAATCATCGCCGCCCAGATGGGTATCGCCGTTGGTAGCCAGCACCTCGATGACACCATCGCCGACATCGATGATGGAAACATCGAAGGTACCGCCGCCCAGGTCATAAACCATGATCTTCTGCTCCTTCTCGTTGTCCAGGCCATAAGCCAGAGCAGCTGCGGTGGGCTCGTTGATAATACGCTTTACATCAAGGCCTGCGATCTTACCTGCATCCTTGGTTGCCTGACGCTGTGCGTCATTGAAGTATGCAGGAACGGTGATAACTGCCTCCGTCACCTTTTCTCCCAGATACCCTTCCGCATCTGCCTTCAGCTTCTGAAGGATCATGGAAGAGATCTGCTGAGGAGAATACTTCTTGCCATCGATGGTACGGCCATTATCCGTACCCATATCCCTTTTAATAGAGGAGATGGTCTTCTCCGCATTGGTCACAGCCTGACGCTTTGCAGGCTCACCTACCAGCCTCTCACCGGTCTTAGAAAATGCCACAACGGACGGTGTGGTCCGTGCGCCCTCTGCGTTAGCGATAACGGTGGGCTTACCACCTTCCATTACAGCTACGCAGCTATTTGTAGTACCCAAGTCAATACCAATGATCTTGCTCATAACTTTTTCCTCCTTCATCTATTCCCGCATCTTTCAAAGCGGGTCAACCATTGATCTTCTTTTTGAACCAGAATGACTATTTATTATTGCACTACGGAGACCATACTGTGGCGAACCACTGTGTCCCTGTAGGTGTAACCCTTTTGAAGCTCCTGAGCCACGATCCCGGACTCATACTCCTCGCTTTCTACCTGCATCACCGCATTGTGAAGGGCGGGATCAAATTCCTTTCCCACCGCCTCTATGGGCTTAACGCCGATGCCCTCCAGCTCCGTAATGAGCTGCTTATAAACCTTGTTCATGCCATCCACGAAGGGATCCTCCTGCTTCTCGGGATCCACTGTGGCAAGCCCTCTCTCAAAGTTATCCACCACAGGCAGGATCTTCTCGATCACGCTTCTGGCCCCGGTCTCGAACATTGCCTGCTTTTCTCGCTCCGTGCGATTCCGGAAGTTCTCAAACTCGGCCAACTGGCGCTTTACCTTATCCTCCAGCTGCTCGATCTGCTCCTTCATGGCATCCGCCTTCTGCTTCGCCTGCTTTTTCTCCGCTCTGCGCTCCGCCCAGGACTTCTTACCCGTCGGTGCCTCGCCTTCCTCGGATTCCTCTTCTTCATCGGAAGTATCGTTCTCCTGATCGGCCTTCTCTGTATCCTCCTCATCGGTATCAACATTTTCAGCCTCGGCTTCAGCCTTTTCCTGTTCTCCGGCTACTGTTGAAGAATCCTCCATAATAGCTTCTTCCTTTTGTTCTTCCTGTTCCGACTCTGTCTGAGCCGCTGTTTCCTTTTCCAGTTCCGCCATATCCTCACTACCTTTCTATGAAATGCCCTTCCAAAACCCTATAGAAGCGATTCCGGACAGCTTTTTCTCAATCCTTCTTATATAACTCATCCAGCTTGCTCTGGATGGTCCTCAGGGTTCCGATCACCTTATCGTAATCCATTCGCTTCGGTCCAACAATACCGATGGTTCCCTTCATTCCCTCGCCCAATTCATAGGTGGCTGTCACCACGCTGCAATCCTTCATGCTCTGAACCGGTGACTCCTCACCGATATAGACCTGAATCCCCGTACCTGCCTCATCCTCCAGGGTCTCCTGGATCAGCGTACCAAGCTGCTGTTTTTCTTCGAAGGTGCCCACCAATTCACTGGCCTTTCCGTTGTCCGTCAGCTCCGGATACCGGAAGATATTATTGGTACCGCTGGTGTAAATCTCCAGATCATCATCCGCCTTGATGGCATCGCCCACAGCATCGATCACCTCTCCGATAATATTGCCGTGCACCCCTGCCTGCTGCTTCAGTGCGGCGATGATACCCAGATTGATCTCCTCCATGGAAAGGCCGGTTAAATGTGTATTCAGCAAAATATTGAACTTTAACAGATTCTCGTCCGAGATCTCCTCCGCCACAGGGATAATATTATTCTTAATAATATTGCCCTCCGATACGATCACCGCGATCAGCTGGGTGGCATTCAGTCTGGAGAGCTGAATGAACTTTACTTTGTTGCGATGAGTGGATGGGGCGGATATCATGGCAGCATACTGGGTATTCTGTGCCACCACCTTGGCCACCTGCTTGAGCAGCGTCTCCATCTTATCCTGACGCTCCAAAAGCATCTCCTTTAATTCCACTACCTCTCGGTCCTTCTCCTCCATCATGGTATCCACATAGAAGCGATACCCCTTATCGGAAGGGATCCTGCCGGCTGAGGTATGGGGCTGGAGAATATAGCCCATTTCCTCCAGATCCGCCATTTCATTGCGGATCGTTGCAGAACTGAGATTCAAATCGGTGTACTTAGAGATCGTGCGGCTGCCCACCGGCTCCCCTGTCTCCAGGTAATTCCGGATCACAGCCTTCAGAATAATCTTTTTTCTCTCATCCAACTCCAATCTGTCTCACCTCTTTAGTTTGTTAGCACTCAACATCAAGGAGTGCTAACACCTTATGCAATTAAGATACACCCACTCTCTCCTATTGTCAACACATTTTCGGCGAATTATTTCTAAAATAATTCTAAAAAAGAAAAATACGAAAGTAAATTGTAAGTGCGCAAAAAAGAGTTCTCACGGATCTCTCCGCGGAACCCTTTTTCATTTTCCAAATATAACCGATCTATACCGCTCCTAAAGCTTTACGACGATATCAAAGGATTACAGATCGAAGCTGCCGGACAACTCACCGTTCACTACGAAGTAAGCCTTGCTCTCCTCGGGCTTAACATATACAGAAACGCTCTTGAAATCAGCAGCCTTCTGGTTCATGTCATATACCCATACATCCTTAGCAATCTTAACCAGCTCCTCATCGGAAATGGACTTGCCTGCGAACTGAACAAATACCTCAGTCTTAACAGCGGGCTTTCTGCCGGTGGTCTTCTTCTCTGCAACGGGCTTCTCGGCCTTCTTTGCAGCTACCTTCTTCTCTGCAACGGGCTTCTCAGCCTTCTTTGCAACAGCCTTCTTCTCTGCAGCGGGCTTCTCGACCTTCTTTGCAACGGGCTTCTTAGCTACAGGCTTTACAGCTGCCTCTGCATTAACCTCTGCTGCTTTCTCAACAACATCTTTCTTTGTATCCATGATCTTTCTCCCTTCTTACACAGTCGCCCATGTAACCTCATGTTTATAATTTTTCATAACTCCTCGTAGGGCCAAAACGCTCTCGTCTAATAATATAGCGTGTTTATTTTATCTTGTCAACCATTTAGCAAAAAAATCAACAAAATTTGTTTTAAAAAATTGTATATTTTTAATTCTTGACAAATAATACTCTCTGTTTTGCACTTCCGGTGCCATCAGCCCTGTGTAAGGAAACCAAAAAGCAATACAATAACCCCAAGAAGGATTCGATACCAGCCAAACACTTTGAAATTGTGCTTTTTGATAAAGCCCATCAGGAAACGCACGATAAAAACAGACACCGCAAACGCCACCACCGTGCCGATGAGCAGCAATACAACCTCCATAGCGGTGAAGGCAAATCCGAATTTCAGCACCTTCAGAAGGCTGGCCCCGAACATGACGGGGATTGCAAGAAAGAAGGTGAACTCAGCAGCCACGGTGCGGCTCACGCCGATGAGCAATGCCCCAACAATAGTGGCGCCGGAACGGGAGGTTCCGGGGAAGATGGCTGCGATCAGCTGAAAGACTCCGATGATGAGTGCTGTCTTATAGGTGATATCATCCAATCTCCTCACCTTTGCCTTTCGGCCCTTGTTCCAATTCTCCACTGCGATAAAGGCCACACCGAAAACGATCAGCGCAAGGGCGATGCAGGTGGGATTGTAGAACAGGGCGTCAAAAACATCATCAAACAAGACACCGATCACTGCCGCCGGAACGCATGCCACCATGATCTTGATCCAAAGGATGATCTTATCCCTCTTCACATAGCCCATGAGCCCCGGCTCGGGATCCACCTGACCGGCCGGTAATTGGAAGGGCCAGATCTTCTTCCAAAACAGGATCACCACAGCCAAAATGGCTCCCAACTGGATGACCACATCAAACATGTCAAAGAAGCCCTCGCTCACATTTTTAAAAGGAAGAAGTGCTTCCACCAGGATCAAATGCCCGGTACTGCTCACCGGGAGCCATTCCGTCACACCCTCCACAATACCGTAAATGATCGCCTTGATCACATCCAAAAACTTATCCATGGTAAATTATTCCTTTCCCAGATATGCCATCAAACCCTCATAATGGGATGCCGCCTCCTCATATCCCTGACGATACAGTTCCAAAAGAACTTCTTTGTTCTTCTCGATCCTGCCCACCTTGCTGGGGTATTTCGGCCGGATCACATAGGCCAGCCCGTTCTCCTGCTGTCTGTAGAGATAATCAATGGTGGCATTGTAGTTTGTGTGGCGCTCCGCCATCAAATCATATATTTTAGGATATTTCGCATATCTGGCTTTTATGAGTGCAAGTTCCTTGGAGCCGCTGGGCTTTCTCACATAGCCCTCCTCCTTTGTCAGGATCACCACATTTTTCCGATTGCCGTCCATAATGGATTTGGCAATGGGCACCGGATCCGCGATCCCCCCGTCCAGATAGACCTTATCGCCAATCTTCACATTCCGCGAAACCAACGGCAGGGAGGCGGAGGCTCTGATCATATCGATATCCTGCTTGAGGTCCCGCACGCGAAGGTACTCCGCCCGCCCCGTCTCAATATTGGTCACAACGCTGTAGGCCTTCCCGGTGTACTGATGATAAGCCTCATGGTCAAAGGGATAAAGAAAATCCGGGATCAGATGATAAGCAATATCCACATTGAACAGGTCCCCGGTCAGGGCCAGGCTTAAGGGGCTGCAGTAAAACTTATCCTCCAGATAATCCACGGACACATCCCTGGCTCTGCCAAGCTGCCTAGACAGGTAGCTACACATATGGCAGGCCCCGGCAGACACTCCATATACATGGGAAAAGAAGAGGTTTTTTTCCAGAAAATAATCCAACACGCCGGCGGTGTAAAGCCCCTTCATGCCACCGCCCTCCAAAACCAGGCCCGCCTGATACATTACATGCCTCCTAATTAAGTCAGCTTCGCTGACGAATGCTTCATTTCACTCGGCTCCGGATCAGCGAAGAAAAATTCCGCTTGTTAAATCGCTTAGCGATATATGCTTTGTTATCTCTTCGGATATTCGGTCTCCACAAACCGACGCAGCGCCTCCAGGGATCTCTTCACCTTTTCCGTGGAGATACAATACGCCATGCGGAAGAACCCGGGCACCCCAAAGGTGTCAGCCGGAACCAGAATCAGATCATATTTCAATGCCTTCTGACAAAAGGCCACCGAATCCTCCTCCAAGGCCTTGGGGAAGATATAGAAGGTACCGCCGGGCTTGACCACGGTAAAGCCGAGCTCCACAAGGGCATCGTAAATCAGATTCATATTGGTCTCATAGACACTGAGATCCGCGGTCTTGTCCAGATTGTCCGCCACTGCCAGCTGAATGATGGAGGGGGGACAGTTGTGCCCGATACCGCGGGAGATCTGACCACACATATAGACCATATCCTCCGCATCCTTGCAGGAAGGATGGATCGCCACATAGCCGATACGCTCTCCGGGAATGGACAGGGATTTGGAGAAGGAATAACACATAATGGTATTCTCATAAAACTGAGATACACAGGGCGCATCCACTCCATCAAACACAATCTCACGGTAGGGCTCATCAGAGATCAGATAAATCTCATGTCCGTATTCCTTACTCTTTGCCCGCATAATATCCATCAGCTTCTGAATGGTCTCTGTGGAATAAACGATGCCGGAGGGATTGTTGGGAGTGTTGATCAGCACTGCCATCACCTTTTCCGTCAGCATTTCCTCAAAGGCCGGGAAATTGATCTGGAAGGTCTCCGTATTGGGCGGCACCACCTTCAGCACAGCTCCCGACAGATTCACATAGGGGCCGTACTCCGGAAAATAAGGGGCGAAGGTCAGGACCTCATCCCCCGGCTCCGTCACCAGACGAAAGGCGTGTGCCAACGCTCCTGCCGCGCCGGAGGCCATAAATATATGCTCCTTGCGATAGGGCAGTCCGAATCTTTTCTCAAGGGAAGCTGCTATCGCCTCTCTCACGCTGGTGATCCCCAGACTGGGACTGTACCCGTGGATCTCCATGGGATCCCTGGTTGCCAGCATCTGGATCATCCTGTCCGTAAAGGTCTGCGGCACGGGAACGGAAGGGTTTCCCAGACTATAGTCAAACACATTCTCATAGCCGATCTCCTGGCCCCTGGCCGTTGCAAACTCCGAGAGCTGCCGGATCACAGATTTTGCAGACAGCATATCCTTATATTTTTGTACTAACATAACCCCGTTTCCTCCTTGTGGTGATAGTCCCCATTTTGCTTTGCAAATCTGAAACTGCGTATCCTTCGATACGCCCTCCGTTTCACTCCGGGTTTCAGATTTGCTTTGCAAATCTGAAACTATTATACTAAGTCCGGAATTATCCGTCAATCCCCATGAAATTACCGGGCAGGGTAATGCCCTCTCAGCTTACTACACTTTTATCCTTCTGCCAAACAAAAAGGCGGCAGCTGCCCTCAGACAACTACCGCATAAACTGTGTCCCGAATAATTGCAAAAAAACGAGAAAATACATCTGATTATCACCTAAATTCATGCTATGGCTATGTCACTTAAAGCCAATCAATTCTCTGCGAAACAATAAAACAGCCGTACCTGCGGATAGTGCTTTCAGTGCTGCATAAAATTTAATATGCAATCCCGGCCATATCCAAAAGTTTTTTAAGACGCATATTTTCACTCTCTGCAGTTTCTGCCCTGCTCTCTGCAGCATCTGCCCTTGCCGCTTCCCTCAGGGTGTTTTTTCGCTCGTCTTCCCTTCCTGCTTCCCTGCCCTCTCTTATTCCCTTTTCCCTGCCCTCTTCATAAATGTCATCTATTGCCTTGCACATTTCTTCCTTTCCCTCTCTTATTCCCTTTTCCCTGCCCTCTTCGTAAATGTCATCTATTGCCTTGCACATCGTCAATTCCTCCTTCTCTTTTTTTGTTTCCAGCAGCTTCATAAGCCTCTTCGAGCTT
>CACXDS010000115.1 GCA_902766425.1 uncultured Lachnospiraceae bacterium
TACATGCATTTCTTTGTGGTGGGAGCAGCAGGTGCCTCGGGCTTCTTTCCGATGCTCATTGCCTTATTGACAGCCTTGATCATGCAGAACAGGATGAATGCGATGATCAGGAAATTGATCACTGCGGACAGAAATGCACCGTAATCAAATGCAACGCCGCGAATGGTAAACTGACCGCCGATCTGAACACCGTCCTCCCCGCTTCCTCCGGTGCAGACTGCGATCAAAGGATTGATAAAGCTGTTGGTGAGTGCGGTCACGATACTGCTGAACGCGCCGCCGATGATCACGCCGACTGCCATATCCATTACATTGCCGCGCATGATGAATTTCTTAAACTCTGCCATAAAACCTGTTGATTTTGCCATTTTCTTTTCCTCCGTATCATAAAGAATTTGCATCTCCGAATGGGAAACGCTCTTTTTATTTTCTTGAATATCATACCACAACTGAGCGCCGACCACAATCTTTTTTTCAAATCATTCCAAATCATCCGTGCCCCTTTTCAAAGCTGCGAAAAAAAGCTATAATAAGACAATCAGAGCTTAAAGTAAATTCAAAAAGCGTATTATATTACACGCAGAACCGGGGGAGCTGAGAAATGCAGCGCATTTTAAAACAGATCAAGGAACAGAATTTCAGTCAGGCCTATCTTCTCTTCGGCGAGGAACGGTACTTGAAAAATCAATACACGCAAAAGCTCCGGGAGGCCCTTGCCGGGGATGACGAGATGAATACACATTTTTATGAGGGGAAGGATATCTCCGTCGGAGAGATCATTGATCTGGCGGAAACCATGCCCTTTCTGGCACCAAGACGGGTGATCTTTCTGAAAAACTCCGGCCTCCTAAAGGCAGGCGGTGAAAAATTAGCGGAATACCTGAATGACTCCCCCAACGAGACCACCTTTTTTGTCTTTACCGAGAGTGAGGTCGATAAGCGCTCCAAGCTCTATAAAGCCCTTTCCTCCAAGGGGCTTGTGGTGGAGTTCACCACGCAGGACGAAAACACTCTGATGCGTTGGGTGGCTTCCCTTCTATCCAAGGAAAATAAAAAGAGCACGGAGCGCTGCATCCTGTATTTTCTCTCAAAGACAGGAACGGATATGCAGAATATTCAGATGGAACTGGAAAAGCTGATCTCCTATTGTCTGGACAAGGAGGTCATCACAGAAGCGGACATTGACGCAGTTTGTACCACCCGCCTCCAGGACCGGATCTTTGAAATGGTGGAGGCCGCCGCCAGACATGATCATCATACAGCCATTACCCTTTATTACGATCTTCTCGCCCTGAAGGTGGAGCCCTTAAAAATCTTATCTCTTCTGGCAAGGCAATACAATCTGATGCTCCAGGCTAAGGAGTTAAAAAGAAAGGGGTTCGCCGATAAGGACATTGCCTCCAAGATCGGTGTTCCCCCCTTTGTAGTTAAGAAATATATTTCCCAGGCCTCCGCCTATAAAACCGTAGAGCTCCGGCGCACTCTGGAAAAATGCGCAGACATGGATCAGGCCATCAAGACCGGACGCCTTGACGGCAAAATGAGCGTGGAGCTCCTAATCCTCGGAGGGGCCTAAATACTCATAATCCTCACTCTCTATGGCCTTCCTCAGCTGCTCGGGCGGTATCTCCTTCTCCGCCCGCAGCCAGGCGATGCCTTCCTTGTGGTCGGCCCCCGCCTGCGTCACACCATCTATGGACTCCAGTGCCTTTTTCACCGCTGCCTCGCAGTGCTCACACATCATGCCTCCCACCTTGATCCGGATCTCCCGTATTTCGCTTCCGCCGTCCCCGGACGAACCTTTCCCGGCACTCTCGTTCTTAGTTATATCCGCCTTTATCCTGTCGTTTATCGATCTCTTCCCACCTGCTTTGTCATTTGTTGACTCCGTCACCGGATCCATTGCTAAGCTTCCACCGGATATATTTCCGCCCGAAAACGCAAAAGTTTTCCCCGTCTTCTCTCTGCCAAAGTCAAAGGGCTTAAACAGATTCAGCCGCAGGGCGTTGGTCACCACGCAAAAGCTGGAAAGGCTCATGGCTGCAGCACCAAACATGGGACTCAGCGTCCATCCGAAGATGGGGATCCAGAGACCTGCAGCCAGAGGAATTCCGATCACATTATAGAAAAAGGCCCAGAATAGATTCTCATGGATGTTCCGGAGAGTTGCCCGGCTCAGGCGAATGGCCGCCGGAACATCTAATAGTCTGCTCTTCATCAAAACTACATCCGCGGCGTCAATGGCCACATCCGTCCCCGCGCCTATGGCAAACCCCATGTCCGCCTGGGTCAGCGCCGGAGCATCATTAATCCCATCCCCCACCATGGCCACTTTGCCATGCTTCTGAAGCTGAGCGATGAGCGCAGCCTTCCCATCCGGCAACACCCCAGCTACCACCTCATCCACTCCCGCCTGCGCGCCGATGGCCCCGGCTGTCCGTTCGTTATCCCCCGTGAGCATGACTACATAAAGTCCCATCCTTCTCAGGGCAGCCACCGCTTCCGCTCCGTCCTCCTTGATCACATCAGCCACCGCAATGATTCCCAGAAGCCTTCCGTCCTTTGCAAATAACAGGGGGGTTTTTCCCTGATCAGCCAGCTCTCCGGCTCTCTCCTCCAGTTCGGTCCAGACCGCATCCGCGGATCCCTCGGACTTGCCGGTATCGGAAGTCTGTATGCTTGTCCTCACATACTTCAGATTTCCACCAAAGACCTCTGCACAGTCCCGGCTTCCGCTCCTTCCTGCCTTTTCCTCAATCTTTGCCTCTTCCGAATCCGACAGAGGCATTCTGCCCCGAAGACCATTCCCCGCCACCGCCTGAAAATCATTCAGCGCAAGCTCCCGAAGCTTCTTTCCTTCGGCAAATTCCACCACGGCTCTGCCCAGGGGATGCTCGCTTTTCCGCTCCAGGGCATAGGCAGTCTCCAAGAGCTCCTTCTCCTCCGTCTCCCCCAGAGGGATCACATCCGTCACCTTGGGCTCCCCTTTGGTGATGGTGCCCGTCTTATCCAATGCAACGATCTGTACCTTTCCAGCCTGTTCCAGTGCGATGGCGGTTTTAAACAGAATCCCGTTTCTGGCGCCCACGCCATTCCCAACCATGACGGCCACAGGCGTAGCCAGTCCCAGCGCACAGGGACAGCTGATCACCAGCACACAGATTCCCCTGGCCAGAGCGTAGCCAAAGGTCTGCCCTGCGATCATCCAGATCA
>CACXDS010000116.1 GCA_902766425.1 uncultured Lachnospiraceae bacterium
CAGATCCTGATGGTGGGACTGCATGAGCCCTATGAGGAAGCCGAGGACAGCGATCCCGCCGCAAGGATTCCGCTCCTAACGGTAAACGACATCACCTTTGCTATTTTGAATTACACCTATGGTCCCAATGCGGAGATCATCCCCGCCTATGCCAGAACCCGGATGGAGGTGCTCTGCGCCTGGAATCCCAAGAATGGAGCGCTGGATTTTACCACCATTAACCCTCAGGTGCTGGAGGACATCCGGACGGCGGAGGAAATTGCGGATGTGGTGGTGGTCTTTCCTCACTGGGGAACGGAATATATGACGAGTCCTTCCAAGCATCAGCAGAATTTTGCCCGTCAGATGGCAGAGGCCGGAGCCGATCTGATCATCGGCGCTCATCCCCATGTTGTGCAGCCCGTGGAATGGATCACTGCAGACAATGGAAATGAATGCCTGTGCTATTACTCTCTGGGGAATTATGTCTCCACTCAGAAGGATCCCATTTCCATGCTGGAGAATATGGCCTGGGTCACCTTCCGCAAGACGGATAACGGCACGATCATAGACCGGGAGCGCACCGGAAGTATCCCCCTGGTATTTCAGTATCTCTCGGGTCCCCTGCGGTTTGAGGGCGTTTATCTCCTGGAGGAATATACTCAGGAGAAGGCAAATAAGCATGGAATCCGCAATTGGGGGCAAAAGAACCTCTATGTGGATGATTTAAACAAATGGGCCGATGAGATCCTGGGGGACAGTGTGAAGTCCGCCTATGATCTCACCGGCCTGGAAAGAAATACAGAACTGACCCCTACAGGGACTGATTCTTGATCTTCATGGTCAGCCCGATCCTCTTCTTTGCAAGATCCACCGTGAGCACCTGTACATCCACGATATCGCCCACGCTGACTGCCTCAAGAGGATGCTTGATGTAACGATCCGTGATCTGGGAGATATGTACCAGACCATCCTGATGGACCCCGATATCCACAAATACGCCGAAATCGATCACATTTCGTACCGTTCCCTTCAGCACCATGCCGGGCTTTAGGTCCTTCATGTCCAGGACATCGCTGCGGAGAATGGGCTTGGGCATATCCTCTCTCGGGTCTCTGGCAGGCTTTTCCAGCTCTGTCAGAATATCGGTAAGTGTGATCTCTCCGATGCCAAGCTCCTTGGCCAGAAGGGTCTTATCCTTGATCCGGCTCTCCAATTTGGAAATCTGCTTTGCAGGCTGCGCTTCAGGCGCGGCCTTTTTGGTATCCTGCTTTGCGGGTTCCTCCGGTGCGACACTTCCCAGAGCCGCTGCCAGGGCCTTCCCCATGGCGGTATTGGTATTGCGCACCACGATCTGCTTGCCCTGCTTCTTAGCGGGAGCGCTCTTGGCATTATCCTTCTGTCCGTTGCCGTTCTTGGCATCGGCGCCGGTCTTCTTTGCCTCAGCCGCTTTCTTTTGCATGGTCCTCACATCATCCATAGTGAGATCAAGCTTCTCCAGTAGCTTCTTAGCCGCCTCATAGGACTCCGGGTGCACGCTGGTGGCATCCAGAGGGTTATCCCCGTCCAGAATTCTCATAAATCCGGCACACTGCTCAAAGGCCTTGGGCCCGAGCTTGGGAACCTTCAGGAGCTGCCGTCTGTCGGTGAAGCGCCCGTTCTGCTCCCTGTAATCCACAATATTCTTGGCAATAGTCTTATTGATACCGGAAATGTACTCCAAAAGCGGAGCCGAAGCCGTATTGACATCCACTCCCACCTTATTTACGCTGCTCTCCACAACGCCCTCCAGCGCCTCCCCCAGCTTTTTCTGGTTCATATCATGCTGGTATTGGCCCACGCCGATGGACTTGGGATCGATCTTTACCAGCTCTGCCAGCGGATCCTGCAGACGCCTTGCAATGGAAGCGGCGCTTCTCTGTCCCACATCAAACTGGGGGAATTCCTCCGTGGCCAGCTTGCTGGCGGAATAGACAGATGCTCCGGCCTCATTTACGATCACATACTGCACAGGACGATCCAACTCCTTTAACAGCTCTACGATCACCTGCTCCGACTCCCTGGAGGCAGTGCCATTTCCAACAGAAATTAAATCGACATTATACTTTTTAATAAGTTTCTTTAACTCTGCCTTGGCTTCCTCCACCTTATTCTGAGGAGCAGTGGGGTAAATCACCTTGGTATCCAGCACCTTTCCCGTGCCATCCACAACGGCCAGCTTACATCCGGTACGGAAGGCCGGATCCCAGCCCAGCACCACCTTCCCTGCAATGGGGGGCTGCATCAGAAGCTGTTCCAGGTTCTTGCCAAAGACTTCAATAGCGCCGTCCTCCGCCTTTTCGGTGAGGTCGCTGCGGATCTCTCTTTCAATAGCAGGTGCTATTAATCTTTCATAGCTGTCCTTGCACACCTCCTGCAGCACAGGGGTGGTATAGGGATTGTCGGAGGTGATGGTCTTCTTCTCCAGATAGCGCAGGATCCGCTCCACGGGAGCTTCGATCTTGACCACCAAAACCTTTTCCGCCTCGCCGCGATTCAGCGCCAGCACGCGATGCCCGGCCACCTTCTTCACAGGCTCTGTGAACTGGTAGTACATCTCATAGACGCTTTCCTGCTTCTCGTCCTTTGCCGTACTGGTGATGATGCCCTCCTCCACAGTGGCGTTGCGGATGTAGAGACGGTGCTCCGCCTCGTCGGAAATCGCCTCGGCGATAATGTCCTTGGCCCCCTGAATGGCATCCTCCACCGTCTTGACCTGCTTTTCTTCCTCCACAGACTCGTCTGTCACATACTTTGCCGCCTCTTCCTCCAGGGGCTGTGTGGCATTCTGTGCCAAAATATACTGTGCCAGGCCGTCCAGACCCTTTTCCTTTGCCACGCTGGCTCTGGTCTTTCTCTTGGGACGATAGGGGCGATACAGATCCTCCACCACAACCATGGTCTGGGCTTCCTGGATCTTCTTTTCCAGCTCGGGGGTCAGCTTGCCCTGCTCCCGGATGCTCCCCAGAACCTGCTCCTTCTTCTCCTCCAAGTTTCTCAGATAGATCAATCTCTCATGAAGATCACGAAGCTGCTCGTCATTTAAGGAACCCGTTACCTCCTTACGGTATCTGGAAATAAAGGGAATGGTGTTCCCCTCATCGATCAGCTTGACAGCTGCTTCCACCTGCCATTTCTGTACCTTCAGCTCTTCCGTGATCTTTAAAATAATATCCATAGATAGTTTCCTCTCCCACGCTGATTGCGTCATTTTCACGCTGATTGTTCCTTCCGAAAGCTCCTTACTCTCCACCCGGTCAGAACACAATATAGTATAGCAAAAATAAGGGTGCAATGCAATCCGAACCTCCCATAAAATAGCATAAAAAACACCTGCTTTTCTACCATGGCATTGCTTTTCCCCGAAAGTCGTGGTAAAGTGTAAGAAAGGGTGGAGTAGAATGGATCAGACTAATTTGAGAGACAACAGCATAAGGGGTTTTTCCATCGCGGCAGTGATGTTCGGGATTTTTTCCCTGATCACCTTTTTCACGGGGATCATCCCTCTTTTTACCGGAAGCATGGGGCTGATCTTTGTTGCCCTCTCCTATCGGAAGGGCACGCCGCTGAATTCCACCAGCCGGCTCGGCATGTATCTGTGCGTGATCGGGCTGCTATTTGCCGGAACTCTGCTTTTGTATGCATACAATACAGTATTTCTGCCCATGATGAACGATCCCGAGTTTTACAATACCATGAATCTTTATTACCAGAATAATTTCGGGATCAGTCTGGACGAGATGCTGGGAAGATA
>CACXDS010000117.1 GCA_902766425.1 uncultured Lachnospiraceae bacterium
CGTCCTTTGACCGGTATGGTGAGCAGAATGAACAAGTGGCCTTTGCTTGCTAAGGAGCGTATCATTTCTGACGCAGAGCTTCATAAGAAGCAGGCACCTGTTATTGATGCTTGCATGAACAGAAGCATCAGCGGTCCTGACGATGTGAAGGCGATCGGTGAGGATCTGATGGCTCTGAAGGAAGGCAGTTGGCTGACTGAGGCAGAGTTTGAATCCAAGAAGAAGAGCTTGCTCGGCAAAGTGGATTCCATCGCAGACTTTGTCACCAGAATTTCTGTATATGTTGCTCTTCCTAAGATGGGTCTTGAGACTCCTCAGGAATATGAGCTTCAGAAGAAGAAATGTATCGATGATATCTTTGCTCCTTATAGCGGCATGGATGAATTCAAGAAGAGAGTTACCAGCCTGATGGATCTTCAGAAGGCAGGCATGTTGACTCAGCAGGAGTTTGATGCTCATAAGACGAAGCTGATGAGCAATCTCTAATTTGGTTTTTAGTATCTTTTAATGTTTATATGATTCCTATGTGGCACAGGCTTTAGCGCTGTGCCATTTTTTTTACTGTAATGATGTAACTAATTTAGCAGTTATGCTGCACTTACATGTATTCAAAATCTGTTTTGTGTTGAAATAATTGGCATTTTGGGATATACTATTTGTAGTTTGGGTTTTTATGTACTTTATCGGAAAGGGCATAGAAAAATGGAGTTGGAAGATAGAAAATTAGCTCTTTTGATCGATGCGGATAATATTTCGCCGAGCTATATGAATATTATGCTGAGTGAAGCAAAAAACTACGGGACGGTCAGTGTGAGACGAATCTATGGGGACTGGACCTCAAACAGCAAGAACACCTGGAAGAGTGTGATGCTGGATAATTCTCTGACACCGATCCAGCAATATAGCTATACCTATGGGAAGAATGCCTCCGACAGCGCCATGATCATAGATGCTATGGATATCCTATATGCAGATCATGTGGATGGCTTTATACTGGCCTCTTCTGACAGTGATTTTACCAGACTGGCCATGAGGCTTCGGGAAGCAGGCAAATTTGTGATCGGCATGGGTGAATCCAAAACTCCCGCGCCATTTGTAAAATCCTGCGATGAGTTTAAGGTTTTGGATATCCTCTTTAAGAATTCGCTTACGGAGGAGGAGAAAAAGCTGGCCAAGGTGGATGGTCGCCTGCAGGGAGCGGAGCAGGAAAGTATTCCTGCGCCCATCACGGAGCTTTCTGTGATCAAGAAGAGCATGCTGGAAATCATTGATAAGCATTCCGATGAAAATGGCCAGATCCTTTTGTCCGAGCTGGGGCGTTTGCTCACGAGGCTTTATTCCGATTTTGATGCCAGAAACTATGGCAGATATCGCAAATTCAGTGATTTTGTCAAGGATCTTCCGGAATTGGAGATCACTATGAAGGATACGGTTGCCTATGCCGAGAAGGCGGAGGGGGATTTTGGAGAGGATGAGAAGGAAGTAAACTCAAGCAGGAGAAATCCCGGGAAAGCACAGGGAAAACGATCCGCCAGATCGAAAACGCAGTCGAAGAGTCAGGCAAGTAATACGGGCAAAAACCAGACGAAGAGTCAGACAAGCATTAACAGTAAAAATCAGTCGAAGAGTCAGGCGAGTAATGGCGGACGAAGGGGGAGCTCTTCTCGCAGGAAGGGCAAGTAGGTTCTGACGGGGTGCATCATTATGGATTGCAAGGAATTTGAAAAAGATATTCCAAGCTTTATCAATCGAAAAATGGATTATCTCACTTTGAAGGATTTTTATGCCCACATGCAGTCCTGCGGAGATTGCAGAGAGGAGCTGACTATCCACTTCCTGGTTTCCGATGGCTTGCAGCGATTGGAGGCGGGCGAAGCCTTTGACCTCCAAAAAGAATGGAATGTGCGCATGGAGGAGGCAAGGCGGAAAATGAGCCGCAATGAGGCTATCCTGCAGACCGGCTTCTGGGCGGAGATTCTGGCAGTGGGAGTGATCGCAGGGATTGTCATGTGGCTCGTGATTTAGGAGGAATAAGAGTGAGTCAAAAATTAGTATTGATCGATGGACATAGTATTTTAAACAGGGCCTTTTACGGTCTGCCGAATCTCACCAATTCTCAGGGAATCCATACCAATGCGGTTTATGGCTTTCTGAATATTATGTTTAAAATCTTGGAGGAGGAAAAGCCGGACTATCTGGCGGTTGCCTTTGATGTTCACGCCAAAACCTTCCGTCATCTCATGTATGAGCAATATAAGGGAACACGTAAGCCCATGCCGGAGGAGCTGCGGGAGCAGGTGCCTCTGATGAAGGATATGCTCCGGGCCATGAAGATTCAGATTTTGGAGCACGAGGGACTGGAGGCGGACGATATTCTGGGAACCTTGGCGAAGAGGGCCGAGGCGGAGGGCAAGGAGGTTTCCCTGGTATCCGGGGATCGGGATCTTTTGCAGATCGCCACGGATCATATCAAGATCAGGATCCCTAAGACGAAGCAGGGGCGGACGGAGATCGAGGATTACTACGCGAAGGATGTGCTGGAAAAGCTGCGGGTAACACCCACGCAGTTCATCGAATTAAAGGCTCTCATGGGGGATACTGCGGATAATATTCCGGGTGTGCCCAAGGTTGGCGAGAAGACGGCTACGGAGCTGATGCTTCAGTTCGGCTCTCTGGACGGGATTTATGAGCATTTGGAGGAGATTACCAAAAAGAGTGTCCGGGAGACGCTGGCGGCCAATCGGGAACTGGCAGATCTGAGCAAAACGCTGGCTACCATCAAGACGGACTGTGAGCTTTATTTGGATTATGAGAAGGCAGCTGCGGAAGGCTTTTATACACCGGAGGCCTATGAGTTATGCAAAAAGCTGGAGTTTAAGAATCTCTTGTCCCGCTTTGACGGGGCGGTCACTAAGGCA
>CACXDS010000118.1 GCA_902766425.1 uncultured Lachnospiraceae bacterium
ATACTGAAGGAACTGGACAAGGAAGACGGTAAAAAGAAGAAAAAGAAACCGAAAAAGGGAAAGGGCAAGGAACAGGCTGCCGAGGGTGAGGACGAGGAGATCCCCGTCAAAAAAGAAAAGAAGGCGAAGAAGCCCAAAAAGGTGAAGGAGCCAAAGACCAAGGCAGTGGAGGAGCCAGGAAAAAAGCTTTCCAAGAAGAGGGTACAGCTTATTTTCCTGGTATGCATTGCGTTGGGAGCGGCTTTTTATGTGCTCAGCACGGTAACGGTGGAATTCTCCGAGAAGAAAAGGGCGTCGGCAGCTTTTCGGGCAGGTGATTATGAGGAGTGCTATCAGAATCTGGTGGGAAAGAAGCTGAATGAGAGTGAGCAGGTGATGTTCGGCAAATCAGAGAGTATCCTGCGGATCCGGCTCTGGATGAAGGAATATGAAATGCTGGCTGAAAACGGGCAGGAGGCGGAGGCACTGGACAGCTTAATGCAGTCGGTGCACGATTATCCCACTCTTTATGCCTTTTCGGGAAAATGGAATGCCGTTTCTGAAGTGCAGGAAGTATATGAGCAGATGATGGATATTTTGAATTCGAAATACAGGCTGACCGAGGAAGAGGCGAAGATCATCGCAAACGAAGAGGATGACCTGACTTACAGTAAAATGGTCCGCTCCATTGCTGCAGGCGGCTCCTTCGATGACTGGGAAGAAGCAGGAAATGATGGCTCGAACGGCTTGGGACAGACAGACTCAGATGCATTTCCTTCTTCGGATGGGCAGGTGGACAGGGATCTTTTGCCGGAAGAGGAAGGCTTGCCGGAGACGGTATTTGTGGATTGATGAGCAGAGGCCTTGAGCATACCCGGAGAAGATAGCGGATGTTATGGGACAGGGGCTTTGAGCTTACCAAAGAAGGATTTTGGGCGGACAGCAAAGGAAAGGCGGAGACAATTCATGATCGCGATCATAGACTATGATGCCGGAAATATCAAAAGTGTGGAAAAGGCAATTCAGTATTTGGGCGAGAAGGCAGTGATCACACGCAACAGAAAAGAGATTCTGGAGGCGGATGGAGTGATCCTTCCCGGCGTGGGGGCCTTTGGAGATGCCATGGAAAAGCTTCATCGCTATGAGCTAGTGGAGGTGATCCGGGAGAGCGTGGCACAGGGGCAGCCCTTTCTGGGGATCTGCCTTGGATTACAGCTACTGTTTGAGAGCAGCGAGGAGAGCCCGGGAGTAGAGGGACTCGGCATTTTACCCGGAAGGATTCTGAGGCTTCCCGCTGAGAGCGGACTTAAGATTCCTCATATCGGATGGAATAATCTGCATTTTCCGCGAAAGGGCAGATTATTTGAGGGCTTGGATGAGGGAACCTTTGTGTATTTTGTCCATTCCTATTATCTGGAGGCGAAGGATCCTGAAATTGTCACGGCAACGGCGGAGTATGGGACACAGATCCATGCCTCGGTGGAGAGCGGACAGGTATTTGCCTGCCAGTTCCATCCGGAAAAGAGCTCGGAGGCAGGACTTAAGATACTGGAGAATTTTATCAGAAACAGAGGTTAAGAGATGCACACAAAGCGAATCATACCCTGTCTGGATATCAAGGATGCCAGAGTGGTAAAGGGAATCAATTTTGTGAATTTAAGAGATGCGGGAGATCCGGCGGATGTGGCTGCGGCTTATGATAAAGCCGGAGCGGATGAAGTGGTTTTTCTTGACATCACAGCTTCCGCAGACAGCAGGGCAACCCAGCTTGCCTGGGTGCGGCAGGTAGCCAGCAAGCTGTTTATTCCGTTTACTGTGGGAGGCGGAATCCGCAGTGTGGAGGATTTCAAGGCAATTCTGAGAGAGGGAGCCGATAAGATTTCCATCAATTCCGCCGCGATCATGAATCCACAGCTGATCAGTGACGCGGCTGACAAATTCGGCAGCCAGTGCGTGGTGGTGGCCATAGATGCCAAGCGCCGTGAGGATGGCAGCGGCTGGAATATCTACAAAAACGGCGGTCGGGTCGACATGAAAATGGATGCGGTGGAATGGGCTGTCAAGGCGGAAAAAATGGGAGCGGGTGAAATTCTGCTCACCAGTATGGACGGGGATGGAACAAAGGCAGGGTATGATATTGAACTGACCAGGGCCATCTCGCAGTCCGTGGGGATCCCCGTCATCGCCTCCGGCGGCGCAGGCAGGCTGGAGCACTTTTATGAGGCCTTGACGGAGGGCGGAGCGGAAGCGGCTTTGGCGGCATCCCTTTTCCATTATAAGGAGCTGGAAATCCGGGAGGTCAAGGAGTATCTGCGGGGCCGTGGCGTCAGCGTGCGGCTGTGAGGAAGGATAGGGGTAGTGCAAGGCGAAAAGCAGTTGTAAGACCGGAGCTTGAGAGAGCTGTGAGGAAGGATAGGGGTAGTGCAAGGCAGGAATGGTTGCAGGAACAAGGCCTTGGCGTACAGCAGCGGAAGCTGATAGGGGTGAAAGGAAACCCGGAAAGGATGAAGCTTAGCATGGCAATGATAGATAATGACTGGCTTCCGGCGCTTAAGCCGGAGTTTCAGAAGCCATATTATAAGGACTTGTACGAATTTGTCAAACAGGAATATCAGACAAAGCGGATTTTTCCGCCGGCGGACGATATTTTTAATGCTTTTCGATATACGCCGCTCAGAAGGGTCAAGGTAGTGATTTTAGGGCAGGATCCCTATCATGAGGTGGGACAGGCGCACGGACTTTGCTTTTCTGTGAGACCGGGCACACAGATTCCCAGATCCCTGGTCAATATCTATAAGGAGCTGCAGGATGATCTCGGATGTAAAATTCCGAATAACGGTTATCTGGAGAAGTGGGCAAAGCAGGGAGTACTGCTTCTGAATACGGTGCTGACTGTGCAGGAGCATATGGCAAATTCCCATCAGGGAAAGGGCTGGGAGAACTTTACGGATGCGGCGATCCGGGTTCTGAATGAGCAGGAGAAGCCAATTGTGTTCATGCTTTGGGGGCGGCCAGCCCAGGCGAAGAAGGCGCTCCTCAATAATCCGGAGCATCTGATCCTGGAGGCGGCGCATCCCAGTCCGCTTTCCGCCAGCAGGGGCTTTTTCGGATGCAGGCACTTTAGCAAGGCGAACCTCTTTCTGGAGGAGAACGGTGTGGCACCCATTGACTGGCAGATCGAGGATATCTAAGGATAAACAAGGGAAAACAATAGATACTGATAATCAGGACGGACAGGAGAAGAAAAAATGGAAAAGAAAGCATTTGTGACAAAGGAAATGATCGAAAGGATCGC
>CACXDS010000119.1 GCA_902766425.1 uncultured Lachnospiraceae bacterium
CATAAAAGAAATCATAAAAGAAATCATAAAAGAAATCATAAAAGAAATCATAAAAAGAGGATATTTGTCAGTATATTTGACAATGGTGTGAGGGCATATGAGCGACGATAAGAAAAAGCAAGAGAAATTAGCAGACAGGCGGGAAGCGAGAAGGAAGCGCAGGATCAGAAATCAGATTCTGGCTTATTCTGTGGTGATCCTTTTTATCATAGCGTTGGCGGTGGGAGTGGTGACGCTGGTGAATTTTGTGTCGAAAGGGAATGGGGCATCAAAGGTGAATCCAACCATAGCCAGCCAGAGCTCACAGGAGACTGAGGAGAGTACTTCGGAGGAGGAGACAACGGTCAGTCTGGTGGAGGAGAGTCAGAGTACGGAGGAGTCGGAAACGCAGGATGAACCGGTGGTACTGACCTATGAGCAGAAGCTGGATCAGGTGGTAAATGCGGCCATTGAGGTGATGCCCCTTGAGGATAAGGTGGCGGGTCTCTTTATGGTGACGCCTGAGCTCCTGACGGGAGTGAAGCCGGTGACAAGAGCCGGGGACAGCACCAAGAATGCTCTGTCAAAATATGCGGTGGGAGGGATTCTTTACACGAAGCAGAATGTGAAGAATAAGGATTCCTTTGAGAAAATGATTTCCAACACAGAGCTTTACAGTAAGTATCCCATCTTTCTGGCCATGGAAGAGGAGACCGGAAAGGCTGCAGTGCTTGCCAACATGAATATCGGAAGTAAGACGGACAATGCAAAAGAGCTTGGCGCCGACGGAGATACGCAGAAGGCTTATCTGGCAGGAATTACGGTATCCACCTATCTGAAGGAGCTGGGCCTCAATATGGATCTGGCTCCTGTAGCGGATCTGGCGAATGTGGAGAAGAGTGTGATGGAGGATCGGAGCTTCGGATCGGATGCGGAGAAGGTTGCGGGCTTTGCGTCAAGCATGATTAGGGGGCTTCAGGAGCAGGAGATCCTGCCCTGTGTGAAGCATTTCCCGGGTATGGGAAGTGTCACCGCAGATCCTGCGACCGGGATTGTCGTTTCCGAGCGCACGGAGGAGGAATTCTGGGCGGAGGAGTTTGTAGTGTTCCAGAAGCTTGTGGATGAAAAAGTACCGGTTATCATGGTGGGGAATATGGGGGCACCTGCCCTGACGGGGGATAATATGGCTTGTTCCCTGTCCGATCGTGTCGTTACCGGGATCCTGCGTACAGAGCTGGGCTATAACGGGCTGGTGATCACAGATATGTTGAATGACAAGGCAGTAGCGGATTATCATTCTGCGGATGAGGCGGCGATTCTGGCTCTGAAGGCGGGCTGCGATATGCTGCTCTGTCCGGAGAACTTTGAGCAGGCTTACAACGGGGTGCTTCAGGCAGTGCAGAACGGAACCATCTCTCAGGAGCGGATCGATGATGCGTTGCGCAGGATTTATCGGATTAAATTTGCTGACCGGGTGGAGTAAGGATTCCCGGGAACAGGAGGCTGGTTTAAGGTTTTTTTCACACTAAATCAGATTTCTTTGCGGCTGTCCATGACGGATGGCCGTTTTTTTTATAATTATTCTTATTGTGGAGCATTAATAAAAGAAACATAATGCCGACAAGAGGATAATTTTACATTGACAAGGCATTCTACATATTGTAGTATACAATTGTAATAAAGGATATAAATAGGAGCCAAGTTTATTTGACGGGCATCGCCATGTAAATGTCCGGCGGCCGACAACGGTTAAGGAGGTGTATTCCATTGGGAGATTTGAGACCCGGTACAGCAGAAGCGAGATTTGCCGATATGATCTGGGAAAGTGAGCCCATTACATCAGGGGAGCTTGCAGGGCTTGCAAACAAGGAGTTTGGATGGAAAAAAACTACATCCTTTACGGTGCTCAAACGATTGTGTGAGCGAGGTTTGTTCCAAAACCAAAATGGAACGGTGACTTCGCTGATTTCTAGAAACGATTTTTACGCCGATCAGAGCACGGCCTATGTGCAGGATTCCTTTGGCGGATCCCTGCCGGCATTTCTGGCTGCTTTCGGCACAAGGAAAAAGCTTACGGACAGCGAGGTCGAGGAACTCAAAAGTATCATAGAGAGCATGAGGAGGTGAGCCATGCTGGAACGGGTTTTTCTGGAAGTCCTTGAAATGAGTCTGTCCGCAAGCATTGTCATCCTGCTGGTGATTCCGGTCAGGCTGGCGCTGAAGAGATTTCCAAAGATGATTTCCTACATGCTCTGGAGTGTTGTCTTTTTCCGCCTTCTCTGCCCATTTGCCATCAGATTTGAGTTCAGCCCCATTCCTGACATGGATGCAACGGTACAAGAATGGGTGTATGGGGATGTGGAGCAGGCGGTTTCGATGCAGTTATCGGGAAGTGCTGCTCCGGGCAATCAAGTAGAAGAAAAAGAGCTCTTCCTTGTAATTGGAAAAAATGTGTGGTTTGTCGGCGTGCTTCTTCTTTTCGGTTATTGCGTGATCTCCTTTTTGGGGATTCGCAAGAGAGTGGAAACGGCAATCCGTTATAAAGAGAACATTTACATGACAGAGAAAATATCATCGCCGTTTGTAATGGGACTGCTTCGTCCGAGGATTTATCTGCCGATGGAATTGGATGAGCAGGAGCTGGAGTATGTTATTCTTCACGAGCAGCTTCATATCAGGCGGTTTGACCATGTGGCAAAGCTGCTTGGATTTGCTGCAACATGCATTCATTGGTTTAACCCCATGGCATGGATCGCGTTTCTTCTTTTTTGCAATGACATGGAAATGAGCTGTGACGAGGCCGTCATTGGCAGAATGGGCGAGGGGATACGCGCGGAGTATTCGACCACCTTGCTCTCTGTTTCCGCAAATCTGCGTTTTCCGAGCGGAATACCGGTTGATTTCGGGGAGGAAAATGTGAAGGAGAGGATCAGAAATATGCAGAGATATAAGAAAGTCAAAAAGGTTACGCTGGTCATTTTGATCGCCGCTGTCGCTGTTTTATGCCTTGGACTGTTGCCTACACGAACGACGACGCTTGCAAATCTGATCAAAGAGGATGAACAGGAGCCAATGACTGCGGCTTCACAGGAACAGGAAAACTCTGTGTTTTCCGGGCAGGAAACCGAAGGAAATGTTCTGGACCCATACCTTAGGATTTTGGCTCGATTAAACGAAGAATGGGGAACAAGCTATGCATTTGATCCGGACAAAACCTATGATGAAATTGTTCAATTTGTAACTTCCATGAACGAGGAAGAATTTGAGCAATATATATGTGAATTGCATGAATTAGACATGTCGGATCCTCTGTATGGGGAAACTGAACTGTACTATGGA
>CACXDS010000120.1 GCA_902766425.1 uncultured Lachnospiraceae bacterium
AATCCCCCTCATATATGAGTCCATGGCACATAATCCCATGGTACAGGGATAATTCCTTAAACCTTAAAAAGAATGGATCAGAAAATGAAATATTATTGAGGAAAAATGATTTCCGATCCTGAGATTATTCTGAAATGATTGACTCAAAATGCCGGATCATCTGCAAAACGGATCATAGATCGAAAACATGATCCGGGAATAATAACCGTAAACAATTATATTATGAAACGATTTCAGAAAAAAGCAAGCGAAATATTTGAATCTTACTTTGATTCATAGTTTTACTTTCCAAAAGGCGGAGAATGTGATATCTTAAAGTATATGTGCTCGGGTTTTTATCCGTATACATAGAAGTAGCTTGCAAGTATTATAGTTTATTGGTTCAAAAATGTCTCCGGCAGCATACTTTTTTGCAGCATATATTCTTGCAGATATATGCTTCTTGCGGCATTTTATATTCTGTTGTATTTAACTGACTGGTATTTACATCATGGGAGAGCTTGAATGGAAAATATATTTCAGGAAAAGAATGGCAGTATTGCGGGGGCAACCTATATCTGTGCGCAGCCATCCGAACAATTACAGAATCAGATCAGGCAGTGGAATGACAGCCAGGATCGCAGATGGCGCAGTCTGAAGAGGATAGCCCTTTTATTTGTGGCAGTCATGTTTGTATTATGGATCGGCGGGGATCTGATCGGCATGCCGGGAGCATTTGAATTGATAACCGGTCTCTGCACTCTGGGAGGATATTGGATCGTACTATTGATCGGAAGCTTTTGGCTCGGGCGCTCCTCCGTTCGTGCCCTGAATGAAGATATGGTTTCGCAGGCGATTTCCGAAATGTTCGTACCCGGTGATGCGGAGACATTGGAGATTCTGGTGCCGGACAAAAAAGAGCCTGCAGGTTGGCTTTTCGGGAATCCCGGCGGTGGGATCTGTGCCAACAGCCTGATGATGGCCTGGAGAGATGAGGATGCTCTCTATCTGGCGGATGTGCTCAGAACCGTGCGGATCCCGTTGGAAGCTTTTTATAAAATCGAACAGGAAACGCAGAAATGTCGGATCAACCAATGGCTGCAGGAGACCACTCCTCAGAAGCTGAAAAAACAGGGCGTCAAGGTGTCTCGCCCAAACAGAATTCTTATACAGTACAATATCGTCGAGGTTTATTCCGGGGAAGAATATTTATGCATGTGGATTCCCACCTATGAAACGGATAAGCTTCGCAGCTTGATCCAAGGGAAAGGGTCCATGCAATAGCCATTTGGAGCTTTATGCATAAGCCATGGGAATTTCATGCAAAAGCCATAGGAGTTTCGGGCAATGGACAACCGGGACTTCAAGCAATAGCCGCCCGGGGTTCAGGCAAGAGGAAAAAAGTTCTTTCCGGGTCGGACATAGGTCGGACATAGAGAGTAATCCACGCAGGGATAGCGATCAGGGAGATTCTGTTCTATCGGCAAAGGATTGCGTAATGAAATCAGAGAAGAGCTTAGATCATCAGATCGAGGGAAGAGTGAAAATATGTTATACATCATGCGTCACGGAAAAACAGATTGGAATGCGGAGCACAGGCTGCAGGGAAGCAGGGATATTCCTTTAAATGAAGAGGGCAGGAATATGGCAAAGGAGATCATCGGGGAGTATTCCGAGGTGAAATTTGATGTCTGCTATGTTTCGCCGCTTCAGCGGGCCCGGGAGACAGCCGAGCTCTTTCTCGCGTCAAGAAATGTGCCCATTATGATAGATGACAGACTTCGGGAGATGTGTTTTGGCGAGTATGAGGGCATGGCAAATGTCTCCGATCATCCGGAGCTGAATATCTGCAAGATGTTCAAGGATCCCGAGCATTATGTCCCGGACAGAGGAGCGGAGAGCTTCGAGGAGCTGTTTGACAGAACAGGGCAATTTATCGAGGAGGTAGTGGAGCCACAGCTGGCACAGGGCAAAAGTATTCTCATCGTTGGACATGGCGCGTCAAATACCTCCATTATCTGCAGATATAGGAAAATCCCGCTGGAAAAATTCTGGGCAGTACTGTGCAAGAACTGCGATCTGATCAGACTGGCCTAGTCGACAATCACAGCGGATTGGCAAAGGTTTTGAAAGGCCCGGAGAAAGGTGGCGGAAGCAGTGAGTATCATACAGACAAAGGATCTGGTTTTTGACTATATCAGGCGGGACGAAGAAGGCAATGTGGAAAGCATTGTCTCCGCGGTGGATCATGTTTCCCTGCAGGTGAAGGAGGGGAGCTTTATCGCCATTCTGGGCCATAACGGCTCAGGAAAATCCACACTGGCCAAGCATATCAACGCCATTCTCTCCCCCACCGAGGGTACGGTCTGGGTGGATGGGATGGACACCAGGGATGACGATAAGCTCTGGGACATCAGACAGTGTGCGGGTATGGTCTTCCAGAATCCGGACAATCAGATCATCGGCCAGGTGGTGGAGGAGGATGTGGGCTTCGGCCCCGAAAATATGGGAGTCCCCACGAAGGAGATCTGGGAGCGGGTGGAGGAGAGCCTGAAGGCAGTGGGGATGTATGAATATCGCAAGCATTCACCCAACAAGCTCTCCGGCGGTCAGAAGCAGCGCGTTTCCATCGCGGGCGTGCTGGCCATGCATCCCAAGATCATTGTTCTGGACGAGCCCACCGCAATGCTGGATCCCATGGGCAGAAAGGAAGTGATCCGGGCTGCCAGGGCACTGAACCAGGTGGAGGGCATCACCGTGATCCTCATCACCCATTACATGGAGGAGCTGGTACATGCGGATCAGGTTTTTGTCATGGATCAGGGGAGGGTGGTCATGGAGGGGACGCCAAGAGAAATCTTTTCCCAGGTGGAAAAGCTGCAGAGTCTGAGGCTTACAGTGCCCCAGGTGACCCTTTTGGCACATGAACTGAAGAAGCGTGGATTGCCTCTGCCGGATGGGATACTGACGGTGGAAGAGTTTTTGGCGGCTATAGGGTAAGCGATGGACAAAAACCGATAGATTGAGCAAAGTATGCAATTGTTCTAAAACGATGGAAGGATCAACATATGCCTATTATCATAGATCACCTAACCTATTCGTATGGGGATGCGGGGGCGGATGAGAAGAAAGCCTTGGACGATATTTCACTTACCATTCCGGATGGCCAGTTTGTGGGTATTATCGGCCACACAGGATCGGGCAAATCCACTTTGATGCAGCATCTGAACGGTCTGCTCAAGGCCACCTCCGGCCATATTTATTTTGACGGACAGGATATTTACGATAAGGATTATAAATTAAAGGAGCTGCGCAGCAGGGTGGGGCTTGTATTTCAGTATCCGGAGCACCAGCTCTTTGAGATTGATGTGTTTTCGGATGTATGCTTTGGGCCAAAGAACCTGGGACTATCCAAGGCGGATGCGGAATACCGGGCCTTTAATGCGCTGCGAAGTGTCGGTATGCCGGAGGAGCTCTATTATCAGTCCCCCTTTGATCTATCCGGGGGGCAGAAGAGAAGAGTGGCCATCGCAGGGGTTCTGGCAATGGAGCCCAAGGTTCTGATCCTGGACGAGCCCACAGCCGGGCTGGATCCCAAGGGACGGGATGAGATCCTGGGGCTGATCAAGAGCCTTCAGACCCAAAAGAATATGACCATTCTTCTGGTTTCTCACAGCATGGAGGATGTGGCGGAATATGTGGATCGCATTCTGGTGATGGATGCAGGGCGCATAAAGATGGACGGCACACCGAGGGAGGTATTTCATCGGTATCGGGAGCTGGAAGAGATGGGACTGGCCGCACCCCAGGTGACTTATATCATGCAGGGGCTTTTGGAAAAGGGCTATGAAGTGGACGGGGACTGCACCACCGTGGCGGAGGCTGCGGATGAGATCATGAAGCTATTCCGGAGAGGATAGTGGGGCGAAGAGATATGTTACGAGATATTACGTTAGGACAATATTATCAGACGGAGTCCGTGATCCACAAACTGGATCCCAGGGTAAAGCTGGCAGGGACTCTCATATATGTCATCACCATCTTTTTTTACAAGAATTTTCTGGGGTATGCCCTGGCAATTTTGTTTCTGGCATTTGTGATCCGGCTTTCCCATGTGCCCTTTCGCTTTATGGTAAAGGGGATGAAGGCCATTCTCTTTCTACTGATGGTGACGGTGCTTTATAACCTTTTTCTGACGCCGGGTACGCCGGTGTTCACACTGGGAAAGCTCCACATCACCAAGGAGGGCACGGGGATTGCCGTCTCCATGGCGCTGCGTCTTTCCCTTCTGGTGATCGGCTCATCCCTGCTGACCCTGACCACCACACCCAATAATCTCACAGACGGAATGGAAAAAGGGCTTCGCTTTCTGAAGATATTCAAGGTTCCCGTACATGAGATCGCCATGATGATGTCCATTGCGCTGCGGTTCATTCCCATTCTCCTGGAGGAGACGGATAAGATCATGAAGGCTCAGATGGCAAGGGGGGCCGACTTTGAGAGCGGCAATCTCATCGTGCGGGCCAAAGCCATGGTGCCCCTTCTGGTGCCCCTTTTTGTGTCCGCCTTCCGGCGCGCAAGTGATCTTGCCATGGCTATGGAGGCCAGATGCTATCGGGGAGGCGAGGGCCGCACAAAGATGAAACCGCTGAAATATCACGGGAGGGATTACTTGGCCTATCTGCTCCTGCTCTTTTTTATGGTTTTTTCCATCTGGGCGGGGAGGCTGAAGCTTCCCATGCTTACAATCTAATGCGAAGAAAAGCTAATGCAAGAAAAGCTAATGCGAAGAAAAGCGGAGGACCGGAAGATGATAGAAAGAGGGGACAACGCCCATGAGAAGGAGCTGCCGCAGGCCACTGAGGATGTCCGGTTAAAGCGCATCCGGCTCTGGGTCTCCTATGACGGTACCAATTATCATGGCTGGCAGCTCCAGAGTAATGGGATCACCATTGAGAGCGAGCTGAACCGGGCTCTGACGGAGCTCTATGGACGGGAGATCAGAGTGGTGGGAGCAAGCCGCACCGATGCAGGCGTTCACGCCTTGGGGAATGTGGCGGTATTCGATGTGGCCAGCCCCATTCCCGCCGAGAAGGTCTGCTATGCCCTGAATGCCAGACTCCCGGAGGATATCCGCATTACTGAGTCCGAGGAAGTGCCTCCGGACTGGCATCCCAGAAAATGCGAGAGTCGAAAGACCTATGAGTACCGCATCTACCTGGGGCGCGTTCTGCCGCCGGTAAAGCGCCTTTATTGCCATCATGTCTATCGCACCCTCGATCTGGGGGCCATGAGGGAGGCGGCCGTCTGTCTGATCGGGGAGCATGACTTTAAGAGCTTTTGTCAGGAGAATGCGCAGGTGGAATCCACTGTCCGCAGAGTTTATTCCCTGGAGCTTACCTTTACACCGGCCTTTGCAGGGCACCCGGCTGCCTCTGAAAATGCCCTGGCCCCCAAAGCGAAGGAGGATGGAAGCGCCATCCTGACGCCGGATAACGAGGGAGAACTGGTGATCCGAGTCACGGGGGGCGGCTTTTTGTACAATATGGTGCGCATTATTGTGGGGACATTGCTGGAGGTGGGGTGCGGGCGCCTGACACCGGAGGCTGTGAGACAGATCCTGGAGGCAAAGGACCGCAGCGCTGCCGGACCGACAGCGCCCGCCAGGGGACTAACCTTAGTGCGCTATGAATTCAGAGAATAAGAAGGCGAGAATATGAGTCTGTTTGATTTATTTGTAAAACTGAATCATCCCTCCTCCCGAAAGGGCTGGATCGAAACCACAGCGGTATTTACCGGCAGAAGTGAGAAGGCTGCCATCGGGAAGCCCGGCCATTATAAGGCGGCTGACTATTCGGAATACGAGATCCGGTATAGGACGGATAAAGGAGAGCAGACCGCATGGTATGTTTTTTCCCCGCTGGAGGATCCCGCACCGGAGGAGCTCCAAGGCAGGGAATTGGCGATCCGGTATTGCAAAAGAAAGCCTTGGAGGTATGAAGTCATTTCATAAAAATGCAAGCATCTTGACAGATTGTAACAAAATTGTTACAATGATACCGTATCGTAACAATTGTAATAATTTTGTAATAATTCAAGGGCGTAAATCGCTGAATCGAGATAAGAGCATGCACAGGATAAATCAGTTAAACGGTAACGATCAACTAGATTACAGAAACAGAACGCATATAAAGCATATTTTTAATAGGGGGCGTGTTGCAGCTGCGGGGATGACCGCAGTCGCTATGCTTCTGGCGCTGCCTGTTCACGCAAGTGCGGCGAATGGGAGCGATCTGAATTCGGGCTTCGCAGGGGTCAATCTGGATCCGGCCAGAGGAGATCTCTTCGGGCAGGAGCTCTCCGAGCAGGAGCTTTTGCAGCTTGGGCGAGCGTCCCTGGGACAGGGGGGAGCAGCGAGCATTTTCTCCCTTCAGGCGGAATACTCTACGCCCGGACAGACGGCGGGAAATGCTTTATCAGCTCAAAATGCGGAGGGGGAGACAGCTGCGGATCAGGAGCAGGAGACGGAGAGCGAGTATGCGAAGCTGGCTATCGCCCATGTGGATAAGTATGTCAACATTCGCAGCATGCCCAGCACGGATGGCAAGATCCTCGGGAAAATCTATAATGGCGCCGTAGCGCACATTATAGAGACGGCCGGTGAGGAGAATGACTGGCTCCATGTGACCAGCGGCAGTGTGGAGGGCTATATCAAGGCGGAGTATTTTATTTACGGAGAGGATGCCGTTGCTGTGATCGATGATTATGTGACCCGCTATGCGGTGATTAAGGCCACCAGACTCAATGTGAGGAAGGATACCACCACGGATTCCAAGCGCATTGGCTACCTGGATCAGGGCGAGCGCGCAAAGCTGGTGGAGGATCTGGGAGAGTGGCTCAAGGTGGAGTATTCCCAGGGGCAGACCGGTTATGTCTCCGCAGAATATGTGGAGATTACGGAGGAATTTACTTACGCCATTTCCATCGAGGAGGAGCAGGCAGAGATCGCAAGACAGAAGGCCCTGGAAGAGCGCCGGAAGCAGGAAGAGGAAAAGAAGGCCAAGGAGGCAGCAGCCGCTGCGCTTGCTGCTCAGCAGGCACAGGCCGCGCAGGATGGACAGGTAACGGCCCAGAGCACTGAGGCGCCTGCTGTCGCGCAGGAGATCGCTCCGGCGGGGGATTACAGCACCACTCAGGAGCTCCGCGATTCGCTGGTGGAATATGCGCTTCAGTTTGTGGGAAATCCCTATGTCAATGGCGGTAACAGCCTGACTGGCGGAACGGACTGCTCCGGCTTTACCAAGCTGATCTACGGCGAGTATGGTTATTCACTGGGCAGGACGCCGGCCAGCCAGCTCTCCTCTGCGGGCAGAAGTGTGGATTACAGTGAGATCCAGAAGGGGGATATTATCTGCTATAGCTCCAACGGTGGGAAGAGCTGTACCCATGTGGCTATTTACATTGGGGATGAAATGATCGTACATGCCGCCAACAGTCGGAAGGGTATCAGCACCCAGAAGGCCCAGTACGGCACCATTATAGGTGTGAAGAATGTGATTGATTAAGAGCGAAAGAATATAAAGTGCATGACCTGTCCATTAAAATGATTATGATCAGTGGATTATCCACAGGCTTAGGCGCGGTTGATGATGTATGTCCGTCATCGATCGCGCCTGATTTTCTATATTGATGAAAACGGTTACAGGGGTCTTCTGAAATAATCACCAAATAAACGCCTGCAAAATTGGGAGAAATTTACTAAAATAGAGTTGCGAATAAAACTTTTATTGTAAAAATCCTTCAAAAATGTTAAAGTTTTAAAGAGAAACAATGTAAGCGGTTACATTGCGTCGGGCCAAAGCTTCATTTGACTCATTCACATGTATGCTCAGCCGGAAAAGCTTACGGGCATCTCATGGCAGATCCGGTAAGCAGGCTTCGGGCATCGCATGGATTGGCGCATGTAGCGGGGAGGAAAAAGGAGGAGAGTATTATGTCAAGGAGCACATTGCGTCGCCGGAAACAGATGCTGGCGTGGATGCTTGCACTATTGATGGTGCTGGGCGTCATACCTGTTGATTCCTTTGGCGGAAGCATGAAGGTGTCTGCTGCGGAGGCAGTGACCTATAAGCTTCAGCCGGAGGAGTCCATCAGCGGTGTGGACAAAAAGGGAACCATCGCGGCAGGAAAATATGGTACAAATGATTACTTTACATTAACGGGCTCGGCGGTGCGGGGAAACAGCTCCACCTATTCCTTTGAGCTGACCAAGCAGGCGCAGGGTGCCATCTCGTTTACCGTGAGCGGAAAAGCTACCGTAAAGGTATCCTTCTCCAGCAACGGCAGCTCCAATGAGTCCCAAATGGTACTCCTGGATGGCAGCGGACAGGGAATTCAGGGAGATGGGCAAGAGACTGTGAACAATTCCGTTACGGGGACTTCTCCCGTGACCATTACCTATACCGACCTGGCAGCAGGCACCTATCAGGTGGTATCCCCTTCGGATTTCAGCGCAAGGGGCGTGCGCATTACGGAGATCGAAGTGGAGGAGACTCCGGTGCAGCTTCAGACAACCTATAAGCTTCAGCCGGAGGAGTCCATCAGCGGTGTGGACAAAAAGGGAACCATTGCGGCAGGAAAATATGGTACAAATGATTACTTTACATTTACGGGCTCGGCGGTGCGGGGAAACAGCTCCACCTATTCCTTTGAACTGACCAAACAGGCGCAGGGCATCATTTCCTTTACCGTGAGCGGAAAAGCTACCGTAAAGGTATCCTTCTCCAGCAACGGCAGCTCCAATGAGTCCCGGATGGCACTTCTGGATGGCAGCGGACAGGGAATTCAGGGAGATGGCCAAGAGACTGTGAACAATTCCGTTACGGGGACTTCTCCCGTGACCATCACCTATACCGATCTGGCAGCAGGCACCTATCAGGTGGTATCTCCTTCGGATTTCAGCGCAAGGGGCGTGCGTATCACGGAGATCGAAGTGGAAGAGACCACAGGGAGCGCTGCTTCCGTGAGCCTTGCACCCGTGATTATCGGACTATCGGAGGGCTTTAGTGTGGCTTTTATGAAGGACGGCGTAGTGAAGGCTTCGTCCAATGCTTCCGGCAGCGAAGTGCAATTGGAGGAGGGCACCTACAATCTGGCCGTATGTGATGCCAGCGGCGCAGTGGCGGCTGACTATCGCGCCAGCGTGAGTGATGCTACAACCATAAAGATACAAAGTTCCATGGAGAATCCCACTATCAGCGTCAGCGCCTCAACGGTCAGTGTGGCAGTAAAGCTGGCGTCCGGGAGCACCCTGGGGGCAAGCAATGCCATTACGGCAGTGAATCAGGCGGATGCTAACGACGCAGTGGCACTTGTGCCCGGCGAAAATGCCACCCTGAAGATCGATGCAACCTATGATTTGAAGGTGACGGATTCCGATACGAAGGCAATCGTGGGCAGTAAGACCTCCGTTAAGGTGACCAGTGATATGGCTACCCTGGAGATTGCCCTGGAGGCAACTGTCGTGAAGCCCGTGATAAAGATCAATGACAAGACCGGGTCCAGTGGCTATTCCCTGACCCTTACCAATGCTTCCAATGCCTCTGATGCGCATGTTTATTCCGCAGAGGAGGGCTTTGGAAAGCTCGCCATCGGCGCAACCTACAACCTGGCCATGAGCGGTCATGCAGATGCTGCCGCCACCGCCACCATCAACGGAGCCACCGGCATCTTGGTGACGGCTGGCCTTACCGCCATCTCCGTCAAGGTGGAGGTGCCCGTGACGGAGGGACTTACAGAGGTTGACCTGACTGGTGGCCTGTTGGCGTCCGAGAGCTATGCGGACGGCCAGATCACCGTGGGCGAGGACATGCCCTACAAGGCAACTGATGCCTCCGTGCAGGGCAGTAATAACGCAAAGCAGCTTGGAAATTCCGGCAGCAATGTCAATACCACCAGCCCTGTACCCGGCTCGGGGGCATTTGTGAAAATCGTTCCCAGTCAGGACGGACGCTTTAAGGTGGTGGTGAAGGCGAAGGAAAATGCTACCTTCTTCACCGATACCACAAACGGCGAGACCCTGGCAGACAACACGGTGTTTGGCACCGGAGGAAAGGACACAAAGGTATTTAATGTGCAAAAGGGTCATACCTATTACCTTTCCGCACAGGGCAGTAAGCCCACCATTTACTACATGGCATTGGATTACAGAAGTCAGGCTGCCTGGTCCGAGATCAGCACCCCGGAGCTTTTACCTCCCGTCATGGATGTGGAAAATGGCACCATCACCGTTCCCTTCATCGCAGAAGTGGGCGGCATTGCATCGGATGACCTTTTGGTCTGGATGCTGGATTCCCGGGGAGAGATCGCTCAGACGGCAACCACCACTGAGACCTCAGATACCGGAAGCGTGACCTTTACCCCTCAAGCCAGCGGTGACTACACCTTTAAGGCGTTTCTCCAGAGGACAAACGAGCTGGACAAGGAGAGTAACGAAGTGAGCCAGGCCGGCTTTAGGCTCCCCATGGCGCAGCCCGTTTTGAATGTGCCCGAGAATCAGGGCAACGGTCAGGTCCGCGTGACCTGGAACAGCGTTCCGGAGGCAGAGTCCTATCAGCTTACCTTGAAGGATGCTAACAATGGCATAATTTCCACCATAACGACCTCGAACCCAACCTACACCTTCAGCGGACTGAGCGTTGGAGCAAATTATGTGTTTGAGGTCAAGGCATACGGTAATGGCTTCGCCTCCGAGAACGGAGTGAGCGATGCCTTTATGGTGACGGCAGAAGGCAAGAAGTCCTGGGATTTCGCAGCCTTTGGTCAGGGCGTGACTGCCATGAAGAAGAATGGCGTGGCAGTGGACTATGCGACGAATAACAATGCGGCAAGCGGCAGCGTGGAAGCAGGCGCCGTAAGCCTTAAGAGTATGGGAAGCAAGGGCAAGCTGGTTCCTGCCTCCACCGATGGCGTGGCATTCTATTACACCACCATCGATCCCCAAAATGAAAACTTCACGCTGTCAGCCGATGTGACCGTGAATGAATGGGCTTATACCAATGGTCAGGAGGGCTTTGGTCTGATGGCTGCGGACCGGGTCGGCCGGGACGGGGACAATTCCGTATTCTGGAACAATTCCTACATGGCATCCATAACGAAGGTGGAATACTATTATGACATGACAAAACGGGCTGTATCGGATTCCGGCACAAAGTATTCCATGAAGCTTGGTGCAGGCGCGCAGGAGAAGATTGGCGTGACCCCTTCCAACATCGCAGATGAAACGGCGGTTAATGTATTCAGTTCCAAGATGTATACCTTGGATACCTGTCTGGGAGAGGCGAATATGCCCGCAGGTACCTATAACCGCGTGGGTGCCTACACCAATACCAACGATCTGGGCGACTACAATGCAGTGACTACCTTCCATCTGGAGCTGCAGAGAAACAACACGGGTTACTTTCTGAGCTACACTGAGAACGGAAAGACTACGACTCAGAAATTCTATCACGGAGACGACGGCGACGAGCTGACTAAGCTGGATCCCAACAATATTTACATTGGCTTCTTTGCCTCCAGGTCTGTGGATGTAACCTTTAGCAATATCAGACTTACTACCATCGCGCCTGCGGACGATGCGGCAGCTGAGGACAGACCCTTATCCTATGTGACTCCTTCCTATACGGTGGAGTCCTCTAAGATTGCTAACAGCGCGGATTATGACTTTGTCTATTACGGCAACGCAGACGGTACTCTGAATGTAAAGCGCGGCGAGGAAGTGATCTACAATGGCGCGGTAAGGGCCGGCGTCAAGCTCCATGTTCCTGTGACGCTGAATGCCGGAGACAACGCTTTTGGCATTACCATGACGCCGGCTGCGGATTATTATCCCTCCAAGTACGAGAGACTCAGCTCCTATGATGCGGCGGTATTTACCCATGTGGTGAACTATACGGTAAGTGCAAAGGATATTGTTTATGTGGCGCCGAGTGGCAGGTCCGGTGCAGATGGCTCCTATGACAGCCCCATGGACATTGCAACGGCACTGAAATATGCCAGGGCCGGTCAGAAGATCATCCTAAAAGAAGGGATCTATAGTCTGACCAGTGGTCTGACAGTGGAGAGGGGCATTGACGGTACTGACGAAAAATTGATCTACCTGATGGCTGATCCCAAGACTTCCTCCAGACCTGTCCTTGACTTTAAGAATCAGGGCAGCGGACTTGTGATTGCGGGCGATTACTGGTATCTGCAGGGCTTCGATGCAACGAACTCCACCGGCAAGGGTGTGCAGATCAGCGGAAGCCATAATGTGGCAGACCGATTGATGACCTATTACAATGGTAATACGGGGCTTCAGATCTCCAGATATAAGGGGACTGACCTCTGGGAGGATTGGCCCTCCGACAACCTTGTTTTGAACTGTACTTCCCACAACAACGCCGACCCCGGCTACGAGGATGCGGACGGATTTACCGCAAAGCTGACTGTGGCGGACGGCAATGTGTTTGACGGATGTATCGCATATTACAATGCGGACGATGGTTGGGATCTCTATGCAAAGCCTGAGACAGGTGCCATCGGGAAGGTGACCATTCGGAACTGTATCGCATACAAGAATGGATATATTCAGGACAAAGTCACCGGCGCAGAGATCAATGCGGGCAACGGAAATGGCTTTAAGATGGGAGGCTCCAGCATTACCGGATACCACCTGTTGGAGAACAGTGTGGCCTTTGCCAACAAGGCAAAGGGCATCGATTCCAACTCCTGTCCTGACATTCAGGTGGTGAATTCCACCTCCTTCGACAACGAGGGAGCAAATGTGGCATTCTACACCAATGATGCAAAGAATACGGATTTTGAGGCCACCGGCATCATTTCCATGAAGACTGCAAACACCGTAGGCGAGAACATCAAGCCCAAGGGCAAGCAGGACACCAAAAAGATCTACAAGGACAGTAATTATTATTTTAACGGCACCAAGTCCGTAAATGCAATCGGTGAGGAG
>CACXDS010000121.1 GCA_902766425.1 uncultured Lachnospiraceae bacterium
CGAACTCCTGACCTTTCGCGTGTGAGGCGAACGCTCATCCCGGCTGAGCTATGCTTCCATAGTATCGGCAACCATTTCGCAATGCCTGATGATCCGATTTCCTTGGCACATTTTTTATTATAGCACTTGATCGCCAAAAAGCAAGTAAAATTTTTGGCAGATGGACCGGAATAGGTGAAGTAATCATGATCGTGGCTTTCAAAACCATGTGAAATCGAAAAAAGAACTTTTTGTTATAATATTGATGCGATACATTGTTGCTTTTTCAGGGAAGGTATGATAAAGTATGCAGAAGAAGGGGAATGAATTTCACAGCATGCGGGTGCGCTTTGCAGAGACCGGAATCGTGAATGTGTCTTCGCTTTTCGCAATAAACTGAGGATGCCGAAATAAGGCTTTGAAAGGATTGAAAATGGGAGAATTATTTCATATCGTCACGGACGGATCCTGTGATCTGCCGGTGGAGCTGACAAAAGAAAAGGATCTTACGGTGGTTCCTTTCTATGTTTCTTTTGATGACAAGACCTATCAGAAGGAGATCGTGGAGATCGGTATTCGGGATTTTTATCAGCAGATGGTGGATAATCCTAAGATTTATCCGAAATCCTCCATGCCCTCCGTACAGGATTTTGTGGAAGCTTTTACTCCTTATGCAAAGGCCGGAATGCCGGTGATCTGTATCTGTATCACAACCAAATTCAGCGGTTCCATGCAGTCCGCAGTCAGCGCAAGGGAGCTGGTGCTGGAGGAGTATCCGGAGGCCAGGATCCATGTGATCGACTCTCGGATCAATACGGTGCTGCAGGGAATTTATGTTTTGGAAGCACTTCGCCTTCGGGAAGCCGGAAAAACCTATGAGGAAGCCATCGAGAGATTGGAAGTGATCCGGGATACGGGAAGGATTTTCTTTACTGTGGGTGATATGGAATATTTGAAGCACGGCGGGCGCATCGGCAAGGTGGCCGGCGTAGCGGGAAGCTTTCTGGGCATCCGTCCTGTGATCACATTAAAGCAGGGAGAGATTTTCCCCTCCGGTATCGGCAGGAGCAGAAAGAATACCACGCAGAAAGCCATTGAGCTTTTGGTCAGTTATTTAAAGGAGCAGACCATCGGTGCGGATAAGTTCTCTGTCTGCATCGGCTTTGGATATGACAAGAAGGAGGCGGAGGAATTCAGGGAGCGCGCATTTGCAGCGCTGAAGGAAGCGGGACTGGACATTAAGGGCGAGATTCCCCTGTATCAGATCGGCGCCACCATCAGCGTGCACACGGGGCCTTATCCCTTAGGCTTTGGCGTGGTGGAAAAGTCCATACACGATTAAATTAGGGCTTTGTATAAATCGAGAACAGTTTCAAATTGATAGGTGGGCTTGTAGGGCGTTTCCTGCAGGTCCTCTTTTTTGGCTTCGCCGGTGAAGAGAACGCAGGAATCCACGCCGGCATTGATGCCACAGGCAATGTCCGTATAGAGTCTGTCCCCCACCACCAGGGTTTCCTCTTTGGTAAAGCCGGAGAGGGAGAGACAGAGCTCCACCACCTTCCGGCTGGGCTTTCCCAGATAAGTGGGTACTTTGTCCGTGGTTGCGGTGAGGAGATTGCACATGGCGCCACAGTCCGGGATGAATCCAAAATCGATGGGGCAGCGAAGGTCGGGATTGGTGGCGTAGAAGGGCACAGCCATGGTCTCAAGAACCCGGCTGGTCTCGCAGAGCTTTTCATAGTTTAATTCACTGTCATAGGCTACGACAACGCAGGATATGTCAGGCTGGTATTTCTCTGTGATGCTGAGGCCATGACGGCGCAGCTCATCAATAAAGGAATGGGTTCCCATGCAATAAATGGTGCGATCCGCATAGTGGCGCAAAAGAAAGCGCAGGGTCATATAACCGGAGGTGACAAATTGTTCCTCCCCTGTCTCCAGATGGTAGGATTCCCGGAATTTCTTGACATAATCCGCACCGCTTTTGGTGGAATTATTGGTGATGAAATATGACCTGCCGCCGATGCGGTCGATGTGATCAAGCAGCTCGGCACTGCCCTCATACAGGGTGTTCCCCACGGCGATGGTACCGTCTATGTCAAACAAAAACAATTTCTTTTTGGAAAGCTCAAACGCTTGGGTCATGCCGGTTTCCTCCTGTCAGTGTCCGCTTCGAGGGATCCTGTCCTGCTCCGCGCGGTCACCTTGTTCTTTCTTTTGCTCATATTATCACAAGATCGAGTCAGAGAAAAGAGGAAAAAAAGAAATTCTCCCTTGCATTTTTGAGGCAAAGGTGCTACGATAATCGATGCAAAAGTAAATAGAAAATTCTTCAGGGTTGGGTGCGATTCCCTACTGGCGGTATAGTCCGCGAACCGAGAGAGTGATCTCAAGGCCGATCCGGTGAAACTCCGAAACCAACAGTACAGTCTGGATGAAAGAAGAAAGGTGCGATCGAAGGATCGTATTTTTGTGCTTGATCAAGGCTCTGAACGAATAAGGTTCAGGGCCTTTTTTGAAGGATTTTCCAAGGATTTCCAACAAAAAAGGAGGATCAAAATGAGAAAAAACAATTTGTCACCCCGTTATATGGCTGTGGTAGCCATGTTTGCCGCCGTTTCCTTTGTGTCGGTGGTTGTCGCCAGAGTGATCCCGAATGTGGCGGGATTTCTGAGCTATGAACCCAAGGATGCGGTGATCGTGATGGCGGGTCTGCTCTACGGACCGCTCTCCAGCGTGATACTGTCCCTTCTGGTGTCCTTCATTGAGATGATCACCATCAGCAGTACCGGCCCTTATGGTTTGCTGATGAATGTGGTATCCACCTGCGCTTTTGCCCTGCCTGCAGCCTGGTATTACCAAAAGCACAGGACAAAAAAGGGAGCGCTTGTGGGACTGGGATTGGGCGTGGTGCTGATGGTGGTGGCTATGCTGCTGTGGAATTATATCATTACCCCGTTCTATATGGGAGTGGAGAGGAGCGTCGTGGCCGGAATGCTGGCGACGGTATTCCTGCCCTTTAACCTGATCAAGGGGGGGATCAATGCCGGTCTGACTCTGGTCTTATATAAGCCTGTGGTGACAGGACTTCGGGCGGCGGGACTGGTGGAGCCCAGTAAATCCGGCGCGGATAAGGGAAAATTCAGCCTTGGCTTCCTGCTGTTTTCCTTAGCGGTGCTGGTGACCTTTGTATTATTATTCCTGGTTTTGATCGGGGTAATCTGAGGGAAGAGCTGTCGGCTTATCCGTCACCAAATTGTTCTTGCATTTTATCGGAGATATCTTTATAATGGCTTTAAAGGATAAAAGCACCTACGGCGTAGGTGCTTTTTGTGGGTGGAGAAAGCCGAGGAGCTTTCGCAACGGATGGGATCGGAGAGGATTATGGTTGAAACGGATATCAGTATTACGGCGGCGGATCTATATGACTATTACCTGATGCATAATTACCACAGCTCCAGTGGGATTGTGGGGAGTACGGCGGGGGCGCTCTGTGTGGTGGCGGGCTTTATGACACAGAGATGGGCGCTTCTCATCGCAGGGCTTGTTGTCCTGTTCTACATCCCTGTTACTCTCTACGGGAAGAGCAGGCTACAGTGGAATGCGACGGAGAGCTTTCATCAGCCCCTCCATTATGTATTGGATGAAGGGGGGATCACAGTGTCTCAGGGTGAGGTGAAGGAAAATCAGCCCTGGGAGAGTATGGTAAAGGCTGTTTCCACCTCCAGAAGTATTATTATCTATACAGCGGGGCGAAGCGCCAGTATTTTCCCAAGAGCGCAGCTGGGGGATCAGCAGGGAGCCTTGATCGAAGTGATCAGTACGCATATGCCGCCTGCTAAAGTAAGGATTCGTTCCTAGCCCGTGGGCGAAGAAGTTGGAGGAAGAAGGATGAAAGAGGAGAGGGATTCCATGACCGGGGAGGAACAAGGTTTGGAAAAGTGGGATACCATTACATTGGAGACCTATAGCCCGGAGGAGACTTTTGAGTTTGGAAGAAAGATCGGCCGGGAGGCAAGGCCCGGTCAGGTTTATACTCTGATCGGGGATCTCGGGGTGGGCAAAACAGTGTTTACACAGGGAGTTGCCAAGGGACTGGGGATTGAGGACAATGTGAACAGTCCCACCTTTACGATCCTGCAGATCTATGAGGACGGGAGAATGCCCTTTTACCATTTTGATGTGTATCGCATCGGAGATGTGGAGGAGATGGAGGAGATCGGCTATGAGGATTGCTTTTACGGAAAGGGGATCTGTCTGATCGAGTGGGCGAATCTGATCGAAGAGATCCTTCCGGAGCGATATATCCGTGTGACCATAGAAAAGGATCCGGATAAGGGCTTTGACTATCGGAGGATCACACTTTGCAGGATGGGTGAGTAGAGGAAAAGAGAGGGAGCTTCGAGAGATGAAGATATTAGGGATTGATAGTTCCGGCCTGGTGGCAAGCGTTGCTGTGGTGGAGGATCGGGTTCTCCTGGGAGAATATACGACCAATTATAAAAAGACTCACTCACAGACATTGCTGCCCATGCTGGACGAGCTGAGAAAAATGATCGATCTGGATCTGAGCACAGTGGATGCCATCGCCATTGCTTCCGGCCCCGGGTCCTTTACGGGACTGCGCATTGGCGCAGCCACGGCGAAGGGACTGGGACTGGCATTGAATAAGCCGCTGGTGGAGGTGCCGACCTTGGAGGGACTCGCCTACAGGCTTTGGGGCAGCTCTAATCTGGTATGTCCCATTATGGATGCAAGGCGAAATCAGGTCTATACGGGAGTCTATGAATTCCCCGAAGCTGAAACGGGACCGGAACAGGAGTTTGAGCATGTTCTAAGGCCTGTGGTGGCTCAGGAGGCTATGGATATTCACGATCTGTTGGAAAAGCTGGGGCGGCTCAACCGGAGAGTGACCTTCTTGGGGGATGGCGTTGCGGTCTATCGTGATGTCATCAGGAAGGATTGTCCCGTGGCCTTTAGCTTTGCTCCGGCCCATTTGAATGCCCAAAGCGCCGGAAGTATTGCGGCTCTCGGGGCTGTGTATTATTCTCTCGGCAGGACTGTGACCGCTGCGCAGCACCAGCCGGAGTACCTCCGTAAGAGTCAGGCAGAGCGGGAAAGAGATGAGCGCAATGAAGCCTGAGGAGAGCATGGAAAGAGATGAACGCTATGAAGCCTGAGGAGAGCATGGAAATAGAGGTTGTCAATCTGCGGGAAGAGTATGTTTCGGAGCTTGCACGATTAGATGCGGAGAGCTTTACGGATCCCTGGTCAGAAAGGGCGTACAGGGAGCTTTTGACACATTCCTATAGTCATTATCTGGTGGCTCTTATGGCGGAGAAGCCCATAGGCTTTGCCGGTATGACGGTATCCTTCGACGAAGGGGACATCGACAGGGTTATGGTGGCGCCAAAGCTGCGGCGTAAGGGAGTGGCTGATCTTTTGATGGAGGCTTTATTTCGCCTTGGGGATGAGATTGGTGTCAGGGAATACACTCTGGAGGTGAGAAGGAGTAATATTGCGGCCATCGCTCTATACCGTAAGCACGGGTTTCGGGAGGAAGGAATAAGGCCCGGGTTTTATTCCAAACCCACGGAGGATGCACTGATCATGTGGAAAAGGAAGCAGGAAGGCTAGCGGTATAGAAACGGAATTTGTTGCAGGAATTACCATCTGCGCCCATGAATAATTCTGATACAATAGGATACATGCAGTGGAAAAACATGTGACCTCTGCACAGAAAGGGGAGCAGGATGAGAAAAATCAATGCAATAACCGGGAAATTGGAAAGAGTGATTTGCAATATGTGCGGAAATGAGGTAAAATATATTGATGGCGTATGCTTTTCCGCAGATATGCTTTTTGGTTACTTCAGTAGAAAGGATGGCATCAGACATCGATTTGATCTGTGTGAGGACTGCTATGACAGGATGATCGCAGAGTTCCGTATCCCTGTGGAGGAAAGTGAGGAGACGGAGCTGGTCTGAGAAACCATGGGTTAGTATATGTTAGATGTATGTCTTTTGGGGACGGGAGGCATGATGCCACTTCCAAGGCGATGGCTCACCTCCCTGATGATGAAATATAACGGACAGAGTATTTTGATCGATTGCGGCGAAGGCACTCAGATCGCCATGAGAGAGAAGGGGTGGAGTCCTAATCCCATTGATATCATTTGCTTTACGCATTATCATGCGGATCATGTGAGCGGCTTGCCGGGGCTTCTTTTGTCCATGGGAAATGCGGAGCGCACGGAGCCGCTTTTGATGATCGGGCCCAAGGGGCTATCCAGAGTGGTAAATTCCCTGCGGGTCATCGCACCGGAGCTTCCTTTTGAGATCCGGTTTCAAGAAATCTCCGGGGAGCAGGAGGATTTTGAATTCAAGGGCTTTTGCATTCGTGCATTTCGCGTGAATCACAGTGTGACCTGCTATGGCTATAGCTTTTCCGTGCCCAGAGCCGGAAAATTTGACAAGGACAGGGCATTGGCCCTTGATATCCCTTTGAAATGCTGGAATCCTCTTCAAAAAGGGGAGACGGTTACGGTGGATGGAAGGACCTTTACACCGGACATGGTAATGGGGGAGGCAAGGCGGGGCCTGAAGGTTACTTATTCCACGGATTCCCGGCCTACGAAGAGCATGGAGGAGAATGCGGTGGGAAGTGATCTTTTGATCCTGGAAGGAATGTACGGAGAGGAAGAAAACTTTGCCAAGGCCAAGGAAAACCGTCACATGATGATGCAGGAGGCTGCTAAGATCGCGGCGAAGGCAGGAGTACCGGAGCTTTGGCTGACTCATTACAGCCCGGCCATGCCTAAGCCGGAGATCTATTGGGACGAGCTGAAGCAGATCTTCCCGAATGTGATCGTTGCCAGGGATGGCCGCAGTACGGAGCTGAAGTTTGCAGAAGAGGAGTGAACGAGGCAAACTAAATTGGCCGAGAGGAATGAAGCAACCGTTCGCGAAGCGAACTTAATCAGCTGAATGGAATGAAGCAACCGTTCGCGAAGCGAACTTAATTTAGGAAGGAGGGCATATGAAGAAATCCGCTACGCGATTTACCGTGATCATTATTCTTGCGATCGTAGCCGTAGTGGGTTATTATGCCTATCTTTCCAATAAGACGAGGTCGGCCCGGGAGGATGAGAGCATGACTTTTGTGGAGAGCACTCTCAGCCGTAATTTAGTGAGCAATTACCCTCCGACCCCGAAGGAAGTATTGAGATACTATAATGAGATCCAGAAATGCTTTTATAACGAAGAGTGTACCAAGGAGGAGACGGAGGCTCTTATTTTGAAGCTTCGGGATCTGCTGGATCAGGACCTTTTGGATCAGAACAGTCTTGCCATGCACACCATTCGTCTGGAGGGAGAAATCAAGGAATTTAAGGAGAAGAAACGGACCATCACCGGCATGTCCGTCTCCTCCAGCGCCAATGTGATCTATGACACAGTGGATGGATATGAGTGCGCAAAGTTAAATTGCGATTATAATATTATGGAGGATGGCAAGAGTAATCCCACCACTCAGGTCTTTTTGTTGCGCAAGGATTCCGGAAGAAAGTGGAAGATCTACGGCTGGAAGATCCTTGGCACGGAACAGGCGGATCTGGCTTCTGAGTGATGGAGATTCGGAGGAAGATATGGGAGCGGATAATCAGGATGTAGTTTTATTGGCAATCGAGAGCTCATGTGATGAGACGGCGGCAGCTGTAGTGAAAAACGGGAGGGAGGTTTTCTCCAATGTGATCTACTCCCAGATTGCTCTGCATACTCAATATGGGGGCGTGGTGCCGGAAATAGCCTCCAGAAAGCATATTGAAAAGATCAATCAGGTGATCGAGCAGGCGCTTTCCGATGCGGGGAAAACGCTGCAGGAGTTGGATGGGATTGCGGTTACCTATGGACCGGGGCTGGTGGGAGCGCTTCTGGTGGGGGTATCCGAAGCCAAGGCCATCAGCTTTGCTACGGGACTGCCGCTGATCGGCGTGCATCACATTGAGGGACATATCAGCGCAAATTATATAGAAAATAAGGAGCTGGAGCCGCCCTTTGTGTGCCTGGTGGCTTCCGGCGGGCATTCCCATCTGGTGGTTGTGAAGGATTACGGGAAATATGAGATCATTGGACGCACCAGGGATGATGCGGCAGGGGAGGCCTTTGACAAGGTCGCCCGGGCCATCGGTCTGGGGTATCCCGGAGGACCTAAGATCGATAAGCTCTCCAAGGAGGGGAATCCCGATGCCATCCAATTTCCGAGAGCCAGGGTCAACGAAAGCGAATATGATTTCAGCTTCAGTGGCTTAAAATCAGCAGTATTGAATTATCTGAACGGATGTCAGATGAAGGGAATGGCTGTGAACAGGGCGGATGTGGCGGCATCCTTCCAAAAGGCTGTGATCGATGTGCTGGTGGAGCATTCCATCCATGCGGTAAAAGAATTCGGATATGATAAATTTGCCATTGCAGGAGGAGTTGCGTCCAACTCTTCTCTGAGAAAGGCCTTTGAAGTGAGATGCAAACAGGAAGGAATCATGTTCTATCATCCATCCCCTATTTATTGTACGGACAATGCTGCCATGATCGGGGCGGCAGGATATTATGAATTTATCCGGGGGGCAAGGAGCGGGTACGATCTGAATGCTGTGCCGGGTTTAAAGCTCGGGGCCAGAGAATGAGGAGTTTCTTTTCCCGGATACTTTTAGGGCTTATAAAAAATTCTGCTGATGTCGGGATATGGCATTGGATGGAAGAAGGTTGAACAATGGTTGAGAAGAAGGCTCGGTGCACGGCGGTTGTGCTCGCTGCGGGAACAGGAAGCCGCATGAAGGCAAATGTGGCGAAGCAGTTTCTGGAATTGGCGGGGAGACCGCTGATTTATTATTCTTTAAAAGCGGTGGAGGATTCTCGGATCATCGATGACTGTATACTGGTGACAGGAGAAGAGGATATTACATATATGCAGCAAAATGTGGTTGTGCGATACGGCCTACGGAAGGTGAAGGCTGTGATCGCAGGCGGAAGCGAGAGATGCTTTTCCGTTGCAAATGCCATGAGATGGCTGAAGGCGGAAGGAATGCCGGAGGGGTATGTCTTCATTCATGACGGTGCAAGACCGCTTTTGAGTGAAGAAATCCTGGAAAGGGCGTATGAGGCTGTTGCCGAATTTGGTGCCTGTGTGGCAGCCATGCCCTCCAAGGACACTGTAAAAATGGTGGATGAAGAAGGGTTTGCCGCCTTTACACCGGAGCGCAAAAAGGTATGGATCATTCAGACGCCTCAGGTCTTTGAAAAAGAGTTGATCGTCGGGGCATATGAGAGCTTTGAATACGATGTGAAGGAAAGAATAGATGGGCAGGAAAGCCAGAGTACGAGCGGGGCACAGAGGGCTCTGGTCACGGATGATGCCAGTGTGGTGGAGCGTTACACTGATCGAAGGGTGAAGCTGGTGGAGGGGGATTACACTAATATTAAAGTGACAACGCCTGAGGATCTGGTGTTGGCCGAGGCACTTCTCGGTGCAAAAAATTATGCTTCAAATATTTAAAAAAGTGATTGACAATAATCTGATTTTTTGCTATGATAACTCTTGCCGCTGATGAAGCGGGAGCACTTTGGAGAGATATCGAAGTGGTCATAACGAGGCGGTCTTGAAAACCGTTTGTCCGCAAGGGCGCGTGGGTTCGAATCCCACTCTC
>CACXDS010000122.1 GCA_902766425.1 uncultured Lachnospiraceae bacterium
AGCAGTGAGTAGCAGAGGAAACTTGTTTTGGAAAAGAAATTGAAATTGTCAAAAGCGAAGACAGCAGAAGAGATAACGGAAAAAAAGGTCAGAGTAAAGAGACCGAGGCGCAATACAAAAATGCTCCGGAAGCTGAAATTTTTCTCGGGTTTGTTTTTAGCCCCCAGTTTCTTGGGGGTTATGACCTTTTTTATCGTTCCCTTTATGGTGATCATTCGCTATTCCATGGTGGATAATCCCATCAGTGCAAATTTTGTCGGATTGGAAAATTTTAAAATGGTTGCCAAGAATGCTGCGTTCCTGACTGCGGTAAAAAATACCGCTATGTTCTCGGCAATCGCAGTTCCCCTGGCAGTGGTGCTCAGCCTGATCCTGGCCATCGTACTGGACTTAAACATTCCTTTTCAAAGCCAGTTCAGAACCTTCTTCTTAAGTCCCATGATGGTTCCGGTGGCATCCATCGTGCTGATCTGGCAGGTGATCTTTCACTATAATGGTGTGGTAAATGAGTTCTTGCTGAAACTTGGTTATGACCGTATTGACTGGATGAAATCAAAGTATTCCGTTATTGTGATCGTGATTCTTTTCCTGTGGAAAAATCTGGGATATAATATGATTCTGTTCATGGCTGCCCTGGCCAGTATTCCCAAGGATATCCTGGAGGTGGCAAAGCTGGAGAGTGCAACGGCTCTTCAGACCTTTTTTATGATCAAGATCAGGTATCTGTCCTCCACATTACTTTTTGTGACGATCATGTCACTGATCAGTTCGTTTAAGATCTTCCGGGAGATTTATCTGTTGACCACGGACTATCCATACGATACGATCTATATGCTACAGCATTATATGAATAACAAATTTAAGAAATTGGATTATCAGGCCCTGAGTGCCGGCGCCATTATGATGTCGCTGGTGATGGTGGTGATCATAGGTCTTCTGTTCCTTGTGGAAGAACATTTCGGAAAGGATGTGGAAGGCTGATGAGTGAACAGGAAAAAAATGATTTGACCGAATTGGAAATACATGGGGAAGAGCTCCGGGAAGTAAAACCGGCGGATACGGATGGTAAAGCAAGGAAATTACCGGTCCCCCAAAAGGGCAGGAAAAGTGTCGGTTTTGATAAGCTTCAGCAGCTGGATCGGAGGCTTGCCAGAAGAAGAAAATTTTTTCATGGCTTAAAATTGGCAATTGCCACTGTCATAGCGGCGGTATTTGCGTTCCTCTTTTTGATGCCCATTGTACTGACGATTACCAATTCTTTTATGTCCTCCGCGGAGATCGCTTCCAACTATGGTACGGTCTTTGCCACCAATGCAAACGGCGGAAAGGTATTTATCGCGGAAAAGGTGAATCTGAAGTTTATTCCGGATATGGTGTCCTTCAGTCAGTATATCACTGTATTGTTTAAAAGTCCGGAATACCTGTTAAAGTTTTGGAACTCTGTCATACTGGTGGGGCCAATAGTTTTGTTTCAATTGATCGTGGCCAGTCTGGCATCCTATGGCTTTGCTAGATATACGGGAAAGCTTCGGGCAATCCTCTTTTTCTCCTATGTCATTTTGATGCTGATGCCTTATCAGGTTACACTGGTGCCCAACTATCTGGTGAGCAGCTGGCTGAATATTCTGGACACCTATTGGGCCATATGGCTGCCGGGTATTTTTTCACCCTTTGCTGTTTATCTTCTGACGAAATTCATGAAACGAATTCCGGAATCCATGATCGAGGCGGCACAGATCGACGGGGCGGGGGAGTGGCAGATCTACAGAAGAATCTGTATGCCGCTATGCAAGGGTGCTATCTGTTCCGCGGCAATACTTGTCTTTATCGATTACTGGAATATGGTGGAGCAGCCCCTGATCCTTTTGGCTGACGCGGAAAAGCATCCGCTTTCGGTGTTCTTAAGTAAGATCAACAGCGGTGAGGTCGGGCTTGCCTTTGCGGTGGCTACCATTTATATGGTCCCCACACTTTTGGTTTTTCTGTACGGGGAAGAATATCTGGTGGATGGAATTACTTATCAGGGCGGCGTAAAGGGCTAAAGCTTTGGAATGTCCTTGAAAATATAGTGATTATTGAGTAAGGAGAAATAAAAAGATGAAAGAACAAAGCAGTAAGAGAAGAGAGTGGATCAAGACAGCGGCAATCATTTTTCTGTCCATCCTGTTGGTGCTGACCTTCTTTTCCCAGACCATTCTGAACCATTCTCTGCCGGAGGTGGCAACAAAGTATATCCAAAGCGGCAGCATCACCACTAAGATCAGAGGCAGCGGTCCGGTGGAGAGCGGTGACCCCTATGTGATCGAAATACCGGCGACATATGTCGGACGGAAGGTTTCCGGCATATCCTTTAAGGTTGGAGATAAGGTGGAAAAGGGCGATGTTCTGATGACCCTTGCGGAAGGGGACGGAACAGAGCTTGAGGCGGCCCGGGAGAGTCTGAAAACGGCGGAGGAAACCTTAAAGTCCGCTCAGGATGCTTATGATACTGCTATTTTAACCGCCGGGATCACAAAGGGCGACATCAGCACAGCAAAATCAAATATCAATGCAGCTACCTACAGGCAGATGATCACGGAAAAGCAGGAGGCTCTGAATACTGCAAAGGACAAGGTGACACCCTTGGAGACAGCTGTGGCTCAGCTAGATCAGGCCATTAGCGATATCGATACGCAGATCAGCTACGAAGATGGTCAAAAGAGTCTTGCAGCTTCCAAGGTATCCACGGCTCAGACCGCTCTTTCCCAGGCGCAGGCTGCTCAGACAAAGGCTGCAACAGATGTGACCGATGCACAGACCGCAAAGGACGCAGCTTCCTCTGAGAGCGAAGCACTGGAGGCAGCGATCACCGCAGGTACGGTTGCTGAGGAGGAAATTGAAACGAAGAGAGCCGAGGCCGCAGAAAAGATCACCAAGGCGGATGCGACTCTCACAGAAAAGAAAAAGGCATTGGAGGATGCGGATAAGGCCTTAGAGAACGCACAGAAATCCCTAAATGATGCCACAAAAGATCTGGATGCTAAGGAATCCAGTCAATCAACCAATAATCTTACTGCGCAAAAGTCCGAATATGAGATGAAAAAATACAACTATGAGAAGCAGCTTGCGGCAGCTAAAGCGGAAGCGGAGACCATTCAGAATGAGCTGAATGAATTGGTCGGTAAGATCAATGATGTGACGAATCTACAGGAGCTCTCAGACAAGATCGACGAGGCCAGAAAGGCATTGGAGACGCAAAAGAAAAAGGTTGCCGAGCTGGAGGGCGAGAACGGCGGCAGTGAGATCAAATCCGATATTGCCGGTACCATTACTTCTGTCAATGTTACCAGCGGTAAGACCATCGAGTCAAGGGATGTCATGGTAATGCAGCCCGAGGGGCAGGGGTATTTTATGAGCTTTTCCGTAACCAATGAGCAGGCGAAAATGCTCTCCATAGGAGATAAGGCGAGTCTGGTAAACTCCTGGTATTATAACAATATGGATATCACTCTGAAATCCATTAAGCCAGACAGGAATGATCCGGCAAAGTCTAAGATGCTTACCTTCTCCGTGGATGGTGAGGTGGCCGCCGGGCAGACACTGAATGTATCCGTGGGGCAGAAAAGCCAGAATTATGACTATATCATCCCGGCCAGTGCTCTGAAAAATGATAACAATGGAGATTATATTCTGATCGTAGAATCCAAGAGCAGTCCTCTGGGGAACCGTTACATAGCAACCAGAGTTGATGTGCAGGTATTGGCAAAGGATGACACTCAGGTAGCCATCAGTGGAGGCATCAGCGGTTGGGAGTATGTGATCACTACAGCCTCGGCGCCTGTGAGAGCAGGAGATCAGGTAAGATTGGCAGAAAATTAAGGTTGGATAACAGATAAGGCAGGATCCGATAAGTGAGAAAGAAAGGTTTTACAAAACGAAATTGGATAGGGCTCGGATGTATTATCATTTGCCTTCTGCTGTCCCTGGTCATGCATCTGATCAGACAAAGTTGGATTTCAGGCATGGAAGACCAGCAGATGGCGGAAAGGTGGAACGAGGAGGGAGGCGTCTCCCAGATCAGCTGCTTTTTCTCCCGGGAGGCTGGAATCACTGAGGAACGGCTGATTGGGTTTGAGCATACCTTGGAAAATGCCCTTAAGGAGGCCTCCATTGTTCTCGAGACAGAGAATAGCGGAGCCAGACTATGGACGGATGCCTACAGCGCCAGCGGTACACTTTCGGTTTCCACGGAGAGGGCAACCTTGAATCTAAAGGCAATCGGGATTGGCGGAGACTTTTTCCAATTCCATCCCATGGAGCTTCTATATGGAAACTATTTTTCCGGAAATGATCTGAATACAGATTATGTAGTGATCGATGAGGAAACGGCCTGGCAATTATATGGGGGTATTGACGTTTCCGGAAAATTTGTTACAATAGGGGGACGGCCTCACATGATCGCAGGTGTGATCCACAGACCTCAGGGACGAATGGAGAAGGCTGCGGGCTTGGATGATTCCATTATTTATGTTCATCTTCATACCCTGCAGAGCTTCGGTTACGGCGCTGGCAGCGTGGAGAATTATGAGATTGTGATGCCGAATCCTATTAAGCAATTTGCACTCCAGAAGGTAAAGGAGGGGCTGGCCGTAGACGAGAAGGAATTCATCTGCATTGAAAACACAGGGCGTTTTTCCACCCTGAAATGTCTTGAGATTCTTTTACAGTTCGGGTATCGCTCCATGAACGGCAGAGCGATCATTTATCCCTACTGGGAAAACATTGCCAGGGGCTTTGAGGACAGATTATCCCTTGTAACACTTGTTTATGTGATCGGGTTGGTTATTCCGGCAGGAATCCTGTTTTTCTGGGTGATCGGCCTGTGGAGACATAAGAGCTGGACCTTCGGCCAATTGATCAGGAAGGGCTCGGACTTGATCTATAAAGTGCAGTCGGACAGAGTCATAAAAAAGGAGAGAGCAAAAAATAAGAAAGATAGAAAACCGATCCGGGTTTTCTATGAGGAGGAGAAAGAAAATGACGAAGAGCAGTAAATGGAAAAGGGGGTTGGCCCTTGGGTTGTCGGTGTGCATGATCATGACCGCCGCAGCCTGCACCAACAAGAGCGGTAATGATGGGAATAATCCAAAAGGTGGCGGAAGCAAGGCTTCTTCCGATCCCTACGCCAATGCACAGCTGGCAAAGGAGTATGTCTATAGCTATAAGGACCTGAATCTGGGTTCAGAGGCTGACAGCGATCTGAATGTGGTTGCTGCCCGGAAGGAAGGGGATGGGCTTGAGCTCCTTGCCAACCAGTATGTGGGGGAGGATGACTACGAAGGACAGATCCTGACTCTGTTCAGTATGAAGAAGGATGGCACCGATATCAAATCGATCAAGCTTACTATGCCAGCCGATGATTCAAACGAAGGTACGGATGGCGAAACGCAGGAGCCATCTGCAGATGCAGTACCCGGGGATGGCGAGGGTGAGGATTATGAGTATCAGCCCTATGAATCCACAAATTATGGGCAGGCAGCCCTTTCCGGCAAGAATATTTTTGTATTTCAGAACCATTATAAAGAGTCCTTTGAGAACGATGCGTATGTTACGGAAGAGGAGCAGGCACTTTGCTGTTGGGACAAGGAGGGGAATTTCCTCTGGAAAACTCCCATTGATATGAGCAAGTATCAGAACGATGACAGCTATAGCTATATCTCTAATCTCATTGCGATAGATGATGATACGGTCGGCATTCTGATGAACGGTGATCAGAGCGGAATCATCAATGTGAAGGCTGATGGTACGGTATCTGATCTGAAGAAGGCGAACACCGAGAAGGATATCTTTGCGAATTCCCCCAGCTTTGCACCGACAAAGGACGATAAGCTTCTTGTTGCCTATTACAATGATGATTGGTCCAAGCAGTATATCACAGTCTTTGATCCGAAGAGCGGTAGCGTGGAGCAGGAATATGAGGTGCCTAGGAATGCTCAGATGTACGGTTTTGATAACTTTACCTCTGGGGATAAATTTGATGTCCTTTACAGCAATTCGGAAGGGGTTTTTGGATTTAATCTGGGCGATCAGGATATCACCAAGGTGATGGATTATGTCAACTCCGACCTTGCCACCTATAATCTGAACAATATGGTGAGCATTGACGAGAACAGCTTCCTGGCCTCCTACAGTGATCCGACGGATTACAGAAATGTTTTCAGCCTTTTCACCTATGTGAAGCCGGAGGATGTAAAAGAGAAGAAGACTCTTGTTTTGGGCTGCGTCGGAATGGATTCCGATATCAAGGTAAATGTGATCAGATTTAACAAGGAAAGCGATGAGTATCGCATTACGATCAAGGACTATTTTGAGACCGACGAAAACTATGATTCCAGCCAGGGCTATACCAAGTTAAATAACGAGATTATAGCAGGGAATATGCCGGATATCCTTCTGGTGAATCCCAGCATGCCTCTGGACAGCTATATTGCAAAGGGGTTACTGGCTAATGTGGATGAGCTGATCAAGAATGATGCGGAATTAAGCCAGCAGGAATACTTTGACAATGTGTTTGAGGCATATCGGATCAATGATGCGCTCTACCAGGTGATTCCGAAGTTTAATGTTACTACCTGTATCGCTAAGAAGAGTCTGGTAGGAGATCGTAAGACCTGGACCATGGATGAGGTGAAGGAAGCAGCCTCTAAACTGAACGGAGATAAAAAGATTTTTGGTAATGAGTTGGTGCGAGACAACTTTATGAATTATATGGTAATGAGATTCTGCGGCAGCGATTTCGTGGATCTCAAGACCGGAAAATGTAATTTTGACACTAAGCTCTTTGCGGATTTCCTGGATTATGCCAAGACGCTTCCGGAGAGCGACGAGGATGGCGGTTATGATGAGGATTACTGGCAGGAATTCTGGGAGAAATACTATACCCAGTATCGCGATAACGAGTCCCTGATCTATGAGCTCACCATCGGTAATGTGAGCAATATGGTAACGGAGACTAAGGGAATGTTCGGGGAGGATATCGCATATATCGGTTTCCCCACGGAAAGTGATTGCGGTTCCTATATCGAGATTTATAATTCCTTTGCGATCTCCAGTAAATCTGTCAATCAGGATGGAGCGTGGAAATTCCTTCGTTTCTTCCTGACCAAGGACTATCAGGAGAATAAGGATAATAAGTATGGTTATGCTTATGGCCTTCCCATCCTGAAGAGTATGGTCCGTGAGCAGATCGATACCCTGAAGGAGCGCCCTTTCTGGGAGGATGAGGATGGGCACAAGGAATACTATGACTATACCATGTGGATGAATGGTGATTCCATTGTATTGGATCCCTTTACTCAGGCGGAGGCCGATCAGCTCTATGATTTCATCTGCTCTGTAACCAAGCCGGCCTATTATGATGAGAATGTGATCAAGATCGTATCTGAGGAGACGGGCTCCTTCTTCTCCGGTTCCAAGTCGGCGAAGGATGTGGCCGGGATGATCCAGAATCGTGTGCAGCTTTATATCAATGAAAACAGATAAATGAAGATTTAGAGGGATAGGCCGCCAGAAGGTAAAGGCGGCCTGTCTTTATTCCGGAGAGCAATGAGCCAAGGTGACATGCTTGCATGTCAATTTGGCGAATGACACGAGGGTCGAATAACCCGCAGCTACTTGAGACGGGGGATTTGACTTGGCGAGGAAATCTTGCTGTATGCACAGATTATATGAGCTTGAGGAACGAAAACAATTATGAGTAAGAGAATGTGATCCTTTGGAAGGGAAAAAATGCCGAGACAGACAAATGATTCTATCAATTTAATAAAGCAGGGGAAATGCATTATGGTCGGAGCAGGGGATCTGACAGTGGGAGAGATTCCTGTAAAGAAAGAGGATTTTGTGATATCGCTGGATGGCGGGATAGGTTACTGTGATTTCCTGAAGCTGGAGCCGGATCTGATCATCGGTGATTTTGATTCCCTCACGGAGGGGGAGAGGCAGGCTGTGGAGCAGCTTGAGAAGGAAATTCCGGATCGTGTGATTCGATTAAATCCTGTGAAGGATGACACAGATATGCTCTATGGACTGAAGCTTGCTTTGGAAATGGGCTATCGGGAGTTTCGACTGTACGGAGCCACGGGGGGCCGCTTTGACCATACACTGGCGAATATACAGTGTCTGCTCTATTTAAAGAATCATGGAGCAACAGGTTATCTGATGGATGGGAACGGGATGATTCTGGTCCTGAAGAATGAGGAGGTCCGTTTCAAGGCCGGTATGGAAGGGTATGTCAGTCTTTTTTCTCTGGGAAAGAGTGCTGAGGGTGTGACCATAAAGGGACTGAAATATGAACTGGAACATGCTGTGATTACCAATGATTTTCCCTTAGGTATCAGCAATGAATTCATGGGGAATGAGGCAAGCATCTCTGTTGAAAGAGGCGAGCTCGTCTGCATGCTCAGCTATCCGGACTGAGTAAGACAAGGAATAGCCTGTCTAATTCAGACTATGTCGGAGAGATTTGAGGGGCTCTCGTTTCTAAAGGCTTTGTTACATCAGGATGCATGATGATCCAGCTCTATGACAAAGCGATATGGAGTGGCTGAGGGTTCCAGCTTCTCTGTAAGCTGCTGTTCTACAAGCCGGAGGATTTCTTCATCTGAATAAGAGTAGCCATAGGGGACGGACAGATCAAAATGGATCTGGGGATCCTCCTTATGGTTGATCAAGTGAAAATCGTGGAGCGACAGGGCGGGATCTATCTCCGAAAGGAGGGATTTCGCTTTTTCTTTTAATGTTTTTGTCAGGATATCCTGATCATCGATGGGATCCATATGGATCACGGTTTCACATCCCAATTCTCTCTTGAGGCGGTGTTCCACGGAATCAATCTTTTCGTGAATTGCCATGATATTATCCTGGGCGGAAACCTCCGCATGAAGAGTCACCAGAGAACGGCCGGGCCCATAATTATGGACCACCAGATCGTGAACGCCCAAAATACCATCCTGGGATAATACAATATCCCTGATCTGTTTCACAAGCTCCGGATCGGGGGCCTTCCCCAGAAGGGGGGAAATAGTCTCCCAGGCGGCCTTCAGACCGGAATAGAGAATGAACAGACCGACAAATACGCCGCAGTACCCGTCCGGCTGCAGGGAAGTAAAATGAGAGATAATGGTGGAGAGCAATACCACAGTCGTTGAAAGCATATCGCTGAGACTGTCGATGGAGGTTGCTTTCATGGCGGCTGAATCTATTTTGATTCCGATCCTTCGGTTATAATAAGCCATATATCCCTTGATCAAAATAGAAAACAATAGAATGATCAGGACTAAGGCAGAAAAATCCAAGGCTTCCGGGTGGAAGATTTTTGTAAGGGAGCTTTTGATCAGCTCAAAGGCCATAAAAAGGATCAGGATCGCCACAAAGAGGCCGGAGATATATTCAAATCTGCCATGTCCGAAGGGATGCTCGGAGTCCGCCTTCTGCCCGGCAAGATGAAAGCCTAAAAGAGTGATCAGGGAGGAGACAGCGTCTGAAAGATTGTTCAAGGCATCAGCTGTGATCGCAATGGAACCGGATAGAATCCCGGCCAGCAGCTTAAACCCAAAGAGCAATAGGTTAAAGAGGATCCCCACAGTGCCGCAGAGCATGCCATAGGCCTTGCGGACATCGGGAGCATGATACTCTTCGGGATTCCGGATCATTATTCTGGACAAAAATCGAATCATGGCTTTTACCTCGTTTCATGGACGATCCTGTTTTTAACAGATCTTTATACCATTTTATTCTATGCGGAAAGGAAGTCAATAAGAAGAAAGGTTTTCTGAGAATGTTTTTCAGAAAAACTGGTAGATTATATTTCATGGATGTGATATGATATTTTCTGATGGTAAAAAAGATTCAAATTATAATTATCATATGAAGGAGGAATCATTACAATGAATAAACCGATCGTGTTAGTGATCATGGATGGTGTTGGCGAGACACCGGAAGAGCTTGGCAACATGGTCATGAGAGCATCTACTCCGACTCTTGACGAGTTTAAGGCAACCTGTCCCTGGCTGTGCATCAAGGCCCATGGTGACGCTGTTGGTCTGCCCACGGATGATGATATGGGAAACAGTGAAGTGGGACATAATGCTCTGGGCTGTGGCCAGATTTATTCTCAGGGTGCAAAGCTGGTAAATGAATCTATTGAATCCGGTTCCATTTATCAGAGTGAGACCTGGAAGGATCTCATCGGAGCCGTGATAAATAACGATAAGACCTTACATTTTATCGGTCTGTTGTCCGACGGAAATGTGCATTCCAATATTAAGCACCTGCTTGCTATGCTCCGTGAGGCTAAAAAGGAGGGCGTGAAATGTGTTCGCGTCCACATCCTGTTGGATGGCCGTGATGTTCCTGCCACCAGTGCTCTGGAATATGTGGATACCCTGGAGAATACTTTAAAGGAATTGAATGATGCATCCTTTGACGGACAAATCGCATCCGGTGGCGGCCGTATGCGCATTACCATGGACAGATATCAGGCAAACTGGCCCATGGTAAAGGAGGGCTGGGATGTTCATGTTCACGGCGAGGGACGCCAGTTTGCAAGTGCTACCGAAGCAATTGAGACCCTGCGCAAGGAGACCGGTGCCATTGATCAGGATCTTCCCTCCTTTGTCATTGCAAAGGACGGCAAGCCCGTGGGTGCTATGCAGGATGGAGACAGCGCGATCCTCTACAACTTCCGCGGCGACCGTGCGCTGGAGATTTCCATGGCCTTTGACGGAAATGCATCCTTTGACAAATTTGACCGCGGTGTGATCCCTCAGGTGAATTATGCGGGCATGCTGGAGTATGACGGGGATCTGAAGATTCCGAAGCGTTATCTGGTGAATCCTCCTCAGATCCGCGAGACGCTTACCGAGTTGCTTGTGGCTCACGGTATCAAGGAATATGCGGTTTCCGAGACACAGAAGTATGGTCATGTGACCTATTTCTGGAATGGTAATCGTTCCGGAAAGGTATCGGAGGAATTGGAGGATTACTGTGAGATTCCCAGCGATGTCCGCTCCTTTGATGAGTGTCCCTGGATGAAGGCTACGGAGATTGCCGATAAGGTGATCGAGGCGATCAAGAGTCATCAGTATGGCTTCATCCGGTGTAATTTCCCTAACGGGGATATGGTGGGTCATACCGGAAATCTGGATGCAACGGAGATCGCAGTGGAGAGTGTTGACCTGGAGCTGGCTCGGATCAAGAAGGTTTGCGATGCAGAAAATTGTATTCTTGTTGTAACCGCAGACCATGGCAATTCTGACCAGATGCTGGAAAAGAATAAGAAGGGTAAGGTGGAGGTTCGTACCGCTCATAGCCTGAATCCTGTTCCGTTCATCATTTATGATAAGGACGAGCGCCATGAGATGAAGGATGGTAAATTCGGTCTTGCCAATGTAGCTCCCACCATTGCAGGACTGATGGGGATCAAACCCTTTGACAGCTGGGAAGAGAGCATGCTGAAATAAAGCACCCTGACGATCCATACCATGAAATCAGAAGGTCCCCGTTATGCGGGGGCCTTTTTGGCTGAAACGGGATTGACCTTTTCTTTGAGAATCATATATAATAATAGTACTTTCCGATTTATGGAAGAATGCTGTGACCGTCAGAAAGGAAAAAGACGAGAGGAGCTTAGCTGGTGATCAGAAGAATTGCGGGACTAAATGAGGAGCAGGACTGGGATTATCTTTTGATTCGCATGGAGAATGGGAAGCTCTGCCATGGCGGTGATCAGGGATGGTGGACAACGCCGGATCAACAGGATGATACGAAATCGATTTTGCCTAAAACCAATCCATCCAAATATCGAAGGGCAAGTAGGGACGAGCGGTTTCGTATCAGCTTTTTGGGATGTGGCGTGATCGCTATGAATAACCTGGAATGGTATCTCTCCGCAAAGGAGTTAGGCAGAAAACATGCTGGGGGAGAGTCTACTCAGGCGCAATATATGGAGCAGGTCCGGCAAAACTGGAACAGGGAGTATTATATCAGCGGAAATCCGATCAATCAATTGGCCGGGCTGTATCCTTGGAAAATGGAGCGAGGACTAATGGCCTTTTTAGCAGAACATCATTGCAGATGGAGAAAGGTGAAATGGGCACCCTATTGGAACCGCACGCCCCAAAATCAGCGGAAATTAGTGCTTGAGCTGATCCAAAACATGTTGGAGGCCGGACTTCCCGTGGTCTGTTCCTATCATACCTTTGATCCCAAAAGAAAGAGTCTGATCCTCTATCACAGTCCTGAGGCTGCGGCGGATGCAGGAGCTTTAGAGGACAGGGAGGGACAGGATGCTAAGGCAGGGTTTCTAAAGCAAAATGCGGAAAAGCGTCAACAGATGCAGGGAAGAACGGGTTCGGTGAAGGAGAGCAAGCGTACAAGGATCAACAGTCATTATATGACAATTATCGGCTTATATTCTTTTGACATGGAAGAAGTTCTCGAGAACTCAGAGATCGATTTCTTGAAGGCGGAGAGCTCGAAGAACGATCTCTTGAAGGGGGAGAACTGGAGGAATGCTCTTTTGAAGGTGGAGAGCTGGGGGAGAATCTATTATGTCAGATTTAGAGATTATGCTGCCAATCTGAATTATTTTACGAATATACTCAGTATTCAGTGAACAAGAGAAGGAGGTTTTTATGGGCAAGGTCAGGCTTGGAAGGACAGAGATCACAGTGGAAAAAAACGGTTTCGGCGCGCTTCCGATCCAAAGAATTACGAAGGAGCAGGCGGTTGCACTGCTACACAAAGCTTATGACGGAGGGATTCGTTTCTTTGACACAGCACGATACTATTCCGACAGTGAGGAAAAGTTAGGTGCTGCCTTTGAGGGCATGAGGGAGAAGCTCTATATAGCCACAAAGACAGGCGCAGTGACAACGGATCAGTTTTGGAAGGATCTGCATACCTCTCTGCAGAATCTGAAGACGGATTATGTTGATTTATATCAATTCCATAATCCGGCCTTCTGTCCGAAGCCGGGGGATGGAAGCGGACTATATGAGGCGATGCTGGAAGCAAAGGAAAAAGGGATGATCCGG
>CACXDS010000123.1 GCA_902766425.1 uncultured Lachnospiraceae bacterium
AGGTCGTGTAATCACAGCGGCTGCAGGTGTCATATGCCTCCCAGCCCTTCTCCGTGCAGGTCGCAGGCTTCGCGGCATGATGTACCAAATCATGGTTCAGCGCTGCGATCGGTCTCGTCTGAGTCTCGCTACAGTTTGCACACCTCCGTACCTCAGTTCCCCCTTCCGTACAGTTAGGTGCGGTTCCAATCTCCCAGTCGCCCCACACATGCGTATGTTCCATTGTATCGGGCCACAGGATCGTAATGTAAATATTCTCCAGCTTCTCGAAGGTTTCCGCCTCCAGAGGCATATATGTCAGCTCTACCGTCAGCGACTGCCCTTCGTAATCTGTAACACTGATCTGCTTCTGTGAGGAGTCTTTATAAACATAATCTCCCTCTAAACTGTACTGCCTGAGTGCGGACGCCAACTCCTCATCAGCATACCCTTCCAGCCACCATCCCTGATTTGCAGCAGTGTAAGGATAAACCATCGTCCATCTTTCGATCAGATCTCCCACGGTCATACCGCCCAAAAACTCTTCCAATGTCATTTCGTAATCGTCCAGGATTTCACCCAGATTAATAACTATCGAATTGACATTCCCACTCTCTTCGCTATAATAAGACGCCAGTCCCAGCGATACCTTGATGGGTTCGGAATAAATATGGCTCCCATCGTGACTACAGGTATATATCCTGCTGCCGGCTTCCCAGCCGGTACATTCATCCCAACCGCCCCATTCATGATCCACATGTCTGATGAGAGGTTTGGGATTGATCGTATCCGAAAGCTGCCAGTCGTGATCGATGGGATCAACAGATACCTTCTTTGTCTGCGTTCCAAAGGCCACATTTGCAAATACGGCCGTATAAGTAATCTCTCCTGCCTCCTCACAAGAAGGCGCCTTCGTCCGTACGGAAGTCGTCTCCACTGCTTCGGTCTCTACAAGTGAAGGATCGATCCGACTTATGCGTGTGGCCTTGACGGACCGAAGATTCTGCGACCATTCGAAGGAAGCAGCGTTCCAATCGGGATCCAGGGAATCAATATTGGCTACTGTTTTCGTCTGTGTGCCGAAAGCCTCATTCTCAAACAATGCGGTATAGGTGGTCTCACCCTTTTCGTATACTGTCGGAGCTTTTGTGACAGAATTTGTGGTACTCACTGTCTCCGTCTCGACATGGCTCGCGTCATTTTCACAAGTGCGAGTAGCTGTCACGGTGCCAAGATCCTCGGACCATTCATAAACAGGTTGCCCCCAAATGTGGCCAATGGCCTTTGTAATGACACTCTTCTTCTGCTGTCCAAAAAGCTCGGGATAATACTCAAATGCTCTTGTGGTATATACCGTCTCACCACTTTCCGTGCAGGTGGGAAGCTTTACAACCTTTGCATCCGCACGAACGGTTTCAACCATATCATGATCCGAATTTCTGAGACACCGCTTCGCTGCTGTCACATGGAGATGATCCGCACTCCAGTCATAGGTAACCTCCGTCCAATTATGCCCAAGAGCCGGGATCGTCTCAAAGACGAACCTTCCACAATCCCCACACTCCCGTCTTTGTAAGCCATCATTTTCACAATCCGGATCAGCAAGGATCTGAGCCTCTCCCAGTGCGACATGACGATCCAAATCACGATCCAGATGAGAAGTCTTGATCGCGCCGCAGACCGTACAGTGGAACTGTCCTTCTCCCATTGCCGAACAGGTGCTGTGTTTCAAAACCACATAATTCTTCTCGTCCCAGTTATGCTCTCCGGTAGCAGGAATGGGTTCCGTTTTCGACTCTCCGCACTCGTTGCAGATATATCTTGCCGTCCCATCCTCACCACATGTAGGCTCCTTTGTCACCTCATAAGCTTCACTCCAGGTATGGTTATCAGGAGCCAGAGGGAGCACCTTGTCGATGACAATCTGATTACAATTGATGCAATAATGCCCTTCATACCCCTGCGTCTTGCAGGTAGCTTCCTTCTCCGCATAAATACCGCCCGTAGTATGATTGCCGGTAGCCGGGATCACGCTACCCCTCTCCACAATGTTTTTACATGCATCGCAGATCCGGTCACCCGTATATCCGTCTTCTCCACAGGTCTCCTTCTTCTCATTTATCAGAGAAATGTGTGTATGTTCCTCCGGATTGATTGCAATCGGAGTTGTGTTCTCAGCTCCGCACCGCAGACACCTATGTCCCATTACACCTTCCTCAGAGCAGGTCGCCTTCTTAATGACAAAATCTGTCCAATCATGATTGTTCGGGTCGATGTCCAGGGCTTTACCGCCGATCAAACCGCATAATTCGCAGGAAAGGCCTGCAGATCCCGTTGCATTACAAGTCGCAGGTATAACACTCGAAGCATCAACCACCCATTTGTGAACATGCCAGTATGCCGTAGCCTTTACATCATGGTCCGGCATCACAAAATTATCCTGCATGGCAGTTCCATCGTCCAGGATCCAGGCCAGATCATAACCTTCCCGGCTCATCAGCGCAGGCCGCACAGGCGCCTTTCCGATTTCCGTCTTCACAGAAATCGTAGTATCTCCGACCCAAGTGATCGTCGCGAAGCTTTGAGACCTTCTCCCATATACCGTTAAGTCACTGCCCGGCATCACATAATCCGTCGAAAGCTCAGTGGAATAATCCTGTTTGTTTGTACGCCAGATATAGAAGCTTCCTTCCTTCTTCACATCCTCCGGCACATGATCATACAGTCCCTCCCCCGTCCGTAACACCGAATTGGTTTGATAACCGTCATCTGTGATCCAAGTAACATTATGGGTCTGGCCGGAGAACACTGCGTGAAGGATCAGGTCATGCACGGGCATGCTCACATTGTCGGAGTTTGTAACCCTTGTGCCATCCTCCATGGCCCAGAATAAGAAATCATAACCTGTCTGCCCGGGAACATCTTCCGGTACAGTGATCTGATTCCCGTGCCGCACCTTTGTGGTCGCATATTCCGTATCTCCAACCTTCCAGTGAACTGTAAATTCCTTCGGTGACAATAATCCCACCACTACACAATTGTCCGACGCGGGAGGCAGCATTCCATCGGAGAGAGGCGTGAACCACTGCAGCTCTCCTCCGGTGATATTCCTTGCCACCCAGTCCTCTGCCTCCGTCTGGAAATTCCCCTGATAGGTATATACATACCACTGGAGCGTATAATTGTCATCGCTGTAATTCCGCATGGTTTCCGGCATGACATCCATTATGGGAACCCCCTTTAGCAGAGAGCTTCCGTCATTAGCCAAAACTGTGGCATCGCCTTCTTTCACGATCAGCCATGCAGTATTGATATCTTCCTTCTTGAAGTAAACACGGATCACTGTAGTTGCGCCGCGCATGGTAAAATAGGTGGTACCCGAGAGATTTCGGAATACCTCCTGATTATTGTCATAATACCGGGCATACAACTCATAACAGAGATCATAGACTGCCTTCGCCTGCATGTACCTATCGGAAGCCTTTTTGAATTTAGCCTCCGTCTCCGCATCACTCTTCGCATTACGCTCTATATTGGCGTTCATCATGGCATTCGAGGCGCCCTTGAACGCCTTCTCCGCTGCCTCAAATTTTTCGCGGAGTTCCTCCTCATCCGGTAGCTTCATTCCGGCGAACCGATAGCCGGGGAACAGGTTCACCAGTTCCGGCGTAACATCCACATAACAGCGAATGCCATCATAACCGGTCACATTGCCAGTGCCGGCCTTGGTCCATTGATAGCCGGAATCAAAGGCTTCCCTTGTGGAATTATCCTGCAGATAATACTCGACAATAGCCGTCTGCTGCTTGCCGGTCCAATGAACATAAACCGTTCTTTGCAGCTTTTGAGTGCTGAAACCGAAGGCGTTGTTTTTGTAGGTAAACACCACCTTCCCCCATAGTTCCTTTGCCGTCCGGTCGATAGGATTAACAAAGATCTCGTCGGTGGCAGGCAGATACTGGAAAGAAGAAGGACCTTCCTTCACCTTTCCCTTGTCGCTCTCCAAATCAAAGCACTCCACCACGAAATGATCTTCGTTATACTGTGTCCAGGATCGGCTGGTACTGAGCGTGATACCTCCGTTATCCAAGGCATCAAGCCCGGATTTGACAGTCGCCGTAAAGGACTTGGCATCCGTCTCACAGACATGACGGGAATCCATATTTTCCGCGCTAAGCTTACCTGATGAAAGAGCCATCAGATTAATCTGAAACAATTCGTCCGGGACCTTTACGGTATTCTCGCCATCCGAAAATGTCAGATCGAGTTTTTTGTCATTTGGCTTGATCACAAAATCAATGGGATATTTTGCACAGCCAAGCTGTAACAGAGGGGTCTTTGTCCCATATAGGCTCCAGCTCTTGGAAGCCTTTCCGGCTCCCACCTGTACCTTCACACTGATATCCGTGTAAATACCGACTTCAAACAATAGAGAGCCCATGGCCCCGTTGGTGGATCCCTGTCCGGAGGTCCATTCATACCAGCAGTACAAGAATCCATACAATTCCGCATAAACCCCGGCAGAAGCTACAACACCGACAGAATCCAGATCCGTGCTAAAGATACCTACGCGAAGATCAATGCTCACGCCTATGCGCAGGCCAACCATTCCGAAAGCATAGAAATCCACACGGAAATTCGGTGTAGCCAGATCCTTTACGGAGGATCCGCTGGTCAGATTTTCTCCCTCGTCTCCTCCGCCCCAGATCTTTGCCCGGAAGCTGTAGGAATAGACCTTCGCGTTCTCATAGGTCAGACCGGAACCGATCATGGCATTGATCTTTAGCGCCACCACAAAATTGATCTTGAGACCACAATGGATGATCCCCATAGGGTCGATGGGAAAGTCCGCGCTACCAAGATCCTTGTTCACGAGATTTATATATTTTGCATCGTTCGAAAGCATATTCGAGTACTTTGTGGGCAGATCGCCGCCAACACCGGGCGACACAAAATCTTGTTTTGAGTCCTTTCCGCTCTTATTCTCGCCATTGCCAAGGTTAATATCCGCGCCCTGACCCTGACCTGCACCATCCTGCTTTTTTGTTTTGTCAATGAGCTTATTGCCTCCCTTGATCAGCAGTTTTGCTGCACTCGTCCGCGCCTCCAGCGTTTTATGATCGTTGTTGCCGTTGTAGAGATAGCTACCGACCATCTCCTCCCAATCCTTGTCTGCATTGGGATTCGGATTGTTCTTCGTCTTTGCCGTTACGCATACGCCAAAACCGGAATAGGTACCGGCCTCCAGAGAAGCCGTAATATCAAGGCTTGAGGTCATGCCCAGTTTATTCTTATGGCGTACCACCTTTACCTTGGGCGTAAGGAGAAATTCCTGCTCTAACACGATGGCCGGCTGAATTTCCAGTTTTCCGGCATCGGCTATGGCAATGTCAATGGTAAAGCTCACGGCGACCTCAGCTCGCACACCCTTTTTCCCTGCAAAATGCTGTAGATTAATGTCTCCAAGGAATGTGACATGCACATCGCTGACTTCCACCGTGCCTGCGCCATCTGCCAAGAGTCTTAGATCCTCAAGGGAAAGCTCCCCCTCATCAGACCGGATCACCATCTTGCGAAGCTCGTCACCATGCTCCAGCTGATCAAAATCAATCTCATTCCCCATGATAAGCCCAGTCAGGAAATCACTGGTCTCCTCTACAAGACCGCTTTCCAAGATTTCCCTGGTCATCTGCTCACTCAAGGCCGCATTGTCCGTCTCCGTCAGCTGGATCTCCGCCTCCGGCATCTCCATATAAAGCAGGAGTTCATCTTCCATGACTTCATTTTCCGCAACAAGGTCATAGAAAACCTGATACTCTCCGTTTGACTCCGTGATATTGGTGATCAGACCATATCCGATTACCGAATAATCTCGACCGCTGAGAGTTCCCTTGTAAAATGACACATAATCACCCGGCTCCATAACAGTGGAGGCATTCAGATTGTATTTTGCAAAAGAAGGATCGGCAAAATTCAATTCCGAAGCACTGAGGGTGATCTTTCCATCGTCAAAACTGCCATCATCGGGAACGGGAATATTGTCAGCCAAGAACAGAATATCCTCCAGACCGGCATGCTCATAGGCATATCTCCCCTTATCCAGATCCTTAGTGATCTTTACATACGCTATTTTGCCTTCCGTAAAGCCGCGCTCATCCACTGCGCCGTCATGTACAGCGATCACATCTCCCACCGCCAGCTTTTCCCCGCCGGAATATGTCATCACGCCGGAGCGATAATTCTCTTTGGCAAGAATATTGCCTTCCTCATCGGTCTGCAGGTCCAGCATTCCAAGGAATTCCACTCCCTGCACCTGATCCGCCGGTATATACTCCACCTGAGAGGCAACATGAATACCCAGCGCCTCTTCCTGATGGACCGTAATATTATACTCCACTACGGCCGGGGCAGCTTCCTCCCCTTTATATACAAAACGCAGTCTGGAGGTGTCATGAATGGTCAAAGAATATAGATCGCCGCCCTTCCAGGGACCATCGGTCCAACGGACCATCCAATGATCGCCCGTTTCCTTCCGATTCAAAAGCAATTCTTCCAGAGCCTGCACGTCTTCCACGGACAGACCTGCATCTTCACGCCAAAACCGCTGAAGACTGTCATCTTCCTCAAGTCCGTAGGCTGCCTTGATCTCCTCCTCGGCGGCAGTTTCCCAGTCAACAGTCAGCTGCTCTAACACGATCCGGGTCGCGGAATTAAGCCCGGCTTCCGCATCCGACAAGCCCTTAGAGCCTTCTACATCTTTCGCGCAAAGCTCCAGCTTAATAGGCAGATTCTCCTGACATAGGCTGGAATCTTCCAGGGAAAGCAGCTCCCGAACCTCTTCCTCGGTCAACCCATGGGAGACAATTTCAAAGGCAAAGTCCGCCGGAACTTCGCGCTCCGAAAGATAAGTGAGACTGCCAATGCCGTCCATACCATCCTGCAAGGCAAAGCGCGGATAAAGTGTCATGCTGTGATCGATCACATCCGTTTCATCCGCTGTGACAGTTTGCTCTTCATCATAGCACCAACCCAAAAAGATGCTACTAATGCGATCCGGAGTCGTCAGGTCGCTGATCTTCGTTCCCTGAGGAACGATCGCCGTCTCCGGGAGGGTTGTATATTCTGCATCCTGCGCTGATGCATTTGCCGGCAGTGCAAAACGGACTTCATAATATCCTGCCGGTACGTCAGACGATACCGGAACCTCAGAACTGTCGATACTGGTTTCCATTTCCGTCTGATCACTTACACTATTATCCGTCGCACATCCTGATAAGAGAACGGTCAATTGACAAATGATCATCAGCATAGCTATGGCACGCGCAAAATTTTTTCTTTTCATTTCTCCAACTCTCCCTCTTTATAGATCAAGTCATAAATCTCTTTGGCCTCGCTGATCGGTGACGCAAGGTTTAAGTTCTGCCCCTTATCATAGGTGCTGGAAATAATTCCGATCACCTCTCCACGATCATTTAGAATCGGTCCGCCGCTGCTTCCGGCGGAAACCGGCGCCGTAAAAAGCAGCCAGTCAATTTCCTTCGAGTTCCATGTACCCGCCATGTTTCCAAGCGTTACAAGATTCAGTACACTGAACTGACTTCCGATAGCCACGATCTTTTCCCCCCGAAGTGGTGCATTTATTGAGACCGGCAACGGACTCAGTTTTACTTCCTCCGGAAGTTGAAAGATGGCGACATCACTTTCTTTTTCTCCATCGACTGCCTTCTCCACCCGAAAGGCTTCGCCGTTGTCACAGGTGACAATGGCGTGATCCATATTGACGATCACATGGGCCGCCGTCACCAAAACCGCCGGATCAAATGCGCAAAACCCGCTGCCTGTACCGATCTTCTGATCATGGTCTCCATAGACCTCCACCTTTACCACGGATCCGGCAACCACCTCTATGGCTCTCGGATCATCCGTAAAAGCCTTCGCCCCGGTCTCGCTCTCCCCGGCTGCCCTTTCTTCTGCCGCCTTTTGCAGGTTTTCCTCTTTGTTATCGATACTGAATGCCCCGCATGCGCACAGTGATAGAAGTATGCCCATAAACAGCGATGAAACAATGTGCTTTTTTTTCATATTCTTTTATCCTTATCATTTCCCTGCTGTTTGTTTCTCTTTTGCAGTCTGAGACATAGCAGGGTTACTGCCACACCGAGTGCAAAAGCGATCACTGCTGTCATTACATAACCGCCCGCCTCCTGACTGAGCAAGAATGCTCCATATACAGACCCGTCCCGGATCACCTCCGGCTTTCCGGGCAAAGCAGCGATCACTATAAGCAAAAGAGCCGACAATATGCCCGTTGCTCCGGATAGTATTTGGCAAGCTCGTCGATCACGGCGGATCATTATTTGTTCTTTTCTGCGCAGAATTTCCGAAAAAGCTTCTTCCGCTGTGTATTTCAATCGTCATCGCCTCCCTTAGGATTATTTTTGTTTCCATCTCTTAGTTGCGCTTTTTCCAAATTTTACCCACCCAAGATCAAAATTTTTTTCCTGCTTTGTTTTTGGGCATCAAAAAGGCCGCCACCCGAAAAGAGTAACGGCCCGCATAAAAGTATTTATTCTGCGAAATGCGGTAATTTTCGATATAGATAGGTAAGTCCCACTGCGGCAAGCAACGGAAGCAGATAACCGATCAAGGAAGATACTCCCGGTTCCGATACCAGCAGATTATAAAGCGCGTGAAAGGTCATGGCAAGGGACAGGCTCCCCAGCACTGCGGGAAAAGAAAAAACCTGTAACCGCTTAGCAACGATGAGCCAAATGGACAGAGCAAAAATACTGACAATGTGCATCACTCCCACTGCCAAACCCCGGATCAGAATATAAGTCAGGCTCTCCGCACCGGAGGTCAGGATATAGCAGCAGTTTTCAAAAGTAGCAAATCCGGCACCAATGGCCACAGCCAACATAGTAAGTGTACGGTCCTCCGGAGAAAACAACACCAAAAAGAACAACAGCGGCATCAGCTTCATGAGCTCCTCCACGACCGGAGAAAGAAAGATCGCTGTGTCATTTTCTCCCATTCCGGTTGCCAGGCTGAGGAATCCGCTGATGTAGGCGGCGATCAGGCACACACCCATGCCCAACAAAAAAGCCGACACATATCTGCGTACTTCACCCCGGATGAACAGCAGAGAAATAATGAGTGGAACAGCAATGCAAAGGAGAATGTTTTCCGCATAGATCATCCTGCTTCCACCTCCTTTTTCATAGCCATCAGCGTCAACGGAAAACAGAGAGTCGTTGCTATCATCGCAACGATATAGACCCCCCCAGTACTCATGTACATAACTGATACGGACCAGGCGAGAGCCACATAGCAACGGCAGATCTTCCGCGCCGGCATCTCGGTATTCTTCAATGTAAGCATCGCTCTAAGGATAAACGGCAGCTCCACAAGAAACATAAGCCCATAGCAGAATAGATCCACCGCCCGCTTCATGTCGTCGGGAACAAAGAAAATGACAACCTGTCCGGCGATCAGCAAAAGACTCACCCCACCCAGCATTCCCCATTTATAGGAAGGAACCATCTCCTCCTGTTTCATCAGTGCGACCAAACAACAGAGAAAATAGCCATAAACAATTCCCGTGACAATATCATCCACCCATTCTCCAGACCAAGAGATCCAAAGTGCAGTACTGGCTGTGATAAACAGGATCGTACATAACACTTCCAATCTGGCCTGATGAAAATTGATGGAACGAAGCGATGTCAGGGATGCTCCCAGAAGCAAAAACATGGCCCACTCTCCAATCTCATTGGCAGCAAAAGGCATTCTTGTCCCCGGGCGCAAAATATCATAGGCCAGCCAGTAAAAATCGCTGAGCAATACGCTTGCCACCGCAAAGGAAAAAAACACAGCGCACATGGTTCGCCTTCCGTTGCTGATGATCCTAATCATTCCGACAAAGACGATCAGCATCACAACGGTATGAAAAGATGTCAGTGTCGCTTCTAAATTCATTCTTTCTCCCGCTCCTTTTGTTCCAACTCTTTCCAACGAATACAGAACAAAGTAGCGCATATACCAAGGGCGAAGGTGAGAACCCCAACCACCACATATCCCATATAAGGTGCTGCAAGTAAAAGGCTCCCGTATTGTCTGGTGGCATGATCCACCGAATCCGTTGTAATCTTCGGAAGAGAAACGGCAGTCATAACCAAGAGCAGGATACACGCACAGGCAGCCAGCGCATATGCATGTAAATGCCTTCGAATGCTCCGTTTTTCTATCACCTCATCCTTTCGTCGCATGATCTCCCGAAGCTGTTCATCCGTACTGCGCATAATCAAATCCCATCCTTTCCAATACCTCACGAAGTGCGGTCTTTCCTCTATCAGCCAAATGATAGGTTTGTTTTTTTGTTTTTCCCATTACCTTTCCGACTTCCTCATGGGTCATTTCCTCAAAATAGAGCAAGATCAAAATCTGCCGGTAATCCTCCTTGAGCCGGCTGAGCGCTTGATACAGCTGATGATTGCGTTCCTCTTTGAGAATGTCAAACTCCGGAGGGTCCGCCTCCTCATCCATCCATTCCTCCGGCTCTTTGAAAGTAAAACGCCTCTTCCTCAGCCTCATGTAAGCCAGATTCTTTCCAATGGAAAAAAGCCATGTCTTAAAAGAACTTTTCCCGGAGAAATGTGCGCCGGCGGCTACCTCCGCATAAGTATCCAGCATCAATTCCTCCGCATCCTCCATATTATGAACATATCCCATAAGAAAAAGCGTCAAGCCTTCCCTATATCGTTCCAGCAAAATACGAAAGTCCTTTTCATCATGCTCCGCAAGATAGCGGCTATAGATCACTTCATCTGTTTCGAACATCGCCGCTCGCTCCCTCATTTCTCTCAGATCACCCGGCTGCTTTGCTTCCTAAGGCTTCGCCTTAAGATTTATCTCTTACCCTTCAGTTTATCTAAATCACAAAGAATTTTCAAGAACACACTCTGATTTG
>CACXDS010000124.1 GCA_902766425.1 uncultured Lachnospiraceae bacterium
AGTGAGAACCCGCTTATTCTGCACAGTAAAAGGCACATCCCCGGAGACGATCCGAAGCGCCAGGCCCTCCACCACAGAGGTCTTTCCAACGCCCGGCTCTCCGATGAGACAGGGATTATTCTTTGTCCGGCGGCTGAGGATCTGAATTACCCGAAGAATCTCGTCCTCTCTCCCGATGACCGGATCCAGCTTCCCCTCCCGGGCCAATGCCGTGAGATCACGGCTGTACTGCTCCAGAGTAGAGGTTTTGCTTCTACCCTGGCTCTTTCTTCCCAGATCCTCCTTGTAGAGATTGCCGTCCTGCCCAATGGCCTGCAGAGTCTCCACATATACCTTCTGCACATTGACATTCAAAGCATTCAAAAGGCGGACCGCAACATTATCCCCCTCCTTTATGATGGCAAGCAAAAGATGCTCCGTTCCCGTTTCCTTTTGTCCGAATCTCTTCGCCTGCGCATGTGCTTCCTCCAGAATACGCTGCGCTCTAGGGGAATATCCCTCCCTGTCCTTCACGGGAGTGCCGTTTTCGAAGGCGATCAAGTCACGGATCATGTCGATCAGCTTATCAAGCTCAACGCCATTATCCGTAAGCACCTTTGCAGCGACCCCTGTTCCCTCCTTCAAAAGACCGGCCAAAATATGCTCTGTACCGATATACCCCTGACTTAATCCGGCCGCGATCTTCGCCGCCCGGCTTAAAGCATCCTTAGCCTTTTCTGTAAATGATCTCGACTGCATTTCCTACCTCTCTGTTTCTACGCCTGTTCTGTATGCGTTATTCCTATAGTCTAAATTTCGCGATATCCCATCTGGTCATAGATTTCATCCACCAGTGTGTGGATTTCCTCCCTGGTGATGTTCTTACAGCTACTCTTTGCCAGAGTGACCTGTAATTCCCTCCTGATCTCCTCCAGAGTCAGAGCCTGATTCGCATCCACTGCGATCACAGCCCCATTCCTCCTGTCAACCTTCACATATCCCTCCTGCTTCAAAAGGGTATATGCCTTATTCACAGTATGCATATTAATTCCGATTATATCCGCCAGATTGCGCACACTGGGCAGAGATTCTCCCTCATGAAATTGATCCGTCGCTATTCCCAGAATGATCTGATTGCGAAGCTGGAGATACAATGCTTCATCACTGTTAAAGTCAATCTCTATGAACATGAAAACCTCCTTCCATCCCGGACTGCTTTCGGGAATTGTTTTATCCACCCGACTCAAGATCTGTCACAGGACAGACATTTCATCAATAGTGTTATATTCATCATATAACAGCAAAGGGGCAGTGTCAACCTGCCCCTTCGAAAGTTTAGAATTATTTAAGATTGGATCATTCGTCATCACTGTCCCAGTTTAAGAACTCAAATTCCCGCTCATCCTCCTGGGCAAAATTCTTTGCTCTGCTCTGGGGGTGCTGAGCCTGTGAAGGAGCGGTTGCCCGCTGCTGAGGCTGTGCGGTCTGAGGTCTCTGCTGCATAGGTCTTGCACCACTCTGCATCTGTCCTGCGGAGCTTCTCTGACCGTTCTGCATAGGTGCGCCCGCTTGCTGTCTCTGGCCGACCTGAGCACCAACCGGTCTCTGGATGTTCTGCGCCTGAGCTGCTGCCTGTCTCTGTGCGTTCTGTGTCTGAGCCGCAGCTTGCCTTTGTGCATCCTGAGTCTGGGCCGCAGCTTGCCTTTGCGCATTCTGCGGCTGAGCCGTTGCCTGTCTCTGTGCATTCTGTGCCTGAGCCGCTGCCTGTCTCTGCGCATTTTGCTGTGCACGGTTACCGGTCTGTCTCTGACCGTTTTGAGGCCCTCTGTCTTCTCTTCTTGCTTCCATGCCGTCCTTGATAGCAGGTCTCTCTCTGCCGGATTGCTGCGCTGAGCCTCTGGAAGTATTGCGAGGTCTGTCAGCCGTTCTTCTCTGCGTGGAGCTCTCAATGTTGGAGATCAGCTCCACATTGAGCTCTCTGTTGCGATAGAAAAGAAATCCTGCGGCGCCGCAGCCTGCGATCGCCAGAATGACCATGAGTACCAGCCATACCTTCAATCCCTTGTTCTTAGACTGCTCCTTTAAGTATTTCTGCTCAAAATCCTTGGTCGCTGCGAAGATCTGATCCAGATCAAACTGCTTGTTCTCTTCATAGTCAAGCAAATACCACTTGTCATTCAAAAGCTTTGTCTCATAACGCTTATTCTGAACCGTAGGCTCTGCGGTCTTGTTTGTTTCCTCAGAGGGCTCCGCATCCGTCGGATTGTTATTTTCTTCCGGCGGGGTAATGTTCTCTTCTGTCAAAGGCGTCACTTCTCCGGAGAGAGTCAGATAATCGTTGCGGACATAGCCGATCACTTCTTTCCCATTCACCGTCAGTTTGATCTGATACCAAAGCTTTTTATCCGAGCCGGTGGTTCTCCCCACAACTGTCACCTTGGTGCCATTGGCAGCCGTTGTCAGGATATTATTGCTGTTGGCTGTAGAAGCGCTGGTACGTACCCGGACGGTATTTCCGCCGGAAATTGTTGCAGACACAGGATTCACCTGCTCCAAGCCTTCCGTGGAAATGGCCGGAGTAGAGCCAGTATTGCTTTCGCTGCCGGTTGAGCTTTCCGTCTTATCCACCAGATCGGAACGGATATAGCCCGATGTACCGTTCACAGTCACGCTGTACCATACCTTTCCGTCCGTGCCCTTCGTCTCGCCTGTGATCTCAACCTCCGTGCCCTTCGTTATACTACCCATGGCAGCGCTGTTGGTGCTCGCCTCTTTTCTGATCTTGGCATTGGAATTTGCCTTACCGGAAGCCGCCTGACTCACCACAGCAAACACATCCGCACAGCAGACCATTAAGAACACCAGCAAAGCAGTAGCTGCAAGCCTGCACCATTTTCTCGTACCTTGTACATTCCCCATCATCTTTTCTCTTCCTTCCTGTTCCTTTTGAAACTCTGATCTAAAAACCTGAATTTCTTCTTTATCGCTTATATTGCATGATTGCATTTTTGAAGCCTTCATCGTTTTATTCTTTGCAATGCTCTTTATTCTTCGTGGGTGTATCGCTTTCTTCCCCGCTCCTCTGCTCTTCTTGCCAACCCAAATACATGAGTATTCTGATGCGATGAACCGTTCTTTTGATCCGCTTTCAGCTCCTGCTTGATCAGCTTTTCACATTTTGCACAAAACCTGCCGTATCGGATCCTGCTTCCGCAGCGTTCACAGGAGAGCATAACCTTGGAATCCTCCGTCAGCATGATGCGCCCCTCCTTCAGTAATTTCCTGATGGTGCGCTGGCTGACTCCCGTTCTCATCTCGGCCTCCGCTATGGTCATTCCCGGAAACCTCTCCAGCCCGATCCGAACCTTCCCATAATCGTCATAATCCAGAAAGCCGCACTGCTCGCACTTATATTCCCCAACACCGCGAAACTCCATGATCCCACCGCATTTCTCACAAAACTGCGGAACATGCAGATCCGTCAATTGGTCCGCCAGGCGATCCACCGAATTCCATTCTCCTGCCATAAAAGCCCCCCTTCGTCAAAAGGATGCCCTACGCCTCATCGATTGCCTTGCCTATATCCGTTCTCATGTATTTATTTTCAAACTCCACCCAGGCTGTTGCCTCATAGGCCTTCGCCCTTGCTTCCTTCAGGGTGCTTCCCTTCGCCGTGATTCCCAGCACTCTTCCACCATTGGTCACGATCCGGCCCTGCTCATCAAACTTGCTTCCCGCATGGAAGCAGTAATAATCCTCTTTTCCTTCAAATTTCTCAAGCCCCTTGATCTCAAAGCCCTTCTTGTAGGAGACCGGATAACC
>CACXDS010000125.1 GCA_902766425.1 uncultured Lachnospiraceae bacterium
CGGGAACAATGCTCCAGTGAGCCCCCACCACAACCATGGGCTGGATGACAAAGCCCATAAAGGTTCCTGCCAGGATGGGATTAAAGTTGTACAGGAAATAAAAAATCTTCGTCAGGAAGGCTCCGATCCACCCTCCCATGGGGCCAAAGAGCAGGAAGGTCACCGGCAGAACGATGAGGCAGCAGAGGATCGGCTTGAGAAAGCCCTTCAGAGCTTCCGGCAGAAATCTGTCGCAGGGCTTTTCCACAAAATGAAGAAAGCCCACAGCAAGTAATACCGGGATCACACTGGAGTGATAGACGGCGGGTCGGATGGTGAGACCGAGAAAGCTTAAGGATTCTCCGTTTTCCAGAATTTTTAGGATGTCCGGGTAGAGCATGGCCATGGGAATGAGCAGGGAGATAAAGGGGTCCGTCTTCCACTGCTTGGACGCCGTGATGGCCAGCAATATAGGTAAGAAATAAAAAAAGCCATCCGATACGGCATAAAAAATGGAATAGACGCCGCTTTGTACCGACAATATTCCGAAATTAGCCAATAAAATCACAATGCTTTTTAAAATACTGGCGGCTGTCAGGTAATTGATGATGGGGAGAAAAATCCCTGTGATCTGGTCAATGACGGTTTGATAGCCGCCTTTCTTCGGCCCATCTGTAATATGTCCTTCTGGTTTCTTCGGTTGATTTATGGTATGTTTTTCTGCTTTGTTCACAGACATGTATATTTCCTCTTTCTCCTCTTCTCCACCTGCGGGCAAGCCCACTGTGGAGGCGGGTAATGTTGTCATAAAGCCTCTCCTCCACCTGCGAGCAAACTCGCTGTGGAGGCGGGCTTATGACACTGTAATCATACATTACCATAGAATACATGGCGCAAATAGGTTTGTCAAATGAAAAACTTGCGAAATACGGCTTTAAGAGTTATTCTGTTATCAGTGGAACAAAGCGAAATACTCTGAAAGCAAGGTTCTGTGAATAGAATAGAAATGGGGGAATGCGAAGGAATGGTTCGTAAACCCGATAGAGAAAGGGTGATTTAGATGAAGCAGTTCAAGAGACTTAAAAAATGCTTTGGAAAAGCATTGACGATCCTTTTGGTGGCGGCGCTTGTGGGGTGCGGTTCACCGGATGCTCGGGAGAGCGGGGATGTATCCTCGCAGGCGCAGGGCAGTGAAGCAACAGGCGAGTCGCAGTCTTCCTCCCCGGATCTAAATGGGCAGGAATCGAAGGAGGTATCTTCCGGGGAAGGCTCTCAGGAAGAGGGCCGGATCCTTGTTCATTCCATCGAGGAGCTTGTGGAGGCGATCGCACCCGGTGCAAGGATCACCTTGGAGCCCGGCCGTTACAACATGACGGATTTTATGAACCGGTTTCCCACTGTTGAGGCTCAGGATGAGTGGAATGAAAAGCATGAATATGTGCGGATCGACAGTGAGTTTGATGGACTGGAGCTGGTAGTAAAGAATGTGCAGGGCCTTCAGATTTCGGGGGGCGCACAGAATCCCGCCGGAACGGAGATCGTGACGGAGCCCCGGTATGCCGCGCTGTTTACCTTTGAAAACTGTAAGGATATTGAGATGGATAACCTTACTCTGGGCCATACGGAGAACGGGGACTGCGACGGTAATGTGATCGATCTTGATGCATGTCAGGGAATCATCTTAAAGAAGTTGGATATCTACGGCTGCGGCGTATATGGGATCGAAGCCATGAACGGCACCAAGGATATGCAGGTATCCGATTCCGTGATCAGAGATTGTGAATACGGTCCCTTTGTGATCGATGACGGTGTGGGCGAGTTCACCTTTACGGATTGTACCTTTCAGGGCTCCGGCGGAAGTGGATACTATGATGACAATGATGCTTCTAAGCTCTCCTTTATCCGTTGCAGTTTTGGACAACGGGAGAGTAATTATTGGTATTTTGTGGAATCCGCTGAGTTTGAGGACTGCCAGTGGAGTGAGATTACCGAGTATCCGGACTATGAATACGGCGGGGAGGATGAGGCTGTCTATGTCAGCTCCGTGGAGGAGCTTCTGGAGGCGATCAATCCAATGGCAACCATTATACTTACTTCCGGAGAATATGATCTTTCGGAATTTCTGGATCGCTTCCAAAGTGAGGCCGAGTGTCAGGCGTGGAATGCGGAGCATGATCGCGTGCAGATCCGGGATGTCTATGACGGAAAGGAGATTGTGATCAAGAGCACCATCGGACTCTTTATAGAGGGGGAGAGCGGTGATCCCGCGGATGTCCATATTGTAACAAAGCCCAGACATGCTTCGGTGCTCTGTTTTGAGGATTGCAGTAATATCAACATTTCCTATCTCACCATGGGACATGTGGAGGGCGGAGAATGCAGCGGAAATGTTCTGGATTTCAGTAATTGTGATTTTGTCAATCTATATAAACTGGATCTGTACGGATGCGGGGCTTATGGAGTTTTTGCCTCGAACATGGAATCCGGCGGGAATTTTCAGATCGATGAATGCCTGATCCGGGATTGTACCTATGGACCCTTCGAAATTTATGGCAATGTAGGAAGCTACCGATTTGCCGATTGTACCTTCACCGGATCTGCGGGAGGCGGGGAGTACGATAATCTGGGACATAACGCCCTATATTTTACAAGATGTAAATTTGGTATAAACGAATCCAACACATGGCTTTTCCGGAGGGATGCCGAGATCAGCGATTGTGAGTTTGAACACGCTACCGAATACCCGGACATTCCGGAATAGGCTGTCCTTTTCATATCAGTGGAGAAGACTGAAATACGGGAGTGTTTGAAATGGCAGAGATTTATTACGGAGTTTTATTTATATTGTCACTCATACTATCGACGATATATATTTTTATATGGCATAAGCATCTTGATATCACTTTTACCATGGTATATACGATCATTACTGTGACTTGCCTGGGGTATGTCATGTATGCAGCTTCACGAAGTCTGGGAGAGGCAGTTCTCGCCCAGAAGATCGTATATATCGGGGGATGTTTTTTGCAGTATTTTATCATGCTCAGCGTCTTTAATCTCTGTGAGATCAAAATCCGTAAATGGATCGTTGGGTTGTTGTTTATCTGCTGTGTTATTTTGTACGGCTCGGTGCTTTCGATCGGATACAGGCCGCTTTTTTATAAGGACTTATCCTTTGAGATTGTTGACGGAACATCAGTCCTGCACAGATCCTATGGTCCGATGCATTTTTTCTCCTATGCTATGATATGCATGTTCTGCTTTGTCAGTATTGCTGCGATCTTTTATAGCTATTTCAGGAAAAAACAGGTATCAAAAATGATATTATTGCTTTTGTTTTTGCCCGATATCATATCCGTACTCAGCTATTTTGTGGGGCATAAGATAACGAAAAGCATTGATATTATTCCGGTCGGTTTTGTCTTTGCGGAAGGAATTTATCTATTCATTGCGCACAGAGTCAGTCTCTATGATGTGAATGATACTGTGATCGATTCTATGATCCAGAGAAATACCGATGGATTCATTTCCTTTGATTTCAAACACAGGTATCTTGGGAGCAATGATGCGGCGAAAAAGATTTTTCCCGATTTATCCGGAATTGCAATCGATACCATCATTGATGATAAAGAAGCGATCGGTAAAAAATTTCTCCATTGGATGAACAGCTTTGAGGAAAACGAAAAGAACAATAAATTCATGCATGTGGTCAAGGGTGGGGAAGAGGATGAGAAAATATATAATGTCACCCTCGCATATCTTTATGGAGGACAGAGCAAACGGGGCTATGTAATCACTCTGGTAGACGACACACAGAATCGTAAATACATTGAGCTTCTCGATAATTATAACGAAGACCTGATGCGACAGGTTGACGAGAAGACAAAAAGCCTTGTGGAAATGCATGATAACCTGATCCTGAGTCTGGCGACAATGGTGGAAAGTCGGGACAACTCCACAGGCGGACACATTAAACGCACAAGCGTGGGAGTCAGGATTCTGATAGAGGAGATCAAAAAGACCGGCGAAATGCAGCTCTCCGATAAATTCTGCCGTGATATCATTAAGGCGGCACCCATGCATGATCTCGGTAAGATCGCGGTGGATGACGCGATATTGCGCAAACCGGGCAAATTCACCGATAAGGAATATGAAAAAATGAAAAAGCACGCAGCGGAGGGTGCACGCGTGATCCATGAGATTTTGAAAAACACAGAGGATGAAGAGTTTAAGCTGCTTGCGGAAAATGTGGCGCACTATCACCATGAAAGATGGGACGGATCGGGCTATCCGAAGGGCTTAAAGGGCGAGGAAATCCCTTTGGAAGCGAGAATCATGGCTATTGCGGATGTTTACGATGCGCTGGTCAGCAAACGAGTGTATAAGGAGAGCATGTCCTTTGAGCAGGCGGATGCCATCATCATGGAGGGGATGGGAAGCCAGTTTGATGCATCACTGAAGAAATACTATATCAGTGCAAGGCCAAGGCTGGAGGAGTACTACTGTGGGGTTCTTTGAATTATTGACCAAAGCTGAACGGAAGAGGGCGGGATTTGACGGCTGTGAGGGAAAGCTTTTAAGCAATGTGAAAGGGCCGAAGGAGGGAGAGAGGTTATGGAGTATTCGGACAAATTAAACGGTTTTTGGGAAGAGGGTTATCATTTTTATTTTGAGATTCGGGATGATAAGCTGACGGTCAGGGAATACAGACGCAAGGTTACTCTTCAGACAAAGATCTCCTATGATGCGGATAGTGTGGAGGCCGGGCGGAAAACACCCATCAGGCTGGAAGACAATGTATTATCGTACGGAGGAGCCGATAATCCGATGTCCTGGTTTGAGGAGTTTACTTTCGAAGACGGAGAGATCCGGCTGGTGGAGGGCTACTCCTTTATGGATCGCAAGGATCCCTATACGATGAAAAAGGTGGATCACGGTCCCTTCGATCATATTGTGATCCGCGACGAGGAATTTCATGACAGGTTGCAGGGCGTATGGATTCGGTGGTCCGCTGACGGGGATTACAGCAAGGGAAAAAGGCAGGAATTGGTCATTCGGGATCAAGAGTTTTATTGGGGGCCTTACAGAGGGAAATTCCATGTCATCAGTTATGACCGGGGCTATGACAGGAATCAGATCTATCTGGTACCCTGGGATCTGACGGAAAGTGACTTTGGCGGTTGCACCAGGTTTGAAGTATATCCGGATATGCTGACCAGTCGAGAGATCATCTTTGATATAAATACACCGCTGTCGGTGTTTGCGAGGGAGGAAGATATTGATAGGATAATGGTTCCGGAGGATGCAAGGTCCGGGTATCACAGCGTGATGGGACCGATGGCTGCCGGCCCGATGGTCAGGTATGACACGACCTTCCCCGGAACGAATGGTTTCATGACTGTTCCCGATGGGCTGGGCATTGGCATGATGGATTCATTCAAAAGGATGACTGCGCAGGGTAAGAATCCATTGATGAGCGAGGTGAAAGCACCGGAGCCTGATGATGGGATCCGGCCGGAATTCCTGCCCTGTGAGAAGGAAGGCGATGATCCGAGGCGCCTGAAAAAACCCTATACCTGCAAGGGCTGCGGGCAGGTATTTGAGGATCGGCTTCCGAAGTTTTGCTTTAACTGCGGAGGGGTTTTGTAATTGACTTAGCAGGTGTCTGTACAAGAAGCTGGGATTTCGGGAGACGGGTGAGGTCGACGAGGATGAAATCGTCATGGAGAAAAAACTGTAGTAAGGAGAGTTGAAAGATGGAGCTCTGGGATTTATATGATCGGGATGGAAGGGCTACGGGGGAGACCTGGGAGAGAACGCCGGGGAGCTTCCGGCGGATTCCGGAGGGCAGATACCACATGGTGTGCGATATTCTGGTCCGGCATGTGGATGGCACCTTTCTGCTCACGAAGAGACATCCGGAGAAGGATGTATATCCTGGGTATTGGGAGGCTAGCGCCGGGGGATCGGCAGTGACAGGGGAAGATTCCATTATGGCGGCAAAGCGAGAATTATTTGAAGAGACGGGTATCCGGGCGGAGGAGTTCCGGCTGATCAGCCATACCTTCAGCGACAAGAGTCACAGCATGTTTTATTCCTATCTGACAATTGTTGATTGTGCCAAGGATTCCATCGTGCTACAGGAGGGAGAGACCACGGAGTATAAATGGGTTGATCTCGAAGGATTATTTGAGTACTTGGATTCGGATCTCGCCATCAAAACACATAATAACAGATATGCCTCTTACTTTGAAGCACTGCGGGGCAGTGTGAGCATTGAAAAATAGGAGAAATTCGATGGCAGATACGGGGAAGCAGATTACCTACAGAAAGCTTAAGGAGACGGATCTGGATGTCTTTATCAACATGAGGATAACTCAGCTTTCGGAGGAGTATGAGGTGGCGGGCCGGGAGATACCGAAGGATGTGGAGCTTGAGTATTCACTGCGGGAATATTATCGCAAACATATGGCGGAGGGGACTTTTGTTTCCTGGCTGGCGCTTGACGGTGATAAGATCATTGGAACCAGCGGTATGTCCTATGTGGAAAAGCCGCCGTATTTCTCTTGCCCAACGGGAAGACTGGGGCTTTTGTCCTCCATGTATACGGATCCGGGATACAGACGCATGGGCATTGGGAAGGAATTGCTCCACAGAGTTGTGGAGGAGGCGCGGAATTATGGATGCGGCTCTGTTTGGATCACAGCATCCGATATGGGGGTAAAGCTCTATACAGCGTTTGGGTTTGAACATAATGGTAATTTTATGCAATATAAGCTTTGAAAATATGGCAGATGAGGAACATTGTGTATATAAAAGACTTGCAATTATATTAATTCGATCATCACAGCTAACAGGGTTCAAATATTATGAAGATTTTTTATCATCTCCCGGGGTTGTTTGAGTTTTATGAGTTGTATATGGTTTTTCTGGCGCTCTTTCGGGAGCACCGGGAGTACTTTTATGACTGGTGTGAGATCGGTTCCATATATGGCGCCCCCGCAGATTGCATTTGGGGAGGGGGACGCGTTGGCTTTGGGGAGGAGGCTCCGGAGAAGGTGGCGGCCCTGATGAGGGAATATGGTATTTCCGCAAGGCTGACGCTCAGCAATTCCCTGCTCACGGAGAAGGAGCTGTCGGATCGAAAATGCAATGCGCTTTGCCGGTTGTTTGAAAAAAGCGGCAGGCTACGGGATGGTATCGTTCAAGGCGGCGCTGATCAAAGCGGTGCCGTCCAAAACGGTGTGATTCTTCATTCTGACCTTCTGCTGCGGTATCTGATGGAAAACTATCCGGGGTTTTATTATGTTTCCTCCACGACAAAGGTACTGACGGATTTCGGAGAATTTGAGAGGGAATTAAACCGCAGGGAATTCCGGTATGTGGTGCCGGATTTTCGGCTGAATAGAGAGTTTGACAGACTGAATGCGCTGTCTGAAGCTCAAAAGAAAAAGGTGGAGTTCCTGTGCAATGAGTGCTGTTGGTTTGATTGCTATGACCGGAACAATTGCTATGAGAATGTGAGCCGGAAAAGTCTGGGAGAGCCCTGTGAGGAGCATGTATGCGTTTCTCCCTATGCGAAGAGGGGCTATCGGTTTTCTGACGCCATGAAGAATCCCGGTTTTATCGGGATAGAGGATATTCGAAATGTATATGGTCCCCGGGGTTTTACGAACTTTAAAATCGAGGGACGGAGCCTTGGAAGCGCTGTTGTGTTGGAGTTTTTGCTGTATTACCTGACGAAACCGGAGTGCCAGCTCAAGGTGAGGGAGGAGATTTATCTGGACAGCTCATTGGATTTATTTTAGAAGCGAAGAAACGCGCCTGACAAGAGCATTCGTGGAGGCACTGAGGACGGATTTAATAGGGAGGGGTTATGAGGAAAGAGGTGCTTCGGGAGTTTTACGAGAAGAATATGTATGGAATCTGGCGGGAAGGAGAGAAGGTATCCTATGAGCTTTTGGGGGAGGATCCCAAGGCTGGGGAGAAAAGAGTGGGCTTTCCGAATCCCTTTGAGGTCATAGGCGGGGAGCTTGTAAGGATAAAGGTGGAAGCCCGGGGGCGGAAGGCAGAGTTTATTGTTCATGCTTATCTGCCAAAGGAGGAATGTCGGAGGCCACAGCAGCGTAAAGGGGCTCCGTTTCTCATCTGCATGCATCCGATCCAGCCAAAGGATTTCGTTTTATCACAGGGGTATGCCCTGTTTTTCCTGGAGGCGCTTCAGATTGCGTCCGATGATGTGGCGCATGAGGGAGCCTTTTATGAGCTTTATCCTTATGGGGAGGATGGAACGGAGCAGACGGGGGTTTTGATGGCTTGGGCATGGGGCGCGGCGAAGGTATTGGATGCGGTTTATGCCGGACTGGCTCGGGAGTTTGGGCTGGATGAGGAGGCTTCTCTGGTGACGGGAGTATCCCGCTATGGGAAGGCTACTGCTGTCTGTGGCGCTTTTGACGAGCGGTTTCGCATGACGATTCCTGCCTGCTCCGGTGCGGGTGGGCTTGCGTTGTATGGTTTTGTGTCCGAGGGAAGGACCTATGACCTTCGGGGAGTGGGCGGCCCCGCGGAATATACCTATGGCAGGAATGAACCCTTGGATTGCCTGCAGTCCGAGGCGGAGCGGGGGTGGTTTAATGATGCGTTCCTGCAATATAAAACACCTGCGGAGATTCCTTTTGAGCAGGAGAATCTCCCCATTCTCGCCATGAGTCCGGAGCGCTACTATTTTATCATTGCAGCCTATACGGGTGAGGACTGGGTGAATGCGCCCGCTATGTGGGAGTGCTATAAAAGGGCAAATGCTGTCTATGAAAGGGCTGGCCTTGGCTCTCATTTAGCTGTGCATTTTCATAAGGCGGGGCACGCTGTGCTGGAGGAGGATGCCGCGCTCTTTCTCCGGTACTTTGATCAAATGTATTATGGTGAGGATGCGGGTATTAAAATCGAGGAAATGAAGACAACTCTCTTTGCGGGGCAGGAGGATGGCAATGCGTCTGTTTTAAGGCTCAGACCATATAAGAGCAGTGACGCTGGGCTCATAGCAGGCTGGCTGAAGGACGAAGAGACTTATTACAAGTGGAGTTCCGGACGCTTCGGTGAGTTTCCTATTCCTGTGGCTGCCATAAATGAAAAATATCTGGAAAAGAACGGGGACTGCACGGAGGAGGATAATTTTTATCCCATGGTGGCCTTTGATGAAGAAGGCGTGGTCGGGCATTTTATCATGCGCTATGTCGGAGGGGATCACGGGGTGATCCGTTTCGGCTATGTGATCGTGGATGCAGCAAAGCGGGGCAAGGGCTACGGAAAACGGATGCTGGAGCTTGGACTGGAGTATGCTTTCAAAATTCTGAAGGCCGGGAAGGTGACGATCGGTGTATTTGAGAATAACAAGCCTGCCTATCACTGCTACAAAGCGCTCGGGTTTCAGGAAGTGCGGCAAGAGGAATATGAAGTTATCAAGTTCAGGGATGAGGAATGGAAGGTCATAGAACTGGAGATGCGAAAGTGACTTTGCTTTTCAAAGCTGGCGCGATGTGATATATTGAGAATCAAGAAACAGCATGGCTACCCCAAAGCATGTGGAGCATTATCGGGAAAGGGACTCCGTGAGCATTCGCTAAGGAGCAGGTGACATTGGGAATGAATCGAAGATTTTATTTTTTCGTATGGGGGGTGATTTTGATGTTTTCGTTGTTTGGATGCGGAAAGCCAAAGTATAAGCTGATTTTTGACAATTCCGGCTTTACCTCCGGTAAGCTGAAGTATGCACAGGGGGAGCAGGTAACGGTTATCTATGAGGGGATCGCCACGGATACAAGGTATTCTTTTTACAGCGATGATGTGGACTTTGCGGAGAAATATGAGGCGGACAGAGGATATGTGCTGACATTTACCATGCCGGAGCATGATGTAAGGATCGGGGTGAAGCGGCAGAATACCATGGAAATCGATCCGGGAGCTTTGGTGACTTCCACGAGTGAAGAGGACGGAAAAAAGGAGGAAGGGACGGCGGAGCTTGTTTTCGATTCCTTTGATGGCGGAGGGCCGGCATTTGAGGTGGAGGTGGGGGACGAAGGCATCGTAACCCATGAAATGCTTGTTCGTTATAAAAGTGCGGATCACAATCAAATGACCGGAGCCGGAAAGGATGTGATCATCCGCTTTCAGGCAGTGAATCCGGGCGTAACGACGGCTCTGATCAAGGAGAGGTCGCCCATCGCCGATAATCTGGACAGGAAGTACCGGATCACGGTGAATGAAGAGGGGAAAATAGGGATAGAGGAGCTTTGGGTGAAGAATATAAATGAGGGGTCGGATGAGATGGTGCTCTTGATCAATGATGTAGAGGTTCCGATTCAGTGGGAGGATAATGAGTCCGTCGCCGCGCTGCGGGAGCTCTCTCCGTTGACGATCAAGATGTCCATGTACGGGGGTTTTGAGCAGGTGGGGGCAATCGGACAGAGCATTGCCAGAGAGGATGAGCAGATGGAGACGGAATATGGAGATGTGGTCCTGTATTCCGGCAATCAGTTGGTCATTTTTTACGGGAGC
>CACXDS010000126.1 GCA_902766425.1 uncultured Lachnospiraceae bacterium
CTGCCGTCGACCACGATCATCTCTCCGTCAACGCCCTCAAAGGTCCCAAGCCCTGTGCTGCCATGTGCCCTCAGCTCAGCCACCTTGACCACCGGCCGGGTGTGCCCCATGGCCAGAGCCTGCAGGGTAGATACCTGATACATTCTGGGTTTGTCCGTTTTCATTGTGTTGCTCCAATTGTTTTCCATATTCGTAGTCCCTCCTCAGCTTCTCCTATGATTTTCTGCCTACCTAAGCTTCTCCTATGATTTTCTGCCTACCTCAGCTTCTCCTATGATTTTCTGCCTGCCTCAGCTTCTCCTATGATTTCACGCCTCTTCCCTCTACCCCTTCATCCCCGGGAAGTCATGGAAGATAAATCTCCCCTGCTCCGGCACGGGGATTGCCCCCTCCTGCCACATGAGCCAGGTTCCCAGATCTCCAAAGGTCGTTAAGGAAAGGCTTCGTCTCTTCTCCGGGCCGAATATCTGATTGAAATATCGGAAGGCGCTGTCCGCACAGTTCTTTGTCATGCCCACCCGGTACTTTCTGTCATCCTGAAGCGCTTCGCCGTTTAAGCTGATCTCCTCCACATGGCAGCCCTTCTCCCAGCAGTCGGTGCCATCCACCAACAGCCGAAAGCCCTTGCTGTACTGGAAGGTTCCGTTCATGATGGAGCCGTCCTCCTTTAGGCTAAAGAGATAGTCAAAGCAGTCCCGGATCTCCTTGCCGCTTAAGGTGACGGACACGAATCTGTCATCAAAGGGATACATCTCCTTAAAATCCTTTTCCGTGATCACAGGCCCCACCTCCTTGCGGCGGATGCTGCCGGACTGCAGGATCACCAGATCCACCGGGTAGCTCTCCAAAAAGGCATCCGCCACCAGATCTCCGATCTCGGTCTCGTAGAGCCTGCTCTGATGGGTAAAGCTGGACTCCAGGGTACAGATATTCTCATTGGAAACGATTTTTTTCTTGTCAAATACAATTCGATCCGCCAGCTCATCCACGCCGTAATCATATTCGCAGAGCTCCTCCGTGAGGGCCACCCGCTGCCAGCTCCAGTTCTCGATCCGATTTGCCTCCGTATCCACCACCAGGTCAAAGCGTCCCACATGAGTAGTGCCGTAGCTGGACTGGGCGATGGGAATGCCATTCACCACCTTCGCCGCATCCATGTCGATGTGGGTGTGTCCTCCCAGAATAAGATCCACATGCAGATCCTCCGGCATATTTGCCGCCAGCTCAAGATCCCCCTCAATCCCATAATGGGACATGAGTACCACCAGATCGATATGCTCCTGCGCATGGGCTGCAACGGCATCCCGGATCACATCGTAGCTGTCCTTGTAGGAGAGCATATTCCGACAGAATTCATCCGACAGGATCTTATTCAAAAAGGCCTTTGGAATCACCCCGATGAGTAGCATCCGCACGCCGCCGACCTCATAGACCTTGCAGGGCGTGAACAGTTCCTGGGAAAGGGGCGCCACCATCACATTTCCGCACAGGACATCGGACCGGATGCAGGCGTTGAAGATCAGCAGATGCTCCAGTCCGTAGTCCATCTCATGATTTCCCAGGGAAATGGCATCCGGCCGCAGATAATTGATCAGCTCCACCGTATTGGTTCCCTTATAATCCGAACCCCAGACATCCTCCTGCAGCACATCCCCGCAGATTCCGAAAAAGGTGGGCTCCTCACTCCTGACCTTCTTCACATACCCCGACATCAGTGAGATTCCGCCCTGCACCACCAGATCCTTTCCCACAGTAAAATTCAACTGCCCGTGAAGATCATTCGCGTGTAAGATCGTAAGCTTTTTCTTCATGAAACGATTCCTCCTACATGGATATTTAATCCGGTTTATTAAGGTCCCTGCCTCACGGGATTTTCCGTCTTCCCGACGCCCTTCCCCTTCTTAGGCTGTGCCTTATCCGGCTGTTCGATGAACGGCTGCTTAGGCAGGAGCTGTCTGTAATCCTTCAGAACCATACACCCCTTCTGATCCACCAGTCCCATCAGTTCCTTTACCGGTTTATTCATCAAAGCCTTGAAGTCATCCCGTTTCATGATCTCAGAGGTCTTTTTCACAAGCTTATCCCGATCCGGCTGGAATTTCATGAACTCATCCATGTCCCGGTATTCGCCGCTTTGCACCACAGGCTTTTCATAAAGCTCATGCATGGCAATGATACGGGCAAAATCCCTCTTCGTCACTTCCTTTGTGTCGATTCTGCCCCTGATCGCATCCATGTTCGACTTCACGCTGATTCCATCTGCACGGAACACCTCGCTGGATACATAATGTTCGCTTCCGGGCGCAGCCTTCCGGATCGTGTTGATCTTATGACAATATTTGTCAAATTCATCCCTTGGCATCGCCTCCGCCAGGAACTGCATGCATCTCTCCCAACGCACCTTCCCTGTTCCCGTTTCTCTGGGTGTTTCCTTTCCCTTCAGATATTCCATGACGGAATCAACAGTTTCCCTGAGGGTATCCGAGTTCGGCGTATGGTTGAACTTATCAATGGTCTTGAGCATCGCCTCGTATTCATCGGAATTCTTTTGGCGGCTGATAATGCCTCCCCAATATTTTCCCGTTCCATTGCTCAGATATGTGCCCGCAAGCGTACTCTTCAAGCCTTCCGCAGCGTTTAACACCTCCTGACCGCGTAGCTTGGTAATATTTTCATAGATTTCCTTTCGTCTTGCCTCTTTTCTCCTCTCCCTCTCAGCTTCCGCCTGTGCCTGCTTCTCCCTGTCCTTTACCACCTGATACTCTGCGGAAAGCTCTCCGATCAGTTCGTTTAAATCCTTCTTGGATGCCAGGACCTCATCATTCCCGTTTGCCATGACATTCCGGAAGGTCTCACTATTACGGATGGTCTCTGCCAGCTCTTTCACATGATCCGTGCTGATGTCGGGATTGCCCTCTCCATTCATGCGCCCCTGCATCCAGAGATGATAACGCGCCACAGCCTCGGAAAGATGCTGCTGCCTCTTCTCAGGCGTCTTTGCATTTTTTGCCTGCTCAAGGCTAAAATTCATTCTGATATTGTGCGCCTGTGTAAGGGCAAAATCCTCTATCAGCTCACCCCGGGCACGCCGCTCCTGTCTGCTCTTTTCGGTAGCCAAAAGGGCTTTGTCAATATCCAGACCGATCTCAGGAAAAACTGAGCCGATATCCCGCATTCTGCCGTAGAATCTATTGCGGTCTCTGATTCCGATGATCCCCTGCACATTCTCCAGACCGGTCTTTCCGTTTTCCTGCTCACTACAAAAGAACTCCTGCAAGCCCTTCAAGGTCTCGAAATCCTGTGCGAGCAGTCCCCGATCCAGTGGCTTATTATTGATTTGACTATGCTCTATGGCCTCGGCAATATGGTTCAATGCTTCACGGAATGCTTTGGTCCTTTCATTGACCTTTTCTGCTCCCTCCTCAGAGCTCCCCAAAAAATCACTGGCTGCATTCTCAAAGAAACTATAATCCTTTAGAAGATTTTCCTTCCTGTATTCCTCCACCTGACGCTTCAGATCCGGATCTCCCTTGAAAAATACCTTCTTCGGATAGTATTCATCGCTGGATCCGATAAAATATCTGCCCTTGTCAAAATTCTCAATCCTGCTGCCCAGCTGCTTCTCCAGACCGCTCTGATCCAACTCAATGGTGGAGGTGATATTGGAGCCGATCACATATCCGTCCTTTGGATTTCCCGCGCCAGAGCTCTTAGGATGCGTGGGGGGCACATCGATCTTCACATTTCCGGAGGCATCTGTCTTGACAAGATCAGGCTCCTCCTTGCGCAGCTCCGTCTTTTCCTCCGCCTTCTTTTCGTAGGACGGCGTATCCAGATCCTGCAGCCAGGTCAGCTGCAGCCCCACGGAACGGGTTGTGGTATTGCTCCTATTCACTGCAAGACTGTCATTTATCACATCATCCAAGGTAATGATCTGGGTGGGATTGGAAAGATGCCTTGAGGAATTCTCGATTCGAAGCCTTCCGTCCGGTGCAATGCCGGTGATGGTGACATAATGTCCCTTATATACCGTTGCCACAGGGGATCTGCTATTCTTGATGGCATCAGTGACCGTTTTCCGCAAGAGCTCCTTCGCCTGCGCTTTGTAATAGTCATCGACGATCTTCGCCTGATCCTTATTAAGCGGCTTCCCGCCGATCAGGATCTCCGCTGTATCCGCCGGGTTGATGGTAAGCTGCTTCATCCCGGTATTGGGGAGGACTGTGCCCAGAAGATCCGCATTTTCAAAGACGGAATTAATGCTGTCCGTATTCATCGAATACTGACGGGAGGGATTGGCCTTGTCCTCCTTTGCCGTATTTTTGTCATAATCGGGGCGCCATGCCCTGACCTCCTCCTGGCTCATATTCACGCCGCGGCTTTTCAGCAGCAGGGTATAAGCGCAGGACCAGCA
>CACXDS010000127.1 GCA_902766425.1 uncultured Lachnospiraceae bacterium
AAAAGCAGTTTTATTTGATATGGATGGCACCCTGATCGATACGGAAAAGTATTACCGGATCTTCTGGCCAAAGGCCATGGCGGAATTCGGATACCGGATGACGGACGAGCAGGTGCTCTCCATGCGCAGTCTGGGGCGTCCCTTTGCCCCGGCGCAGCTGAAGGAATGGTTCGGAGAGAATCTGGACTATTATGCCATTCGTGCCCGCAGGACTGAGATGATGGAGGAATGCCTGGACCGGGAGGGAATCCAATTAAAGCCGGGAGCCGTTCAGATACTGGAGTTTCTGCATGACAGGGGAATTCCGGCTGCTGTGGCGACAGCAACTCCCCCGGAGCGGACGGAGAAATATTTGCAGGCTACGGGGATTCGGTCCTATTTTACCAAGGTCATCAGCGCGACCCAGGTAAAGGAGGGGAAACCATCCCCCGACATTTATCTCTTTGCATGTGGGGAAATGGGGCTGAGGCCGGAGGAATGCATGGCGGTGGAGGATTCTCCCAATGGCGTTCTCTCGGCCTATCGCGCAGGCTGCAGGGTGGTGATGGTGCCGGATCAGACACAGCCGGACGAGGAGCTTGGAAAACTCCTGTATGGGGCAGTGCCGAGTCTTGATAAGCTCCGGGAGCTGTTGGATAAAGACTGTAGTATGTAAGGCTAAGTTCGTTTTGTATAGCGGAAGTTATCGCAGGCCTACGAGTCGCGGGAAAAAGACTACACATATATGAGAAATTAAAAATGAGATATTACAAAAAGTTGATTTATGTTTTATGTGTACTGGTCACTGTAATTTGCTTAGGATTGTTATGTGGCTGTGGTAACTCTGGCCGACAGGGAAATGGACCGGCTGAGCAGATTTCGGTGGGAGGAAACAGGACGGACACGCAGCTATCGGAGGATGCCGGAGAGACGAGTGGCCAAGCCGAGGCCGGCACCGCCAATGATGGGCAGGGCAAAGCCGACGGAGCGGGCGGTCAAACTGAGGCCGGCATCGCCAATGATGGGCAGGGCAAGGCCGGAGAGGCGGGCGGTCAGACCAAGGACGGCAGGTTGAGTGATCAGGTCGAAGGAAGTGAGGAAAGCGATCAGGCCGAAGACAGTCAGAATGATCCTGTGCAAAAGGAGAATCCCGTAGCGGAGAAGCTTCTGGCCATCACCGTGGATGACGGTCCCGATGGGGAGGGGTGCAAAGCCTACCTGGAGATCTGCAGGGAAAATGATATCGTCCTTACCTTTTTTGTGATCGGTCAGAATATCGAGGCGCATAGCGGACAGCTTCGGGAGATGCTGGACGCGGGCTGCGAGATCGGCAATCACAGCTGGTCCCATGGGTATCTGAACAGTATGACAGCTGATGAGCTTCAAAGAGAAATCGGGGATACCAATGAGATGATCCGTCGATCCGTGCCGGAGGCGGAGATTTCGCTGGCCCGCGCACCATATTTTGCCTATAGTGACTTGGTTTATGAAAGTGTGGGATATCCACTGATCGATGCGGCCCTTGCGGAGAGCGATGCGGATCAGGAGGCTAAGACACTGCAGACCTTGCTTTCCGCGGAGGATGGGGACATTGTTTTGCTCCATTGCTGGAATCAGGGCTCTATCCGGGCTCTGCGGGAGGCTGTGCCAAAGCTGAAGGAGAAGGGCTTTCGCTTTGTGACGGTTTCCGGGCTCTTTGAGGCAAAGGGAGTGGACCCAAAAGCCGGAACGGTATATCGGCATGTGGCGGAAAATCTAATGGGGCTTTATCAAAAAACGGAGCAGCTCTTTTCGGATGGAAAGCTTACCAGTGGGGATTGGAACAACTGGACGGATGCAGCGGTGCTGGATGCTGCCAGACTTAAAAAAATGCAGGCGGGGCAGGGACTTTGGGTGGAATATGATTCCGCTTCGGCACCCTGTCTGATCCTTCAGTCCTGGTCCGGCGGCGCGGGATGGGTGCAGATGACGCCCACCTCCGATGACGGCAGGACTGCGATCTTCACCTATGAGGATATGCTGGAGCAGTTTGGGGCAGAGGACTTGAAGCGACTGGATGCCTGCGTCATCAGACCTGTGGGGGCCAACCTTACGGTGCTTAGCGTGGATGTGGCGACGCGGGGCTTTTAGAATGTGGCGATGAGTGATGTGACCGCGCAGGGCCTTTTTGACTTGATTTTTGAAATTAGGAATGATATGATTGATAAATGATGTATACTCAACGAAAATGCCCACAAGAAGGATCCTAAATTTACCGGGAACGGAGAAAGGATATTAGTGAGCGGGAAAGGAATGGGAAATGAAAAAGAGTTTTGACACAATCGTTTCAAAGGTGAGGGAATGCGGCATGAAGAAGGTTGCCGTTTCCGTGGCACAGGACAGCGCAGTTCTGGAGGCAGTTCGCGCAGCAAAGGATCGCGGGATCGCAGATGCGGTTCTGGTTGGAGATGAAGCGAAGATCAAGGAGATCGCAGCGCAGATCAAGGTTGATATTTCCGACTTTAAGATCATTGATGAGCCGGATATGATACAGGCTTCCTTAAAGGCAGTGAAGCTTGCCCATGACGGCGAGGTTGACATGTACATGAAGGGACTGATCGATACCAAGAATTTCCTGAAGAGTGTGTTGGACAAAGAGGTTGGTCTTCGCACCGGCGGCCCTCTTTCCCATGTGGCTGTGTTTGACATTCCCGGTTATGACAGACTTCTGTTCCTGACAGATGTGGCTTTCATGACCTATCCTACTCTGGAGGATAAGGCAAATATCATCAAGAATACCGTGCCCGTATGCAAGGCATGCGGCATCGACAATCCGAAGGTTGCACCTCTTGCGGCAGTTGAGGTGGTGAATCCCAAGATGCCCGTTACCGTGGAGGCTCAGCAGCTCACCGAGATGTGTGAAAAGGGCGAGATCACGGACTGCATCGTGGATGGTCCTCTTTCTCTTGATCTGGCCATTGATCCCGAGGCGGCTAAGCACAAGGGAGCCCTTGACAGAAAGATCCAGGGAGATGCGGATATTCTGCTCTTCCCCGACATTCACGCGGGCAACCTGGTCTATAAGGCACTGGTTCACACCGTTCCCGGCGTAAAGAACGGGTGTATCCTCACCGGAACAAAGGTGCCCGTTATCCTGACCAGCCGTTCCGATACTTTTGAGACTAAGGTGAATTCCATCGCGCTGGCAGCAGTGGTTGCGCACGAGCTGAGATAAAGGAGCTAAAGTCCCAGATTCGATCGTGCTTACGCAAATGAGAATTTGATGCTTTGAGAACCATTGGCTCAAAAGAATATTAAATGTTAGGAGGAGCGTATTATGTCCATCAAGAGTTTGATCATTAATCCGGGTTCCACCTCCACCAAGATCGGTGTGTTTGAGGATGAGACCTTATTGTTTGAGGAGACCCTTCGTCATACCACGGAGGAGATCTCTCAGTTTGCCACCATCGTGGATCAGAAGGATTTCAGAAAGAAGATCATTACCGATCTTCTTGCAAGCAAGAATTTTGACATGAAGAGTCTGGATATGGTAGTGGGCCGCGGCGGTATGTTAAAGCCCATTCCCGGCGGCACCTATGCGGTGACGGACGAGCTTTTGCACGATCTGGTGATCGGCAAGCAGGGTCAGCATGCCTCCAATCTTGGCGGTATCCTGGCGAGAGAGATCGGTGACTCCCTGGGGATCCCTTCCTTCATTGTAGATCCCGTGGTTGTGGATGAGCTGGCACCCGTTGCAAGATATTCCGGCGTTCCGGAGCTGCCCCGTACCAGCGTGTTCCATGC
>CACXDS010000128.1 GCA_902766425.1 uncultured Lachnospiraceae bacterium
AGGCAGCATGGGAAGAGACCTTCGCGTTTAGCAGAAGGAGGTTGCACATGGTCCGGGGGACGATGGCATTGCAACGACCGGATCACAGGGCATTAGAAATGCGCAGCCTGCCCGGATCACCGAAATGCAGGCTTGGCGAAGGAAATCCGGTGATCAGAAAGAAAAACACAAGGATTGTGAGGGTGTTCAAATGAAAAACGGAAAATTTAGGTTGAAGTTGAGTGTATTGTGTGTGATTGTCTGTATCGTGCCATTGCTGGTGTCGTCGGTGAGTACGATCACCACCTTGCTCATCAGCTCCAGAAAGGCCTGTGAAGACAGTGTCTACCGGCAGATGAATATCATTTTGGATGACCGTATCGAAGCCATCAATCACTTTATAGACAACTCGGAGATTACTCTGCGGCAGTACGGAACATCTCCCGTCATCAAGGATATGCTGATGGCGTTGGATGCGGGAAATATGACCAGGTTTGGGGAGCTGCAGAAGGCAGCACAGGAATATACCTCCACTTATTATGCAAATTTATCAGGATGGGAGGGAATTTACACCAGCAACTGGGATACCGTAGTGCAGGTACACTCCGCACCTCCGGTAGTGGGGATGCAGACCAGAAAGGGGGATGATCTTCCTCCTTACCGTGCAACCATGACAGATCATCCGGATGGATTTTTTGATGGAGGGGCCTTTGTCTCTCCTGCTTCCGGACAGATGATCCTGAATCTGAGACAGGCCATTTATGATAATACGGGAAAGCCCGTCGGTCTGATCGGCGGCGGCCCCTTCCTGACGGAGCTGGCAGGTTATCTGGCGGATGTACAGGACGGTGAGCTGGTGGGGGCTACCTTTGTTCTTGCGGACAGCAGGCAGAACATCTATGTATTGTCCAACGACGAGAGATATGTGAGCTGTGCACCTGTGGAGGAGGAAATCCATGTACAGCTGATCACCCGGCTTTTGGAGAGCGGAGCCTCCATTCAGGATTTTTATGAGATTGACGGCAAAAAGTGCATTGTGACGGTAAAGAGCTTGCCGGAATATAATCTGGCGCTTTTGATGTATCTTCCCGTGGATGGGATTTACAATGGTGTGCGGGGCACCAATCTGGCCACTGTGGGAGTTTCTGTGGCAATCATAGTGCTTTGCCTTGTACTTATCAGTCTGCTGGGAATTCTCCTGAACAAGAAGTGCAACGGATTTGTAGGTGCTGTTGAGAGCATGGCAGATGGCAATTTGGGCACACAGCTTCCCGATGACATGATCCTGGATGAGCTTGGCAAGATCTGTGATTCCACCAAGAGACTTCAGCGCAAGCTCTCCGAGACAGTGGGGCACATTCGGGAAGAGGTTACCTTTGTTGCCCATACCTCGGATGATGTGAACGAAATGCTCAGCTCCTGTAAGGAATCCACCGGAAGAGTCTCCACTGCAGTGAATGAGCTGTCCCTGGGCTCCGGACAGATGGCAGAGGATGTACAGGAGGTAAATGCGCAGATCGGCGTCATGAGCGATAACATCAACGATATTGTGAGCGCTGTGAATTCCCTGAGCCGGTCCGCCCAGGAGATGGAGAAGGCCAATGACGATGCGGCGGACTTTATCGATTCCATGGAGCAGAGCTCTAACGAGTCCTCCGATTACATCAGCAATATTACCAGTCAGATCAAGAATACAAACACTGCCATCGGCAGAATCTCCGAGGCCATCGATCTGATCCGCGGCATCGCCGATCAGACCAATATGCTGGCACTGAATGCTTCCATCGAGGCTGCAAGAGCCGGGGAAGCGGGCAAGGGCTTTGCAGTGGTGGCAGAGGAGATCAAGAAGCTGGCTGAGCAGAGCAATGATTCCGCGCTGGAGATCCAACAGATCGCCGAGGAGATCATCAAGAAATCCGCCAGCACCACATCCCTTTCCGAGGGTGTGGAGAAGTCCCTGAAGGAGGAAAAGAAGATCCTTCTGGATACCAAGAACTGCTTTGCAACACTGAGCAAGGAGATCACCAGATCAGTGGATGAGATTTCCAGCATCAATTCTCAGACCGATTCCCTGGAGTCGATCCGGAACGATATCATCGACAAGGTGACCAGCCTGTCCGCAATTTCCGAGGAGAATACGGCTTCCAACGAAGAGGTGTCCAATTCCATGAATCAGATTGTGGAAAACATCAGCGTTATCAACGAACAGGTGAACGAGCTGAACAAGATGTCCGATCTGCTTGATAAGACGGTGGCATTCTTTAAGAGCTAAAGGATGTGAAGAATTAATCGGAATACAAGCGGAATACAAGTGGAATAAAGAAAAGACCGGGGCGACATGCCCCGGTCTTTGATATTGCGATAACTATGCAAGCTTGTCCTGATCGTATGGGATAATTTACAGGATTTCAGGCAGGCTCCTTCAGGAAGAGAATTGGATGCTCCCTTCGCGCAGTTTAGATCTTAGGCAGTTGGGAGAGGGATTTGTCAAGCTCCTCATCCGTGGGAATGTAGTCGCTCATCTGGCCATCGTTGAATTTCTGGTAGGCATACATATCAAAGTAACCGGTGCCGGTGAGACCAAAGACAATGTTCTTTGCTTCGCCGGTTTCCTTGCATTTTATGGCCTCATCGATGGCTACCTTAATGGCATGGCTGCTCTCGGGAGCGGGCAGGATGCCCTCCACTCTGGCAAATTCGGTGGCTGCCTTGAAGACCTCTGTCTGTTCCACACTGCGTGCTTTCAGAAGACCCTGATCGTAGAGCTCCGAAACCACACTGCTCATGCCGTGATAGCGAAGGCCGCCGGCATGGTTGGCGGAAGGGATAAAGCCGCTGCCCAGAGTGTACATCTTGGCTAAGGGGCATACCTTTCCTGTGTCGCAGAAGTCATAGGCGTATTTTCCTCTGGTGAGGCTGGGGCAGGAGGCGGGTTCAACCGCAATGAGCTCGTAATCGGCCTCGCCCCGAAGCATTTCGCCTGCAAAGGGGGAGATGAGTCCGCCCAGATTGGAACCGCCGCCGGCGCAGCCGATGATCATATCAGCTTTGACACCATATTTTCTCAGCGCCGACTGGGTCTCCAGACCGATCACGGACTGGTGGAGCAACACCTGCGTCAAAACAGAGCCCAGAACATAGCGATATCCTTCCTGCTTGGTGGCAGCCTCCACTGCCTCGGAGATGGCGCAGCCAAGGCTTCCGGTGGTGCCGGGAAACTCGGCGTTGATCTTTTTGCCCACCTCCGTTGTCATGGAGGGGGAAGGGGTCACCTTGGCACCGTAGGTTCTCATGACCTCCCGGCGGAAGGGTTTTTGCTCGTAGGAGCATTTTACCATATATACCTGACAGTCCAGTCCGAAATAGGAGCAGGCCATGGAGAGTGCTGTTCCCCACTGGCCGGCGCCGGTCTCGGTGGTCACACCCTTGAGGCCCTGCTTCTTTGCATAGTAGGCCTGCGCAATGGCGGAGTTCAGCTTGTGGCTCCCGGAGGTGTTGTTACCCTCAAATTTATAGTAGATGTGTGCAGGAGTCTGAAGCTTTTCCTCCAGGCAGTAAGCGCGCACCAGGGGAGAGGGACGATACATCCGATAGAAGCTGCGGATCTCCTCGGGAATGTCAAAGTAGGGGGTTTTGTCGTCCAGCTCCTGCTTTGCCAGCTCCGTACAGAAGACATGGGATAGGTCTTCCAGTGTTACCGGCTGCAAAGTGCCGGGATTTAAAAGGGGAGCAGGCTTCTTTTTCATGTCGGCCCGCACATTGTACCACTGCGTGGGCATTTCATTTTCTTCCAGATAGATCTTGTAAGGAATTTCTTGCATACTATTGCCTCTTTTCTAAAAGAATTTTACTGAAATCATATTTTATGGAATGATTTTCCGATAGGCCAAAAACAATCTTTTCCTATCATAGCACAGGAAGAGGATTTTGACAAATGTTTTATCACTTTAATGTAAAAAAGTATTTTGAAAAGAAAGTAGTTTTTTCTGGTAATTTGCAAAAATCTATGTTATACTACAAAATTAGAGATTTAGTGATAACCTCAAATTTCAGGAAAAACAGGAGGTCCTAACATGGCGCAGAGAACAGATATACACAAGGTACTGATCATTGGCTCCGGCCCCATTATCATCGGTCAGGCCTGCGAGTTCGACTATTCCGGCACGCAGGCTTGTAAAGCACTGAAAAAGCTCGGATATGAGATCGTTTTGGTGAACTCCAATCCGGCAACCATCATGACGGATCCGGAGACAGCGGATGTGACATACATCGAGCCGCTGAACAAGGAGCGTCTGGAGCAGATCATTGCCAAGGAGAGACCGGATGCGCTGCTTCCCAATCTGGGCGGGCAGTCGGGCTTGAACCTCTGTGCGGAGCTTGCAAGCGCCGGCATTCTGGACAAATATAATGTAAAGGTCATCGGCGTACAGGTGGATGCCATTGAGCGCGGCGAGGATAGGATCGAATTTAAGAATGCCATGAAGGAGCTGGGCATTGAAATGGCCCGCAGTGAAGTGGCTTATTCCGTGGATGAGGCATTGACCATCGCTGACAAGCTGGGCTATCCCGTTGTGCTTCGTCCCGCTTATACCATGGGCGGTGCCGGCGGCGGACTGGTTTACAATAAAGAAGAGTTAAAGACGGTCTGCTCCAGAGGCCTTCAGGCCAGTCTGGTGGGTCAGGTTCTGGTGGAGGAATCCATTCTCGGCTGGGAAGAGCTGGAGCTGGAGATCATCCGCGATGCGGACAATAATCTGATCACTGTATGCTTTATCGAGAATATCGATCCCATGGGTGTGCACACCGGAGATTCCTTCTGTGCGGCTCCCATGCTGACCATTTCCAAGGAGCTGCAGGCAAGACTTCAGGACTACGCTTATCGCATTGTGGAATCCGTTCAGGTCATCGGAGGTACCAATGTACAGTTCGCCCATGATCCCGTGAGTGACAGGGTGATCGTCATTGAGATCAATCCCCGTACCTCTCGTTCCTCCGCGCTGGCCTCCAAGGCCACCGGCTTCCCCATCGCACTGGTGAGCGCAATGCTGGCCTCCGGCTTAAAGCTTTCCGAGATTCCCTGCGGAAAATACGGCACACTGGATAAGTATGTACCGGACGGGGATTATGTAGTGATCAAATTTGCCCGTTGGGCATTCGAGAAGTTCAAGGGTGTGGAGGACAAGCTGGGCACACAGATGCGTGCCGTGGGCGAGGTCATGAGCATCGGTAAGAACTATAAAGAAGCGTTCCAGAAGGCGATCAGAAGTCTGGAGACCGGACGCTACGGACTGGGCCATATTGCGAAGCTGGAGGCCAAGACCAAGGATCAGCTTCTGAACATGTTGGCAACTCCCTCCAGCGAGCGTCATTTTGCCATGTATGAGGCTCTGAAAAAGGGAGCTACCGTGGAGGAGCTCCATGACATTACTCATGTAAAGAAATACTTCATCGAGCAGATGAAGGAGTTGGTGGAGGAGGAGGCTGCACTCACTGCCTGCAAGGGCGGACTTCCCGCTGACGATGCGCTGATCAAGGCAAAGAAGGACGGCTTCTCCGATAAATATCTGAGCATTATTCTGGGCATTCCCGAGGCCGATATCCGGAATAAGAGGATCGAGCTGGGTGTGGAGGAGACCTGGGAAGGGATTCATGTAAGCGGCACCAAGGACAGCGCATATTACTTCTCCACCTATAACGGAACGGATAAGAATCCCATCCGGGACGAGAAGCCGAAGGTGATGATCCTGGGCGGCGGTCCCAACAGGATCGGTCAGGGTATTGAATTTGACTATTGCTGCGTGCATGCCTCGCTGGCATTGAAAAAGCTTGGCTTTGAGACCATCATCGTGAACTGCAATCCTGAGACCGTATCCACTGACTACGATACCTCCGATAAGCTGTACTTTGAGCCCCTCACCCTGGAGGATGTGCTCAGCATTTACAAGAAGGAGAAGCCCGTGGGCGTTATCGCACAGTTCGGTGGTCAGACTCCTCTGAATCTGGCTTCCGATCTGGAGAAGAATGGGGTGAAGATTCTGGGAACCTCCCCCGCAGTCATCGATCTGGCTGAGGACAGGGATCTGTTCCGCGAGATGATGGATAAGCTGGAGATTCCCATGCCCGAGTCCGGCATGGCAACAACGGTGGAGGAAGCGCTGGAGGTTGCACATAAGATCGGCTTCCCCGTGATGGTGCGTCCCTCCTATGTGCTTGGCGGCCGCGGCATGGAAGTGGTTTACGACGATGAGAATCTGACCGGATATATGCAGGCTGCTGTGGGTGTAACTCCTGACAGACCCATTTTGATCGATCGATTCCTCAATCATGCGACAGAGTGTGAGGCGGATGCCATCAGTGACGGTACCCATGCCTTTGTTCCTGCTGTGATGGAGCATATCGAGCTGGCGGGCGTACATTCCGGAGACAGCGCATGTATCATCCCTTCCAAGCACATCTCTGATAAGAATGTGGAGATCATCAAGGAATACACGAGAAAGATCGCGGAGGAAATGCATGTGCGCGGTCTGATGAATATGCAGTATGCCATCGAGAATGATAAGGTTTATGTATTGGAGGCCAATCCCCGTGCATCCCGTACCGTTCCTCTGGTATCCAAGGTATGTAATATCCGCATGGTACCCATTGCAACGGATATCATTACTTCTGAGATCACCGGCCGTCCTTCGCCCGTGCCCACTCTGAAGGAGCAGCACATTCCTTACTACGGAGTGAAGGAAGCGGTGTTCCCCTTCAATATGTTCCCGGAGGTTGATCCGATCCTTGGACCGGAGATGCGTTCTACCGGTGAGGTACTGGGACTTTCCAAATCTGTTGGTGAGGCGTTCTTTAAGGCACAGGAGGCAACTCAGACCAAGCTTCCTCTGGGTGGAACCGTTCTCATCAGCGTGAACCGCAAGGATAAAGCAGAGGTGGCAGAGGTGGCTAAGCTCTTCCACGAGGCCGGCTTTAAGATCATTGCAACCGGAAACACCTGCGATATCATTACCGAGGCAGGGGTTCCCGCGCAGAAGGTGAAGAAGCTCTATGAGGGTCGTCCCAACATTCTGGACATGATCACCAACGGCGAGATCGATCTGATCATCAATTCGCCCATCGGCGCGGACAGTGTGCATGATGACTCCTATCTGAGAAAGGCTGCCATCAAGGGTAAGATTCCTTATATGACCACCATTGCAGCGGCAAGAGCGACCGCAGAGGGAATTCTTTATGTGCAGAAGGCAGGTCAGGGGGAGGTACATTCCCTGCAGAGCCTGCACAGCCAGATCAAGGATAAATAAGGGGCGCTAGCCGATTGAAATGAAGCATGCGTCAGAGGACTTAATTTAGAGAGGGGGAGTCAGGTGGTACAGGATTTAATCGATTTATGTAAAAGAAAAGGACGGAAGATTTATATTCAGACCCATAATTTTCCGGACCCGGATGCCATCGGCTCCGCCTTCGGCCTGCAAAAGCTGTTGGAGAAGTTTGACATTGAAGCAACGCTTTGTTATGCGGGGCGGATCGATAAGCTCAGTACCTCCAGAATGCTGGAGGAGTTCGGCATCGTCATGGAGTCCTATGACGAGCTGGGAAAGCGGATGGTGGAGGTGGATCCCATCATCTGTGTCGACAGTCAGAAAAACGGCGGCAATATCCTGGATTTCATCGGGGATGAGATCGCCTGCGTGGATCACCATCCCACCTTTGTGGAGGAGACCTATGAATACAGTGATATCCGGATCACCGGGGCCTGCGCCACGCTGATCACCGGATATTATATGGAGCTGGGGATCAAGCCGGAGGAGAATGTGGCTTCCGCTTTGCTCTATGGGCTGAAGATGGATACCAGTCAGTTTTCCCGCGGAGTGACGGAGCTTGACATTGCGGCGCTTCGTTTCCTTTTTCCGCTTCACAATAAGGCAAAGATCAAGCGCCTGGAGCAGAATACCATGGCGTTCCGGGATCTGAAGGCCTATGGCGCTGCCATTGAGCACATTCAAGTGTTTGACAGATTTGGATTTACAGTGGTTCCCTTTGCCTGTCCGGATGCTTTAGTGGCGACGCTGGCGGATTTCATTCTGGATCTGGATGAGGTGGAGGTGGTGGCTGTGATTTCTGAGAGGGAGGACGGCCTGAAATTTTCCATCAGATCCGAGGTGGAAGAGGTGCACTCCGGATACCTGATCAGGGATGCTCTGGCAGAGCTTGGAAATGCGGGCGGACATGCCTCCATGGCCGGGGGCTTTGTGCCGAAGGCCAAGCTGGAGCCTTTGGGAAGCTATTATCAGGATGTGATCAGGGATCGTTTTCTGGCAGAGCTGGAGAAGATCGGATATCTGAAAAAATAGAAATCATACGAAAAGCTCTTTCAGCTTATGTGCTACCGTCCGCACATCCTCCTGAGGGAGAGTCTGGTGGATCCCTACAAAGAAGGTGGTCTCGGCTATGTCATGGGCTTCCTTTTGTACCTCGCTTCCCAGAATTTCCACAAACGCCTTCTGTTCGTTGGAGACGCCGCCCATCAAGGTGCGGATCTCAATCCCCTCTGCGGAGAGGATTTCAAAGGCATCATAAATGGTTCTTCCGTCCAGAAGACGAATGGGAAATACAAAGGCGGAGGAGCCGATCTCAGGGGCAGGCCAGACTTTTAAATTCCGCACATCCTTCAGCTCATCATATAGGATCTGATAATTCTTCTGTCTTTTCTCTTCAAAGGTATCCCACCGCAGGAACTGCCATCTTCCAAAGCAGGCATTTAATTCCGACATTTCCACATTGACGCCGAGACGCTCATAGGTGAATTGATGGGCGGGACCGCTCGGCACCCGGCATAAGCTCTTATCCACATGGCATTTGCAGGAGCGCCCCCAGTGAGCAATGCTATCCACCAGGAGGTAATCCTCCAGATTTAAGGTGATGACTCCGCCGCCCCCATAGGAGGACATGTGGTGGGGATGATAGAAGGACCAGGTAAAGATATCCCCAAATGTAAAGGCAGGTACGCCGTCGATTTCCATCCCTAAGGTTTCACAGCCGTCCTGCAGGAGGAAGCCACCATGTCTGTGAATCAGCTCGGCAACCTCCTTTACCCGGAAGGGGAAGCTCAGAAAATGTGTCGCGGCCACCAGAGTGGGAAGCGCGCCCTGCGCTTCCAGCTCCTGCAGCGCTTCCAGGGAAATATTGAACCCGCCCGGCTCCACATCCACGATCCGTACCTCAAAGCCCGCCAGCACCAGGGAGCTGATGGTGGTGGGGAAGGTAAAGGCGGAAACAGCTGCCGTCAGGGGAAGTCCGGCCTTCCGGATCTTTTCGGCAAGAGCCAGTCCCGCCACCAGGTTTGCAGAGGAACCGGAATTTACCAGAGAGAGGTGGGGAACATGAAATCTTTCCTTTAATTCCCGGGTAAACTCTGTGATATTGTATCTTGAGCTCTTGGATTCCTCCTCCAAAAAGCTTCCGAAGCCTTTCATTTCGATATGTCTGGTACAGGGATATCGATATGCCATTTTTCATCCTTTCTCCTGCTGAAGCAGCAGTGCCTTTTGTGTATCCGACCAAAACAGTGCGGCGATGGCGCCGTAGAAGCGAAAGCCCTTCTCTGTCACTGTTACATAATTATCATGAATGGTAATGTATTCCTGGCTGAGCAGATAGGCCAGCTCCTCCGCAAAATATTCCCGGGAATCCCTTCCCAGGATCCGGGAGAGGGCATCCAACCGAAAGCATCCGCTGTACATGGCGATGGAAACATATTTTGCCGCCATTTCCTCCGGAGGGAGGCGATAGTTGGAGGAGGTTCCGATGGCGGACATCTCGGGAATATCCTTCAAGTCCGTATTTTTCAGGCTCCCATAGGAAATTCCAATGCTTCCCATGGACTGGGCGGAGATGCCAAAGCCCTTATAGGGGATGCCCTGATCCATTCGATGCCAGATGTAGGAGGATACGCCATGATCCTCGCAAAGGGTAAAGGTATTCTTGCCAAATCGGCTTTTGTACCCCATTTGGAGGAGCCTTTGATATAGGGTGCAGTATTGATCGTACTGAAGCTCCCGGTCCACATTCTCCGGCTTAGATTTCATGCGGTTATAGCGCATTTCATAAATGGTCACCTGCTGGGGCTTTAGCATTTCGATCACATCCAGGGTGCCGTTTATCTCATCCTCTCCCTGATCGGGCATGCCGTACATCAGATCCAGATTGATCTTCTCCACACCGGCGGCGTAGAGCGCCTTCATATAAGCGGCAATCTCTTGGATCCCGTTGTAGGCCCGGCCCTGCTTCTCCAAAAGAGAACGGCTCATGGACTGGATCCCCGCGGACACCCGCTTGAACCCATAAGCGCCGATCAGACTGATTTTCTCCTCGTTGATGGTGGTAAAACTGATCTCGATACTTTTTTCAAAATCCTCCGCCGGGGCAGGAGCCGTGATCCCTTTATCCGGATCACCCTCCAGAAGGGAGTTCGCCAGCTTCAGGATCTTTTCAAAATTTGTCTCATCCAGCGCCGAGGGAGTGCCGCCTCCGATATCCAGGCCATAGACCTTTGAGACTGGGTGGGTAGCAGTGAATTCCCTGATCTGGGCCGTCAGCAGCTCCAGATATCTGTCCTCCTGGGATTTGTCTCCGGCCTGAAAACGGGTATATTCGCAGAAATTACATAAGTGACTGCAAAAGGGAATGTGGATATAATAGCTTAGCTCAGACACGCCTTCCATAATGTCGCAGTCCGCCTCGTAGCGCTGAAATTTCTTTTTGAAGATGGGATAGGCCGTATTACATTTTGGATTCCGGTCCGCCGCCCGGAAGAGTTCCTCTATTTTCTCTTTCATTTCCGTCCTCAACGCATTTTAAAGGGTGATCGCCTTTACCTGCTCGGCATATTGATCATAGGATTTTTGGAACATTGCCCGATAATGGCTTAAGCGTTCTTCGTTTACCGTAACAGCGGAGAGATATTTCTCGCAGATCCCGCAGCTCTCGCAGTTGCTATGATCCCGGCAGCGCACTCCTGACTCTATGATCTCCTCAAGGCGTCCCGCCAGAGCTTTATTGTCTATGTGATAGATTTCCCGGAAGAAATTATCGGAATAGACCGCCAGCAGATCCATCAGGTTCCCCTTATAGGAGCGGCTCATATAGCCCTCTGCTGTCCTTAGAAAATCCGCTCCCGGAAGCTCGCGCCCGGCAAGCTTAAAGGCTGTAACCCCCGCATGTTCAAACAGACGGAGCTCTTCCGGGCGGACTGCCTGAAGCCGGAGGATCTCCCGGGGGTGACTCAGCTTTTGCAGAGAGCACCAAGCATAGAAATAATGCGGCATGTCCTGTGTGCTTCCCTCCACAAGGTGTCCGTCCACATTTGCATGGTTCACCTTGTAGGGACAATCGATGAGACAGAAGGAGTTTAGCAAAACGGCCAGCTCCACACCGGTCTCTCCGGGAATCTGCTGTGCCTCTTTACGGAGCGCACGGATCGCATTGAAATCGCGGATCATATCCTCGGAGACATACACACGATCCACAGCCCGGATCCCCGCGTAGGTTCTCAGCTTTAACTTAGTACCTGTGTTCTGGACAATGGAAATACTGATCCGGATCTCCGGGAAGGTAATGCTCATAGCCTTTGCAATCACGGGGTTGGCCACTGTAAAGCGGCGGATCCCCATATCATAAAGTTTTTTGACATATGCCAGTATGCTTTTGGTGCCCTCCAGAGAGAATTCTCTGCCGCCATAGCAGAGGAAATTCAGAATATAATTAAACTCAAAGCCGTATTTTTTCAGCTCGGCGTTGTAGGCGGCAAGCTCCCCAAAGCCCACCTGCTTGAGGTTTTTGGGATTCTTTGTGACGCCAAAGGGCGAAGGATTCAGCGAACCGTAAAATTCCGAAACGGCAAGCCCGGATGCCTCGTATTTTTGATTCAGCACCGCATATTCTCTCACAGATTCCACACGGAAATCCGCAGGGACCAGAATCACACTTTTCTTCATGGGAATACCTCTG
>CACXDS010000129.1 GCA_902766425.1 uncultured Lachnospiraceae bacterium
CCTGTCCCGTCACACTTGATACATAAGAAAAAGACCGCCCTTTCCATCTCGTATCACAGGAAAAGCGATCTTTTGATTATCGACTGATGAGCCATGGCTTTTTGATCGTTGACATTGATCTTACGCTGTCAATTCATCCCGCACCCTCCCGGTGCGGCGCTCCCATGATCTACACGCTTGTTCCCATTCCTTGATCGTATTTTTCTAATATGAATAAAACTGCCTTTCGCCCAATCTGAGAGAAACGCATCACAATAATCCAGCCTTGATTCCGGCTGGGGCATCTGCTTTATGAGATTTGATTCATATCCAAATAACATTTCTCGTTTCTCCCTGTAAATCTTTAATTCTTCTGCTTAACTTTTGCGAAGGCATCTTCCCACTTCCGCTGGGCTCGTGGGTTCTTCGCTTTGCTTCGGTCGTTGCAAAGCCGACATCCCCCGGATGTCGTGCAACCTCCTTCTGCTGATGCGAAGGCATCCTCCCACTTCGCCTTTGCGAAGGCATCCCCCCACTTCGTGGGTCCCCCCTTCCGCTGGGCTCGTGGGCCCCTCCTTCTGCTTAACTTATCACACAAATGACTTTTCGGCAATGATACCCGTGGTATAAAATACAAAAAGCCTTGGAGGGGATCATCCCATCTCCAAGGCTGCCTTTTGTCCGAAGATTACTTCTTCTTGATCAGTCTGGCAACATAGATCAGAGCGCAAGCGCCGATCACACCGAAGATGATATCCGTGATCCATCCGAAGATTCCACTGGGCTTTAAGAAAAGTCCAAACACTGCGCCGGCAATGGAACCACCTACAATACCAAGAATAATGGAAAGCCACAGGGGCTGCTCCGTTTTCATGATCCTTCCTGCCAGGCAACCTGAGATACCTCCAAATACGATTCTGATAATAATTCCGATCATTTTCTTTACTTCCTTTCTTGATTATTCTTCATAAACTATATATTTTACATTTTTGGATCTCTGATTTGCTTTGCAAATCTGTAGCTGGTGCGAAGGCATCTTCCCACTTCGCCTATGCGAAGGCATCCCCCCACTTCGTGGGTCCCCCCTTTCGCTGGGCTCGTGGGCCCCTCCTTCTGCTTATTATAACGCAATATATCCCCATTCATCAAGTATAATCTGTAAAATATCCCTGCCACATCAAATCGTTTTATGATTCCCGGGGGCCTTTCTGTCGCCTTACACGCTATAAAATATCACAATATACCTCGCCTGTCAAGGTATATTGTGATATTTTTTTCTTTCAAAATACTATGACCGAACCTCTCCTTCTGCAACGGTCGGTGGTTTATTTGATCACGATCCTGTCTGCACCGTAGGGATCCGCATACTCTTCTCCGATGGTGCCTCCCAGAACATCCTTTATATAATCGATCAGAACCTGATTATCAAGTCTCGTGCTGTCCTCTATCACCTTAGCATCATCAAACATGGTAAAACCATCTCCATGCTCAAACATTGTATAATTATTCGTGGTGAGGGTATATTTCTTTTTGGGATCGATCGGTTCTTCCCCGATCCTTACATTCTTCACCCTCCTGGCCCCTTTGACACCGGCGAACATCCCATTTTCGTCCTTTGTACAGGTGGAATCCACACTGCTGTCGATCTCATAGGTCATGCCGGACACCTGCAGGAAGCCTCCGTTTTCTCCCGGCACCTCAGCCGCGCCCCACTCCAGTGCATCAAGTATGTTCTGTCCGGTAACCTCTACCACGCTCATCATGTTGCCGTAGGGATGTACCTTGAGTATATTTCCGTAGGTGATTTCCCCCTTGTCAATATTTACTCTGATGGATCCGCCATTTGCAATAGCGACATCCGTACCCATCTGAGAACGATACGCATCGGCCACTAGATCGCCCAGATTGGTCTCGGCGCGGCGCACCATACGGATAGGATTGCCGTTTTCATTTTTCTCTACAGGGTCATAGATTGTAAGCTCAACATCGGATTTTGCCACTACTTCATCGAGAATGGCGGAATAATTTGCCTTCTGCGCATCCACGCTGTCCTTGACATCATTTTGAATGCCCAGAAGCTCCGGCGCCGAGAGCTTGTTTGACCAATTCCAACTCCCCGTGGAGTCGATCTTGCCATCGGCATTAATGCGACTGTATCCGATATGGGACATCTTGGTTCCCACCGCCACGCGGGTAACCTCCTCGCCATCCTTATTCTTCATCTTGATGATATCGGTATCATGGCTGTGTCCGTCAAAGAACACATCGATCCCGTTGGTGTGTGCGATCACATCCGCATAGGTCCAGGGCTCGCATTTTGCCTCGTTTCCCAGATGCGCCATGACATAGATATGCTCCGCTCCGGCGCTTCTTGCGGCGTCAACTGCCTTTTGTACTGCGTCATACAGCTCCTCGCCCGTATCCTCGCCCATAAAGCCATATACATATTCCCCGGACTCATCCATAAAATAGGATGGTGTGGAGGAGCTTATGGTCTCGGGTGTGGTAATGCCCACAAACCCGATCTTAACGCCGCCCACCTCCTTGATGAGATAGGGTTCAAAAACCAATTCTCCCTTGCGGTTAAAATTACAGCTGATATAGGGATAATCCGCCATTTTTGTCAATTCCAGGAACCTGTCCATGCCGTAATCAAATTCATGATTTCCGGGAATGGCCACATCATAGCCCACGGTATTCATAAGCTTGACAATCGCTTCTCCCTTGGTGAAAGCCCCCATGGGCTCCCCCTGCACAGCATCGCCGTCATCAATGAGAATCACCTCATACCCCTGCGCTTCCAGCGTGTCCCTGACCTGACTTAAGCCGGCGAAGCCAAACCCCTGGTCTACACCGCAGTGTACATCACTGGTACAAAGGATGTAGGTTGCACCGTTCTTTTTAACCTCCACAGGCTTCTCGATTTCTACCGTTTCTGCGGTTTCCCCGTCCTTTGCGATTTCCTCGTTTCCTGTGGTTTCTCCACTTGCTTTGGTATTCCCGGCCTCTCCGGTCATTTCAGTCGCTTCCTGCGTCTGCGTTCCAACCTCAGTATTATTCGCCGGAACGGCGTTTTTCCCGCAGCCGGCCATTCCCACCGCTAGCATCACGGACATGGAAAAAGCCAAAAATCTCTTTTTCATTTGCATTTCTTTTTATTTCTCCTTTTCTATTTCTCTTTTTTTATTTCTTCTTTTGCAAAATGCCCTTCACGATATTGACTCCATCTGAATACCCGACCTCCAGCTGTGCGATGGCATTTTTCACATAGATTGCGGAAATCGGATCCCCTTCCTCAATGGGATCGAAGCGCTCTCCCTGATACCTGACCTCCACATTCACCGTATCCGTATCGTCCGCATATTCAAAGATCAGCTCCATGTCAAGCTTTTTCCCATAATGCTCATAGAGGATGGTAATGCACAATTCCTCCACCACCGTCAGCATTTTCAGGACAATACCGGAATCTATCATATGGCGGAAACCAAACGCCGTGATATCCGCGTTGAGCTCGATGAAATTCGGCTCCTTGGAGACAATACTGCGCCGAAATACCTTGAGGCGATGGATAAACTGTCTCGTCTTCTCCTTCGAGGGTGTCTCAAAAATCTGCTTGGGCGACCCCTCCTCATAAATCCCGCCTTCATCCAGATAAAATACGCGGGTAGATACATTCTTCGCAAAATTCATCTCGTGGGTGACGATCAGCATCGTCATTCCTTCCTTAGCGAGATTGCGTATCACGGCCAAAACCTCTCCCACCATGGTGGGATCCAGCGCCGAGGTGGGCTCATCGAAGAGGAGCACCTTCGGCTCCATAGCCAGTGCCCGTACAATGGCAACTCTTTGCTGCTGACCGCCGGAGAGCTCGGATGGGTAATTCAGCGCCTTGTCCGAAAGACCTACCGTAGCCAGCAGCTTCATGGATTTGTCGTACGCCTCCTGACGACTTCTCTTCAAAAGCCGCACCTGTGACAGCATCACATTCTCCACAACCGTGAGATGCGAGAAAAGATGAAAGGACTGAAAAACCATTCCCATCTGTCGTCTCATCTGATTCAGATCATAGCCCTTTGCCGTCGTATCCTCACCGTTAAATATGATCCTGCCTCCGGTGGGCTCCTCCAATCGGTTCAGAAGATTTAAAAATGTGCTCTTACCCGTTCCCGAGGGACCGATGATGGAGATCACATCCCCTTCATGAATCTCACAGTTCATATCTTTGATGGGTGTCACACCATTCTCATAGCTTTTCCGCAGATGTTCCACTTTCAACAGCATCCGTATTCACCCCCTTTACCTCCCGCGAACGCATTGCCGGATCTACCTTATTCTTCATGATCTTCAGCCCAAGCGTCAAAACCCAGGCAACTATAAAATACATAACAGCGGACAGGAGAAGCGGGAAAAACGCCTCATAGGTTCTGCTGCGGATAATATCGGACATTTTCGTGAGATCCTGAACTGAAATGTATCCGGCCACCGATGTCATCTTTACCATGGATATAAACTGCCCGATGTATACCGGCAGAATATGTACCATGGCCTGAGGCAGCACGATCTGTCCAAATGCCTGCATTTTGGGAAAACCGAGTGCCATGGCCGCCCTTTGCTGCCCCGCCGGTATCGCCTCAATGCCGCTTCGAAATATTTCCGAGGTATATGCGGCAAAATCAAGCGAAAAACCGATCACGCACACATAAAATGCGGTCAGTCCGCTCTTGGAAAAAATGATATAATATAAGATCATCAATAGCAGCATGATGGGAACGCCCTGAATCAGCTTGACATAAAGCCTTGCAAAGGCTATTGCGAAGTAATTCCGACTCCTGCGCATTGCGCAGATGACCGCCCCCAAAATGGTCCCAAAAATCCCTGAGAGAAGGGACAACGCCACCGTCACGCCCAACCCGGACAGGAGCAACTGCCATCGATCCTCCGTGACAAAATTCTTGATCAAGCTTTTTTTCATCTTTTCCGCGAATGTACTGATCCAGGAACCCTTTTCGCCATCCGCTTCCATTTCCGCATAGGCGTAATTTTTCTTATTGATCACAATGTACAAGGGTTCCTCGTAAAGAGAATCGGTAAAGTTCATCTCCTCCGCCGCTTCTTCCTGATAGACCATGCCATAACAGAGCAGATCATACCTTCCCACTTCAAAGCCTGCAACGGCACTTTGAATGTCCAGATACTCAAATTCGGTCTCATACCCGTATTTTGCACAAAAGCTCTCCGTCAGATCGATCAGAAAACCACAGGCATTCTTCCCGTTTTGATAACACATGGGAGGCCAGTCAAGACTGGACACAATACGCAGAACGCCCTTACTCTCCCTCTCCATGGGAGGTACCTCCACATGATCGGGAGCCTGATCCGGGTACTTCCACTTATCGTATAGCTTCCGCATCTCTCCACTTTCCTTCAGCTCTGTAACATACTCGTTCAACTCCTTCACCAGCCGGTTTCCCAAGGCATCCTTGTGTGTGCACATCCTGCTGTCCAGCACGCCGACCGCTTCCGGTATTTTGCAAAGCTCAGGATATTCCTCCATCGTCACATCCAAGCTGGAGTCCTCCAGGATCAACGCATCGGCCTTTCCCTGCACCACAAAAAGATCTTCATCCGCCCAATCCTGTACATACAGGATTTTTGCATCGGGAATATTATTCTCGATAACGGGCACATAATCGGAGGTTGTTACGCAGGCAAAGGTTTTTCCGTAAAGGTCCGAAATCTGCGACCAATTCTCCCCCTTCTCCTCAGCTGTACCAAAATCCAATATTTGAAACAGTAAAACTACCGCGATCAGCGCAATGACAATAATCACTTCTGCAACAAATATCTTTTTCTCCCCGGTTTGCGTGCTGAATTTTCTCATATTTCCCTCACTTAAAGTAATTTCAGAAAACTGTTTTCTTGGGTTCATAGGAACATTGTAACATAGTTAGAGCATCATAACATCATACATTTTGAACTGGGATAAAAAATTTACAGCTTATCCTCAGCACATCCGTTTTCCATGATTTTATGGCCATTCTGCATCCGGAAACTCCTCCCGGATAAACTCCAGCATCTTTTGATTTCGGACCGGAAAATACTCCTTCCACCAGTCCGAATCCTTTCGCCAGTACTCCGGCGTACAGTTCCATTCCTCCCAGACCTGCCCCACATGCTCCGGCTGAAAATCCGTCCGGATCATTTCCAGAAAGATATCCACAAAATCCCTGCAAAACTGTGGGTTTTCCCGCAGCGTTGCAAACATTTCCCGGTCTCTGAAGGCGCCCCCGGCATAATGCGTCTCCAGCGCAAAGGTATTGATATCCGTCTCCAGATAACCATAGTCCAGATTCTCCAGATCCAGATCGTACAGGCCCCATCTCCAGCGCCCATCCTCCCGGGGACTCCTCCCGACCTCGCGGCTGCGCCAATAATATACATTCTTCTGCTCGTTGAAATCCAGATTTCCGAAATACAGATTGACACAGCAGAATTCGATATAGCTCCGGATATCCACCAGCTCGCAAAAACCCTCGTAGGCATCCTCCCGCACCATATCATGGGTCCGGAGATAGGTGTAGATCTCCTGAAATTTCTCCAGATCCCCGGGTTCCTCCGTCTCCGGCTGATTTCCCTTAATGAGGATCACATTGTCCTTCCCAAAGCCATAGTGCTTTTCAAAGTAAGTTGAGCTGTACTTTTCCTGCAGCATGGTGCAATACCAGAAGCGCCCGTTCACAAACACGCAGGTCTCCTTGGCATCCGCCGAAGCAATGTCCCGATCCTGCACCAGATGCTGAATAAAGGCATTCATAAGTCCCTCTCTGAGCACAAAGGAATGAATGGGTGTCTCTCCCAGAAGGGACTTCTCCACTGCTTCTCCGTCATCATTCTCCCCTCGAAGGCTGTCAAAAAGCTTGCTCCCGCTGTATTCCTTTCTGGAAAAGACCGAGAATCTCTTGGAGTACATCTCTCTGGCAGATGCACCTTGAATCCGAATACCCGCCGGCTGATTCAGGGAGAGTCCCTCTTCAAAAATCTCCAGATTGATCTCTCTCTCCCATTCCTTGCCCCTGCCCTCGTAGTTCGTGTAAATCCCCTGTTCGCCGAAGAGGTCCTCCGGCTCCATCACAATGGAGACAATACTTCTCTCTGCCAGCTCCTCTTCGCCCACAAAATAGGTGGCGGAAACCACCTTGCTCTTCTCTCCCGCGTCATTGACTGCTATGGCCCTGATCACCGCGGCGCTTTGCTCCTGCGCCCTCTCCCCGGTGTTCCTCCAATGCTCTATAGCTTCTGAAACGGGCTTTCCTCCGCTGATCGAAATAGGCGACTGATACTCCGTTACCGTCTGCGGGTTCCCCGGCTCCGGAATGCTTCCATCCGTAGTATAAAGGACCCGGCAACCCTGTGGCACCCTGATTTCCAATGCAAAGGCATCCTCATAAAAGCCTCCGGGCACAGAAAAAATCGGCTCCTCCAGACTGGCTACTCCTTCCCGGACAGCCTGCTCCCGGATTTCCTTTGACAATTGCATCACACAGACCGTCAGCCCCAAGCAGACCAGAAGTCCCATCAACGGAAAAATCCACTTTGCTGCTTTTTTCATATCACATATCCATTTTTAATCTGCTTATTATTTCGAGAAGGCATCCTCCCACTTCGTGGGCCCATCCTCCTGCTTATTTTAGCATTCATAAGGATTTGTGACAAGCACTCATTGTAATGGAGTAGCCTTAAATTCCGAAAAAGCTTATGAAAACACTCCTTCCGGCTCAAGTCAGGGGTGCTTTTCGGAAAAAATTATGATATAATTAGCGGAAGGATGGGGCCACACCGCCCAGCAGAAGGAAGACCCACAAAGTGGGGGATGCCTTCGCGATCACTTCAGTTTATGGAACAATAAGGGGGCATAGCATGCAAAAATATGTAATGGCATTGGATCAGGGTACTACAAGCTCCAGATGTATTTTATTTGACAAAAGCGGCAGAATCTGCTCCATGGCTCAGAAGGAGTTCGGGCAGATCTATCCCAAGCCCGGCTGGGTGGAACATGATCCCAAGGAAATCTGGTCCAGCCAGCTGGCAGTTGCCATCGAAGCCATGGCAAGGATCGGTGCCGGAGCGGATGAGATCAGCGCCATCGGCATCACCAACCAGCGCGAGACCACCATTTTATGGGATAAGGAGACGGGAGAGCCGGTCTATAACGCCATTGTATGGCAATGCAGAAGAACGGCGGACAGAATTGAAAAATTAAAGACGGATGGTCTGGAGACATCGGTGCGTGCAAAGACAGGCTTGATCCCTGATGCCTATTTCAGTGCCTCCAAGATTGCCTGGATCCTGGAAAATGTCCCCGGAGCCTCCGAAAAGGCAGAAAAGGGTGAGCTGCTCTTTGGCACTGTGGATACCTGGCTCATCTGGAATCTCACCAAGGGTGCGGTCCATGTGACGGACTATACCAACGCCTCCCGCACCATGCTCTATGATATTCATCGCCTGTGCTGGGATGAGGAAATCCTGGATTATTTTCACATTCCCTCCTGTATATTGCCCGAAGTCTGCCCCTCCAGCCATGTCTATGGGATGACGGATGCTTCCGTGTTGGGCGGCCGGATCCCCATCGCCGGAGTCGCCGGAGACCAGCAGGCCGCCCTCTTTGGTCAGTGCTGCTTTGAGCAGGGTCAGGTAAAGAATACCTATGGAACTGGATGCTTTATGCTGATGAATACAGGCACAAACGCCATTGATTCCAAGGCCGGGCTGCTCACCACCATTGCAGCAAGCGGATCGGACCGGATCGAATACGCCCTGGAGGGAAGCGTTTTTGTGGCCGGGGCCGCCATTCAATGGCTCCGGGACAGCATGCGTATGTTCCAGAAGGCCTCCCAGTCGGAGGAATATGCCCATCGTGTGGAGGACACCGCAGGCGTTTATATCGTGCCCGCCTTTGCCGGGCTGGGTGCCCCCTATTGGGATCAGTATGCCAGAGGGACCATTGTCGGCATCACCCGTGGCTGCACCAAGGATCACTTTGTGAGAGCCACGCTGGAATCCATCGCCTACCAGACCTTTGATGTACTCACCGCCATGGAGGAGGACAGCGGCATTGAGCTGAAGAGTTTGAATGTGGATGGGGGCGCCAGCGCCAATGATTTTCTCATGCAATTCCAGGCGGATGTATTGAATCTGAAGGTGAGACGTCCCAGCTGTATAGAGACAACCGCTCTGGGCGCAGCATATCTGGCCGGACTGGCCGTGGGATATTGGGCGGATCGCGAAGAGATCAGATCGAATTGGAGCCTGGGAGCGGAATTTGCTCCGGTCATGTCCGGGGATCACAGGGAGCAGCTTCTGAAGGGCTGGAAAAAGGCGGTAAAATGTGCAAGAGTCTGGGCGGAGGAGTAAATTCTCCGCCCTTTTCACACATTTCCCGCCTTATTTCTTCTGTTTCTTTATTTATCCAGCTACTTCATTTATCCTGTTTCTCTATTTGTCCTGCAATTATTCCTCCTGCAATTCCCGGAAGGTATAAAATTGTAGCCCCAATTCCTTAGCTCTCTCTATGAGATATTGCAGATGCTCCTCTGTGATGCCCCATTCCTCGCCTCCGATGCTATGCGTATATAGACAGCTCACTGCGCCAACATTTTCGCTCAGCTCCTTTAAGATGGCATCGATCTGCTTCCGGAATTCATCGTCATCCGCCAGATAGTGATTGTCAATGGGGAAGGCATCCACATAGCCCTTGCGCAGATCCGCTTTGGAGTGGACCTCATAAAAATATGCCCCGCGGATGACCTTGTAATATGCAAGGAGCTTCTCATCCGTAGCGTCATTATGCCCCCCGTAGGGATAAGCAAAGGAACTCAATTCGATCCCCGACTGCCGGAATCGCTCGATGGGGTCAATGACCTGCTGCTGCACTTCCTCCTCCGACAGCTCCAGCACATTCTTATGAGATACTGTGTGAAATCCGATATCGTGCCCGCGCTCCATGGCCTCAAAGCAAAAATCCGTGGGTGCTTCCAATGAAACAAAAAAGGTAACCGAAACGCCCTGCTGCTCAAAAAAATCAAAATAGCGACTCCAATTCTCCGGATTATAGTCATCAAAGGCAAGCAGAATACCGCTCTCCCTTGCCTTTTTTACACGATATAGTTTTATGCTTCCGAGTATCACTGCAATGATCAGAAGTAGACATCCCAATAGAATCCCGGCAATTTTCCACTTCTTGTTTTTCACGCCATACCACCTGCCAATCCTGTTAACCTGTCTTCCTGTCTCCTCACGCCATGCCACCTGCCAGTCCTGTTTCCCCTGCATCCATATCGTTTGACAAACAGCGTGTCATCCATAACACTCTCATCTTATAATCCCATTTTTCAAAAGTCAATCCCAACTGCTGTCAATCATTTTCAAAAAGTCATTTCCAACTGCTTGTTGTTTGAGCCCGCATGTGATAAGCTAGCAAGTGAACAGCCAAAACTGAACTGCCTATTATTTGACCCGGAGGGAATCGAATGGGACAGCAATATCGCCATGAATTAAAATTCATCTGCTCCCGGACGGAGCTTTCCCTCCTGGAGAGTCGGATCCGGCTTTTTTGTCCTCTGGATCCCCATGTGGGCAAGGAATCCGGCTACAGCATTCGCAGTGTCTATTTTGACACGCCGGAGAATGATGCCTTTTATGAGAATGAAAACGGGGACAATGACCGCGCCAAATACCGCATCCGCATCTATAATTATTCGGATGCTGTGATCAAATTAGAGCGAAAGAGCAGCCACAACGGTCTGAAGCATAAGGAGAGCTGCAATCTGAACAGGCTCCAGTGCAACGAATTGCTATCGGGTATACCCGGGGATGCCTTATCCCTTGGCAATCAGCTCTCAGGCGGAGCTTCCTTCGACAGTCCATATTTCGGCACTGCTTCTCTCGGCAACTTGCCCTCAGAGGAAGCAGCCCCCTTCGCTCCCCTCCTGCAATCCTTTCTGGCAGAGATGGCGCTGAGACAGCTCCGCCCCCGGATTCTGGTGGATTACCATCGGACGCCTTACATTTATCCCATCGGAAATGTGCGGATCACCTTTGACCGGAACATTCGCGCCTCCTGCACTGCGGAATTATTCCGGCGGGATATTCCCTCCTATCCGGTCCTTTCGGATCAGGCGGACCTTTTAGAAGTAAAATATGACGAGGTCCTTCCCCAGGCTCTCCTGGAGGCACTGACCTGCGGGCATGACCTGCGCCGCACCTCATTTTCCAAGTATTACCTCAGCAGGAGCCGATACCGGCTCTGAGTGCGCCGGAACCAAATGGCCGGGGCCAAAGGAGTTTCCAAATGCACCTTCTCGCAAACGCAAATATTTACAGCATATGTTTTCAGAAATCTGATGGATTCTGAAGAGACAAACAGACACAGAACAAAAAGGAGTCAGCCATGAGCATAAGAGATATTATCAAGAAATCATTTTTGCAGGAATACCAGACCGGAGCCCTCACCGTTCAGATGATCCTTCTCTATCTGTTGGCTGCGGCACTGGTGGGCATTTTCATCTTTCTGATCTACCGGGTGATGACAAAGACTGTCTTTTATTCCAAGACCTTTAATATCACCTTAATGCTGCTCAGTGTCATCACAGCCGCCATTATTCTGGCTGTTCAGAACAGTATCGTGGTCTCCCTGGGTATGGTGGGTGCCCTGTCCATTGTGCGATTCCGTACCGCCGTCAAGGAGCCCCTGGATCTGGCCTTTCTCTTTTGGTCCATCAGCGCCGGCATCATCATCGGCGCCCGGATGGTTGGCCTCGCCATCGCCCTCTCCCTGGTGATCACCATATTAATGTTCCTTTTCCAGTGGATCCCGGAGGTGAAAAGCTCCATGCTTCTGATGATACGAAGCAGTGATACCGCAAACGCTTCCGCTATCACAGGCATCGTTAAAAAGCACGACAAGCATTGCCAGTTAAAATCCAAAACCATGACGGGAGATACGCTGGATATGGTCTTTGAGGTAAAGCTGGCGGAATATGACGCCATGACGGAGGAGCTCCGCTCCCTGAAGGACATCCAGTCCCTCTCCCTCATTGCGCACAAAGGGGAGACCGTCCTGTAATGGTCTCCCTTGTTTACCTCCGAACAGATACTGCTTGACATTGGTCACGGACATGTGCATGTTTTACGCGATCGCTTCGCAGCTTTCGCCCCGGATGCAATGCGCGATCATGACCATGCGATATTTCTCGCCAAGGAGCGACGAGAGTTGCGAGCCGGACCCAAACCGGCTATTCAAGATTCTCCTCATCTTCAAAGGACAGATACAGCGCCTCCAGTTCAGGCCGGCAGCTTAGGAACACCTCCGCAAGCCTTGCGTCAAAATGTGTTCCGGAATCCTGCCGGATGATCTCAAAGGCCCGGTCAAAGGAAAATGCCTCCTTGTAGCACCGTTTCGATACCAGAGCGTCGAATACATCCGCCAGGGCCATGATACGCGCCTCCACAGGGATCTCGTCCCCCACAAGGCCGTCCGGATAACCCTCCCCGTTCACTTTCTCATGGTGGTAATGGGCCACATTGGTGGCAATCTCCACAAAGCGCTCATCCTCGATGCCCGTCAGGATCTGCCGGACAATCTTTGCTCCCTCAGCTGCATGCCTCTTCATCTCCCTGTATTCATCATCCGTAAATAGTCCCTGCTTTCGCAATATCCTATCCTCTACGGCGATCTTTCCCAGATCATGCATGGGAGCGCTTCTCTCCACATACCTGAGAAATTCCGGCGTAAAGCCCATATCCGCTTTCAAAAGGGCCCTGGCAAAAACCCCCACCACGGAGCTGGTACGCTTGATGTGACCGCCCGTACTTAAGTCCCTTGACTCGACCATCTGCGCTACCCCAAGCAGGGTCTTTTCCTGGATCTGCCTGATCTTCTGGGTCTTTCCCTTTACCTCGCTCTCCAGATTGTGATTGTATTCCTCGATCATGTCCAGATACTTCTGGTGATCCGTCACATCCGCAATGACCAGCACATACCCGTACCAGGAGCCCCTCTGGGTGAAGAGGGAATCCATATGAAATTCATAATACTGATCCTTGATCCTGATCAGATTGCTCTCAGAGGCCACCTGACTGTCCCGCTCCCGAAGCTGCCCCTGTACCTTCAGCATGATCTTATCGTGGAAAAAGGAATCGTCCTCCGGGAGGGGCGAGTCAAGATTATATTTCTTGATCTCAGGAAAGATATTCGCCACATAGTCGCTGTAGCTCATAAAATGCATTTTTCTGTTAAAGCAGACATGTCCCACCTTTGTGAACTGACGCAGATGCTGATCTGTAATGGAGTCAATGAGATAAAGTCTTGCCCTGTAAAAGGTGATGGTCTGTCCAATGATGATAATGTCGTACACTGCCGGCATCCACTCCGCTTTTATCCCGAAAACCCTTTCGATGGAGAAGGTGGCGGAGGCCAGAGTCATGGAGCCGATCATGATCAGCATGTTCTTAAAGCTTACCCGATTCCTGTGACGCAGGGAATAAACCATCAGAACGATCCCGGCCAGAATATACCCATACATGGTGATGGGATAGAGAATGTGCAAAGGGCCATACTCCTTGGTCAGATACGCCGCAGAGCCTTCGGTGTGAAGGGTCGCGCTCCGATAGTAAATGGCAGAGCGCCCTATGGAACAGACCAGCATGTAAATCGTCAGCTGCACTCCATACATGACAAGCATCACACTCCGGGGCACCTTCACGCTGCACACTTCGCAGAGCACCAGAAAAAACACCATGGGCAGGAATATTCCACCCACATAGGTGAGCTTATTGGCCAGAAGCGCACTCTCCAATGTGGTGGAGAGCGCCAGTGCCAGATAGCCCCCGTTGGCGATGGTCACCAGCACGGTGAGAATGCACTGCTGCATGCTGTGCTCCGTACCGGAGGACACCACGATCAGCATCAGTATGATGGAAATGATAAAAAAGATTATATAATAAGCGATCATCTCTTATTCTCCGTTAAAGCCCATGCTATACCGATAAAAATCCTCTGCGGGCAAAGCGGGTGAAAAATAATATCCCTGAATGTTTTCACAGCCCAGGTTGGTCATAATATCCTTCTCTTCCTCCTGCTCCACACCTACCACAACTGTGGAAAACCCAAGGCGCTTGCTCATCTTAACGCTGTAGATCATAATGGTGTAGGCCCGGCGATTGGTGATGATCTTCTTTAAGAAGGAGTTGTCAAATTTGATCACTGATACGGGAAATTCCGCCAGATCCATGATATCCGTATAGCCCGCCCCGAACCGGTCCATGATCAGCACATATCCGCTGTTCTTTAAGCTCTCCAGGGTTCTTTGCACTGCACTGTCATTACGGATCATGGGCGCTCCGGAGAATTCAAAGCCAAGCTTTTCATGGGGGATGCCATAGGCGTCCACGATCTCATCGATCATTTCCCGAAGTCCCACATCAAGGAGCAGCTCCCGGGACAGATTGGTGCCTATCCTCTCCAGTCCCGCCTCCTCCAGGGGATGATCCTTGATAAAGCTGCAAACTTTTTCCAGTAAATATTTTTCCAGCTCCCGTCCATACCCCTTCTGTGCAATGATCTGCATCATTGTCCCCGCCGGTATGGGACCGAGCTTCTCATCCGTAAGCCGGATCAATGCCTCGCAGGAGGTGATCCGATTCTTGGTCCCGTTCCAGATGGGCTGGTAATGGACCTCAATATTGCCATAGCGAAGCGCACGCCTGATGGCCTCCTCCAGCTCCTGCTCCTGCTTATATTTCCGGGCGGCATTCTCCGCTGCCTTCTGCTCCGCTCCATCCGGCAGACTCTGTTCCTCCCTCCGGTACTGTCCGCTCCCGTATGGATCGTGCTCATGCTCCGGAGCGATCAGCATCAGTACCTCTTCGATGGATCTGATCTCATCCGGCACCAACGCACGATAGACCTGTGCCTCCAGCTTTAATTGGTAGGTATCGATCTGCCAGTCCCCCTCAAAGCCCTTTTTTATCTCCTTCTGAAGGGTGTCCGCGTCACATTTGCTGTTGCATATCAAAATAAAGGTATCATTCTCCACATAATAGCACTCGGCGTTCTTCGTTCTGGATTTCAGAAAATCCCCCAGCCTGCGCTTCAGCTGTCCCATGGAGACAATGCCGATGGTATTGGCATAGGCTGTCAGCCTCTCCAGCTTTACAATGATAAGGGGGAAGGTGGTATCATTATGCTGATAAAGGTAAAAATCATAGATAAAGGCCTTCCGATTATAGCAGCCGTACTCCACATCCAGCACTTCGTCCTCATTGTCCACCACGATCACCATACCCATGAGACAAAGGCTCTCCACACAGAGCTGTAAAAGGATCGTGGGAAGAAGCATCTGCGCCACCACACTCACCAGGGATGCAATCAGAAATAAGAGTGCCATCCCCTTTTTAGAGGCGGATACATTTTTGCCAAAACGAAAAAGCAGGAAGATGCACAGCACAAAATAAAAGTAGGCCAGAATGAACAAAATTGGAAAGAGCGGCCCATGTGTATAGATGCCCTGCCCGTCATAGTAAAAGACCTTTCTTGTAAACAGGTTGGAAGTCAGAAGCAGCACACTGAAGGCCACCGGCAGAAAATGCAGCCTGTGCAGAAAAGCATTTTTACTCCGTCCGAAATTCATTCCTGTCAGGGCTACAATATACAGACTCACCAGATAGGGCATACAATTGTGCAGCAGAAGATAGGCATAGTTGTGAAAATCCCGATGTGGAATAGACCACTGCACAATATGAGAGTTGCCGATGGAGCTGGTAATGTCAAAAAGGGACGCCAGAAAACACACTGCCAGAAGCGCCAGAAGGATCTTGTTCTGTCTCTTATGCAGTCCCTTTTTCACAATGGTAAACAGAATGGCAAACAGAGAGATCGCCATGGCACTGACATCGTAATGGATATTATAGATCATTGCATTAGCCCTCCCTGTCAATACAGGCCTGTCTCCGCTGGTGCAGAAACAGGCCTGTTTTTAATCCTTGTATGGCTTCGTAGCATCACACTCTTGCATATGAAATCTGGAACAATGCTTGTCCTTGTATTTCTTACATAAAGCCAACCGCCAATGATCATCGTAACCCGTCTCGGCGGAATCAATCTCCCAGTACTCCTGATACAGAACCGGCTGACAGGGAGGATCTGCGATCCACCAGTCCGGATACGGATACTTCTGACAATATGCATAGATCTCGTCCGGACTCTTCTGATTCATCATTCGCTTAAACATATCCGCATAGCTGTTGCAGATCCCCTCGCGCCAATCCACTGCCTCCGGGTGAAGCCATGGAAACACCACAAAGGGTGGCAAAATATCCATATCCTTCAAGATATACACCACTTCCGGATTCGACTTAATATATTGGAACAGATCCTCTGCAAGCTTCGCATAATTCTGAAGCGTTGCCACCTCCTTCGGAAAATGATTCTTCATGGATTCCGTCTCGGCGGAATCCCCCAAAGATATGCCCTGACTCACTCTATAGGTTTCGTCCTGTGCCTTTCTTACTTTTGATAACTTGCGATTAGCAATGACATCCTTAAGCCCCATAACAACTGGTAACTCCTCTCACTTGATGAACGCCCTGTCTGATACCTTCTCATTTGCATCAAGGGTATTGGTGCCTATAGTGACACCTAA
>CACXDS010000130.1 GCA_902766425.1 uncultured Lachnospiraceae bacterium
CTTGGTCTTGCTTCGGATGGGGTTTACATGGCTCCGCCTGTTACCAGACGGACGGTAGTCTCTTACACTGCCTTTCCACCCTTACCGACACACTGAGTGCCGGCGGTATATCTCTGTTGCACTGGCCTGGGAGTCACCTCCACCGGATGTTATCCGGCATCCTGCCCTATGAAGCCCGGACTTTCCTCACCCGCGCTTTCGCGCGGCCGCGATCGTCTGTCCTGCTTACGCCAGACTTATTATAATGTTTTTTTTCTCCGGACGCAAGGCATTTTTCCGCTTCTAATGGGATTCTAATGGGATTTCTGCTCTTTTTCCCTCTTTGACTACTATACTCTGAAACAGCTTCCGCCCACAAATTCCCTGCAGATGGAATTGTTCGGCAGGCTTTCACTGGTCACATTCAGGAAATAATCCAGGAATTTTAAGAGACGCTTTGCCTCATAATATTCAGGCGCATCCTTGGGAATCTGAAACAGGAGCGGCTCCGCATACTGCTTCAGAACAGCAAGCTCATAGATCAGTGCGGAATTAAACATGGCATCCGCCTGCTCCTGAAAAGGAAAGATGTTCTCCTCCTCACCCTTACGCACATTTCCCCACATCTGAATCGTCCTTCTGGCGTCACTCCCTCTGGTTCTGGCATCCCGCACCATTCTCCGGAGGAGTCTTCCGTCCGTCGTGGCAATGCGATTGTGCACATCCACATTCAGCGTCGTCAGCGCACTGATATAAATCTTGAATTTACTGTCATCCGGGAGAGCATAACTCATCTTGGGATTCAGGCCGTGAATCCCCTCTATGACCAGAATATCATCCGGCCCCAGTTTCTTCACATCCCCATGATATTCCCGCCTGCCGATCTTGAAATTGAAGGTGGGCATCTCCACCGTCTCCCCCTTCAGCAAACGCATCATATCGTCATTGAATTTCTCGATATCCATGGCGCCGAGGCATTCAAAATCATAATCCCCCTTCTCGTCCCGGGGTGTATCCTCCCGATTGACAAAATAATTATCCATGGCTATGGGATGCGGTACCTTCCCCAGGGTCCTCAGCTGAATGGACAATCTGTGAGAGAAGCTGGTCTTACCCGAGGAGGAGGGGCCGGCGATCATGACAAACTTCACATTATCCCGGGATACGATCTCCCTGGCGATCTCTGCGATCTTTCTTTCCTGCATGGCCTCCTGCACCAGGATCAGATCATTCATGGACCCCTGGCAGATCTTTTCGTTTAATTCTCCCACTGTTTCCAGTCCAAAGGCCTGGCTCCACTCATCCGATTTTTTCAAAGTCTCAAACAGCTTTCTGCGCTCATCAAATTCCGCCACCCGGTCCGGTTCCTTTCTGGTGGGCAAAAGAAGCATGAAGCCCTCATCATAGGGAATCACCCTGAACCATTTCACATAGCCTGTATTGGGCATCATATATCCGTAATAATAGTCGCAGTATCCGTCACACTCATAAACATTTACCGTGGAGGTACGACGATAGTTAAAAAGCTTAACCTTATCATGCATTCCCTGCCGTTCAAAGATCTCCATGGCCTCATCCACGGGATAGGTTCTTTTCATAAATGGGATTTTTCGCTCCACCAGCTCCTGCATCTTCTCGTTCAAAAGACGAGCGTTCTCCTCGCTGGGGGCAAAACCATTCTGAGGCGATATGTAATATCCATGTCCGATGGCATATTCCATGCGGCATTCCGCCGCAGCCTTCTGGCCAAAGAGATCACACACGGCTTTCATAAACAGCATGGTGGCTGTTCTCACATAGGTCTTAAAGCCCACATCATCCTTCAAGGTAAAAAAAGTGATCTCACAATCCTTATTCACCCGCCGGAACAGCTCACGGATCCTGCCATTGGCAGCCACTGCCGGGATCAAAAGACCATTCCTGCCCTGATATGGTTCAATGATCTGTTCATAGGTTGCCCTCTCGGACACCTCCAGCTTCTTCCCCTCTATCGTAACCGAATACATCCTTATTCACCTCCCAATCTTATTTCCATAGGCTCAGCGCCCTGTGAAGTGCCTCCAATTCCCGCTCCACTTCCGCCAGTCTCCGGGAATCCCTTGCCTGGCCCCTGATCTCCTTCTCTATTCCCTCATATAATCCTGTTTGCCACAATAAATATTGACGCAATATAGGATCCCTGGCTTTTAATAACTGTCCCCCATACCGATCCTGCAGCTCCGCATCAATCTCCTCTTCCTGCTGCTCCGCCCTCCGGACTTCTGTCCGATTCGAAGCCCCAACCGAACCTCCTGCTCTTTTCGTGACTCGCATGGGAAAGTAATATTTCCCCTCCTCCGTCAGAATTCTCTCCTCAGAAATTATATAGCCCTGTCGCCGCAAAAATACCCGAAATTCATAGAGCTCCGACTGGGGCTGGAGGATCAGCTCCTCAAAGGAATCCGTCTTTTCCGGATAGGCGGTAAGGATCCTTTGCATCAAAGGGCCTCCCATCCCCGCACAAACCAATACCTCTGCGCTCCCCGCCTCGTATTTTTCCAATCCGTCGGACAAAACCGTCCGAATCCTTTGCTCCAGTCCAAATTCCTTAATATGCTCAGCCGCCGCCGATAACGGCCCCTTCCTCACATCCATGGCCAGCGCTCCCGGCACCCGGCCCGACTGCACCAGATATATATCCAAAAAACCATGATCACATCCCACATCCGCTATGGTCTTCCCCTGTGGGACCAAGTCAGCCAATGCCTGAAGCCGTAAGGTGAGATGGAGCTCATTCCCCCGCCTAATCAAGATAATCCTTCAGCTTCCGGCTTCTGCTGGGATGACGGAGCTTGCGCAAAGCCTTCGCCTCGATCTGACGGATTCTCTCACGAGTCACATTAAACACAGCACCCACCTCCTCCAGGGTACGGGCGCGGCCATCGTCCAGCCCAAACCGGAGCCGCAGGACCTTTTGCTCCCTCTCTGTCAAGGTCCCAAGCACCTCCACCAGCTGCTCCCTGAGCAAGGTAAACGCCGCTGCATCCGCCGGCACGGGCACATTGTCATCCTGGATAAAATCTCCCAGATGACTGTCCTCCTCCTCACCGATGGGAGTCTCCAGCGAAACCGGTTCTTGGCTGATCTTCATGATCTCCCGCACACGATCGACGGGCATGTCCATCTGTTCCGCAATCTCCTCAGGGGAAGGCTCCCGCCCCAGCTCTTGCAGCAATTGTCTGTTGACCCGTATCAGCTTATTGATGGTCTCCACCATATGAACCGGGATA
>CACXDS010000131.1 GCA_902766425.1 uncultured Lachnospiraceae bacterium
ACATCGTTTTGTATCCAAATCGCCCCAAGGATCCTGCGATCCTCTTTGAAATAAAGGTGCGGAAGAAATTTAACGAGATGGAAGACGGACTAAAAGAAGCGTATGGCCAGATACGGGACAGGAAGTATGAGGAGGGCGTACTGGTGGACGGGTATGCAGGGGTAAAATCCTATGGAATCTGCTTTTGCAAAAAGAGCTGCATCGTAGGGGAATATCCGTATACTGTGGAAAAGTAGTAGTTCCGTAGTATTTCATTTATTTTGCAATTAAAATTATATTTTAATAATGTTCATAAGAAAATAAGACGTGTGAGAACTAACACGCCTTATTTTTTTGCTTCATTGATCTACTGTTTATGTCGGAATAATAATTTTAGTCTATTGTCACAGGTATTTTATAAATTAATGATTTTTCTAAACCATAAAAATCTATTTTCTTAAAAGAGGTGTGATCAACGCGGAAGCTGATACAGTAAGTCATATCATTACCGAGATCTTGTTTTAAAGTAACCTGTGAAAAACGGTTACCAGCCATGATATGACCGGGAAGGTGCAAAGTACCATCCTTTGGAGCGGCTTCTTCTGACTGTCCGGCAGAACCATTTAAGGCACGGAGGACAAGCTTGTATTGATATAGCTCTTTCGATGTATCCAATTCAAAGAAAGGAACACGGTTTTCCTTTTCTGTATATGTCGGATCTATTAACCATAATGGTACGGAATACCCTAAAGAGTCACTTAAATCCCAGCATATTTGCCTTCCCTTTTCTTCATCGCTGCATATATACACCCATTGGCCGTCATCGCCCCAGTCGTCATATTCCCACCCGTCAAAAATAGTTTTTTCCAAACAGCCGCTTTCGTAATAGAATAATTCTGCCTGAGAGGTTTTGGTGCCTTTTCCGTGGCTCTTCCACTTTATCTTAGATAGTTTACCATCTGAATCATATTCCAGTTGAATGTTGTCCGCGTTACAAATACTGAAAATATCATCTCCTCCATAGTCGTTATAACCAAGAGCACCCCAATGAGTTCCGTCAACCATATTGGACGCTTGTGTCAAATGTCCCTGAGCATCATACTGGTAGGATGGCCCTTTTTCTTTTTTTCCCTTAACTATTTTTTCACTGTAAAGAAAATTCCCAGTTTCAGTATAATAGTGGTGAACACTCTCCTCTTCCGCTTCACCATAGTGTGAATATTTGGCAACCAAATTGTCATACTGATTATAAAAATCGGCTTTTAAGGAACCATTATCTTGTTGCATGACCTTGCAATAGCTGGCTTTACATTCTTGGAGTGTTTTGTCCAGTCTGGTTCTTAAGGTTTCCAGACTTTGTTCGTCACCGAAAGGTTCTGCCTTGCATTGCATCATGACATTCAAAAGTTTCAGCGCATCATCCATATGCTCATCAGAGTTTTCCTTAATCTCTTCAAACATGTCCTGAGCCTTTGCAAATCGCTCGGTGTTGGAGTCAATTGCCGCCAAAGCGTCAAAATCTATTATTGTAGCAGGCTCCTCGGAGGATTCCACAGCAGATTCTTCTGTAGAGCTGGCTTCTTCGGATGGCGTGATCGAGTTGGATTCTTCCTTGGAATCCGTAGCTTGTATACTAACTTCTGATGAGGCATTTGACGCCACGCTACTATTGGATTCACATGCCGAAAAGCTGAGAGCGGCTATGGATAGAGTTACTAAAATATAAGTGCGGATTGTTTTATTGCGCATTTTTCTTCCTCCTGATACGACCTGTTTTTTAGGGCAAAATCTATTATATATATATATATTGTCAATGGTTTTGGACGAAAAATGCAACCATTTATTCCTGATTAAAACAGGTATGGAAATCCGAAAAAGCCTATGAAATGTAATGGAATTGATTTCGGCTCTGGGGTTGTTAGCAGTATATGTTGACACAGATTTCAAGGGAGATTAGAATGATAAAAGAAACGCTCACTAAAGGGAGGATGAGATCATGCAATATTTGTATTCGCAGGGAAAAAGGCTTGCGCTGACCTTCAGCTATGACGATGGGCAGATCTTTGACAGAAGGCTCGTCCAAATCTTTCGGGAATATGGTATGAAAGCCACCTTCCATCTCAATTCGGGAAAGCTTGGGACGGAGAATTTTCGAGGGGGCTTTGTGACAAGGGATGAGATCAAGATGCTGTATGCGGGTCATGAGGTGGCATGCCACGGGGTGGAGCATCGCAATGTGGGCCTATTGACCAGACCGCAGCTTCTTCGGGAGCTGGAGGATGACCGTTTGGCGCTGGAAGAGCTTACCGGATCCATGGTGCATGGTCTTTCCTATGCTTATGGTGTCTATAGTCAGGAGGCGGAGGAGGTCGCAAGGTGTGTGGGCCTCAAGTATTCCCGCACCACGAACAATACCCATTCTTTCTTTGTTCCCACGAACTTCCTGGAGTGGAATCCCACCTGTCATCATGGGGATCCCCTGCTCATGGAGCTGGGACAGAAATTTCTGGATTCCCCGGTATATAGGGAGCTTCCTCTGATGTATGTCTGGGGGCACAGCTATGAGTTTGACGGGAATCGGAATTGGGGACTGATAGAGGAATTCTGTAAATTCATGTCCGGCAGGGCGGAAATCTGGTATTGCACCAACGGAGAGCTCTGCGATTATGTCACCGCAATGCAGCGACTGGAATTTTCCGCGGATGGAAAAAGGGTTTATAATCCTTCCGCTCAATCCATCTGGATGCAGCAGGATGAAAAAATACTGGAATGTAAGCCGGGCGAAGCTATTTCCTTCTGAGAAGCTTTTGCAGGTGGCTTTGAGGGAAGACTAAGTGCGGGAGAGTATATGAGGATTCATAGGGGCAACAAAAAGAGGAGGTATCAACATGGCAGTCAATGAAATGACACAGATCGGTGACGAGGCATATAGAGCTGCAAAGGAGTTGCTGGAGGAAGCCGGATTGAAGCCGGGGGAGCTCTTTGTGGTGGGGTGTTCCACCAGCGAGGTGGGCGGTGCAAGCATAGGAACCTTTTCCAGTCCGGAGCTGGCGGAAGTGGTCTTCGGCGGGATTTATCAGGCCACGGAGGAGGCGGGAGTCTATCTGGTGGCACAGTGCTGTGAGCATTTGAATCGCGCACTGATCCTGGAGAGGGAAGCTGCGGAGAGGTATGGATATGAGGTGGTAAATGTGGTTCCCCAGCCTAAGGCGGGCGGATCTTTTGCCACTGCCGCCTATAAGGCCTTTGAGAGCCCGGCGGCAGTGGAGCATGTAAAGGCACATGCGGGCATGGATATCGGTGATACTCTGATCGGCATGCATCTGCGTGATGTGGCTGTACCCGTGCGCATCCGGACCACGCAGATCGGGGATGCCCATGTGGTCTGTGCCAGAACCAGAGCAAAATATATAGGCGGCAGCAGGGCCATCTATGAGGAACAGGACTAGATTCCCCTGATCCGGCAGATTATGCTTTTTGATCCCTTGGAAACATTATGTCGGTTATCCGGGACAAAAGGGACGGTTCTGTTTGGCCCGGGGGTTATCCGGCGGCTTCCAGGATCAGGCTTATGATTTTTGAAACAGAGTCGGTCTGGCTGCTGGAGGACATAGCATTGATATAGGTATTTCGGTTCTCATAGAGCTCCTTGACGGCTTCCGTCAGGGTCTTTGTGTTTAGGTCATCCTCTTCGATGACAATGGAAAAGCCCTGTTCCTTGAAGGAAGCGGCGTTAAGCAGCTGATCTCCGCGGCTGACTTCCGCGGGGAGGGGAATCAGGATATTGGGTTTCTTGAGAGCCAGAATCTCACAGATGGCATTGGCACCCGCTCTGGAGATCACCAGATCACAGGCCGCAAAGAGATCCTTCAGCTCGGTCTTCACATATTCAAATTGTTTATAGCCGGGAGTGGTCAAAAGCAGATTATCCACCTTATCCTTACCGCAGAGGTGAATGATCTGGAAGTCCTCCAGAAGTCCCGGAAGGGCTGCCCGCACTGCCTGATTGACATTCAGCGCCCCAAGGCTTCCGCCCATCACCAGGATCACGGGCTTATTTGCGGTAAAGCCGCACATGTCGAGTCCTGCCAGACGATTGCCCTCCGCCAGTTCCTTTCGAATGGGGGAACCCGTGAGTACAGCCTTTTCCTTAGGAAGGTGATTTAAGGTCTCCGGAAAATTGCAGCAGACCTTTCTGGCCACGGGAATGCAGAGCTTATTGGCAAGCCCGGGGGTGATATCGGATTCGTGGATAATGCAGGGGATCTTTAAGGAGGCAGCCGCCCGCACAACGGGCACGCTGACAAAGCCGCCCTTGGAAAAGACCACATCCGGCTTAAATTCCTTCAGATATTTTCTGGCTTCGGCATAGCCCTTCAGAACACGAAAGGGATCCGAAAAATTCTTGGGATCCAGATATCTTCGGAATTTTCCGGTGGCAATTCCCTGATAGGGAATGTCGAAGTCCGCGATCAGCTTTTTCTCGATCCCATCATAGGAACCCATATATGCGATTTCAAAGCCGGCCTCTTTCAGAGAAGGAAGCAGGGCTATATTCGGTGTTACATGTCCGGCAGTACCGCCGCCGGTGAGTACGATCCTTTTCATTGCATTCCCTCCAGGGCTCTGGCCAGCTGATCCGGGCAGGAGGTGGATTTAAAGCCGCATTTGATCCCCTTGAGGCGCCTTATGGCCTCCTCCGTAGTCATGCCCTTTACCAGAGCGCTGATGCCCTGTGTATTGCCGTTGCATCCTCCTATAAATTGGACGGATTCAATGATGCCGTCCTTCACTTCGATATTTATGGCTGTGGAACAGGTTCCCTGTGTCTTGTATTGCATAACGCTATCTCCTTATCCTATCTATCGCTATCCTTTCGAGTAAGTCCGAAGGATATAAGAACCATGGTTACATATATTATCATCATTATATGCAATGTGAGCAAAAATTGCAATCTCCGGCATTTGAGTTCAAAGAGAGATGCTCCCGCAGTCCCGTATATCAATGGGATCTGCCATGAAGGCCTTCATCTCATCGGAGATGGTGTACTTCAAGTGATCAAAGGAAAGATCCTTGGCGCCACGGGCGAAGAGGGCGCAGGGACGGCCCTTCAATATGGGCTCAGGCAGGATATTGGGCCGCAGATCGTGATTTTCCTTGGGATAATCCGTCTTTTTTACCAGGGACAAGGTCAGGCGGTCAAAGGAAATGTCATGGATGGTCTGCGTGTCCTCACCGTAGATCAGGATGCCGTTCTCCGAGGTACAAAGGATATTGGAGAACAGTACATTGCGGATCTGCCCCAGCCTTGTGTCTTCCCTGCGTTTCAGAGCAGTGATGGCAATGGGTTCCCCATCCCCCCACCAGTAGGGCTTGGAAAACAGACGGGTATCGATGGTGAGATTGGAGAAGATCAGGTTCTCCATGCAGCCCTCATCCCGGAGCATCAGGGAGATCCCCCTGTTGGAGCGCGAAATGGCGCAGTTCTGTACGGTGATGTTCCGGAAGGGCGCCTCGCTCTCTGTGCCGAATTTGATGGCGGCGCTGGTGGAGATGATGGTGCAGTCCGAAACGGTAATGTTTTCGCAGGGGCCGTATTTCATGGCACTTCCCGTATTCTTAAAGACAATTCCATCGTCGGCTGTCTGTATATGACAGTTGCTGATGCGGACATTCCGGCAGTGATCCGGATCAATGCCGTCACAGTTGGCCAGCTTCAGATTGTTGAGGATCCGGATCCCGTCGATGAGAACATCCTCACAGCCCACCATGTGTGTGGTCCAGAAGGCACTGTTTTGCAGGGTCACATCCCGGATGGTCAGATGAGTGACATGCTCCAGATAGAGCAGGGGCATTCTGGGATAAAAGCTTCCGTCAATGAACTTCGGAGTCACATTTCCGAAAAAGATCTCTTCGTTTCCGTCAATACATCCGTTGCCTGTGATGGAAATATATTCACAATCCTTGGCATAGAGAAAAAAGAGGGTGGGCAGACCGGAGTAGGTACAATCCTCATAGGAGGGAACCTCCAGATCCTCAGCGATCTCGCCTGCTTTGTCTATGCGAAAATCCTCCAGCGAATCACCGGCCTTCAATACGGCACCTGTCTCAAAATGCAGTTCTATATTGGAGCGCAGGAGCAGCATGCCGGAGCGGAAGGTATAGCCGCCGTCAAAGATCACTCTCCCCCCGCCGTCATAGTTACAGGCGTCAATACAAGCCTGAATCGCAGCAGTATCATCGTGTATGCCGTCCCCCCTGGCGCCTTGTTCCAAAACCCGATAATTCATTTTGTTCATCCTTTCTGTCAAGTCTTGACTTCGTAAAATATAGTATATACTATTATTTTGTGAACAGCAAGATAATTGGCCGATATCAATGGCAATTCATTAGCGGCGATTCGAAAGGAACAAAGAGCAGAGCACTTAGATAAAGGCTTTATGCCGTCAGTTCAGAAAGGAGCATTTATGATCCAAAATCCGATCTTAAGAGGCTTTTGTCCGGATCCCAGCATCATCAGGGTGGGGGAGGATTATTACATTGCCACATCCACCTTTGAATGGTGGCCCGGAGTGAGGTTATTTCACTCCAGAGATTTAAAGAGCTGGGAACAAATTCCATCTCCTTTGCAGAGGAAGAGCCAGCTGGATATGGTGGGAAATCCACCCTCGGGCGGCATCTGGGCGCCATGTCTGAGCTATGACGGGGAACGGTTTTTTCTGGTTTATACGGATGTAAAGACAAAGAAGGGAAAGTATTACAACACTCACAACTATGTGGTGTGGGCGGAGGATATCTACGGTCCCTGGTCCGAGCCCGTCTATCTCAACAGCATTGGCTTTGATCCCTCCCTTTTTCACGATGTGGATGGAAAAAAATATCTGGTAAATATGCTGTTTAAGTTTAAGGGAATCCTGGTGCAGGAGGTGGATCCGGTGACCTTTGCTCCCATCGGTGAGCAGCGGAAGGTCTATCAGGGCTCCGGCCTGCGCTGTACGGAGGGACCGCATATGTATCACATTGGGGACTGGTACTATGTCATCGTGGCAGAGGGGGGTACGGGCTATGGGCATTGCGTCACCATGGCCAGAGCCAAGACTGTATGGGGGCCGTTTGAGACAGCTCCGGATAATCCCATTCTCACATCCGACCAGGAGGATCCGGAGGCGCTTCAGAAATGCGGACATGGGGACATAGTTGAGACGCAGGACGGGGAATGGTATATGGTTCATCTCTGCTCCAGACCGGTGGGCGGACAGAAATGGAGTCTGCTGGGACGGGAGACTGCCATTCAGAAGATGGTCTGGGATGAGGACGGGTGGCTTCGGCTCGCAGGGGGTGGCAGATATGCCAGATCGGAGGTGGAGGAGCCGGGCTTCCTTGGAAAACTCAAGGAGACAGAAAAAAATGGGATGAGCGAAAACGGGCGAGACACCGCATCGCCGCAAGATACCGGGGCAGGAGACCGGGAGAAAGCATATATTTACCGGGACGATTTTAATGAGGATCAGCTTGCGACCTGTTATTCCTCGCCGCGCTGCAGTTATAATGAATTTGCTGATCTGTCAGTAAATAAAGGGTTTCTCAGGCTTCGAGGGCAGGAATATATGAATTCCAATCATCATGTATCGCTTGTGGCGGTGAGGCAGCAGGAGGCGTGCTGCAGTGCGGAGACCTGTGTGAGCTTTGAGCCGGTGAGCTTTTTGCAGATGGCGGGCCTGGCGTATATGTATGATTCTTTGAATTTCTTCCTTTTGGGGAAGACGGCAACGGAGGATGGACAGCCTGCATTGACTTTGCTTCGCTGCGACAGGGGGGAGGAGACGGAGGAAACGGAGCCCATCATATTGCCGGAGGGGGAGGAGGTTTCTCTGAAGGTGGTCGTGGAGCAGGATGGAACGGTGGCAAAATTCTTTTACCATATTCCGGGCGGCGATTGGACGCAGGTGGGGGGCGAGTATTCCACGGAAATCCTGACGGACGAGTATTGCAGGGGCTTTACCGGGGCGCATTTTGGCATGTATGTCCATGACATGGTGCGGATGGAGAAATGTGCGGACTTCCGGTATTTTAAGGTGGAATGGCAGGCATAGTGGAAATACAGGGGTCTGCTTGGAAAATATGTGGGGGTCAGCCAGGCATGAACTGGGGGATGAGGGGAAATTTGGCGGAAGGGTAAGGAGGATCCGGGGTGATCACAAATGTAAAAGTGACCTTTCAGACGGAGGATCCGCTGGAGCAGAAGCTGATGGATGCGGCGGAGAGGAAATCCCTGGATAATCTTAAGGATTTTGCAGGGAGAACTGTTCTGATTGAAGGCGGCGGCTATGAGAAGATCTGGCTGGAGACCCAGCCCATGGGTGGGGAATTTTATGCGAAGCGCAATATGACGGCGGCTTTGAACAATCAGCTGCTTTTTATGGAATATGCCAG
>CACXDS010000132.1 GCA_902766425.1 uncultured Lachnospiraceae bacterium
AAGAGGACGGTTTGATCGTGCGCCGGGTATATTCTGAAATACCTCCCAAAGTCGAGTATGAATAGAGCGAGATCGGTCATAAATTTGAGAAGGTGCTTGCCGCACTTGAAATCTGGGGAAATGAATATATAGATTTTATGCATCAACGGCAGGCAAATAAGCCTATCGAAAAGTAAGAGACCAAGGCTTCTCCCACCACCTGAAGGTAGTGGGTTTCCGCCTATGGCAAACGAAAGGATTTAATTTATGAACAATTAGACTGATCTTTTGAAGTATCAGAAAATGAGGAACTTGTTTGCAAAGGAGAAAAACAACTATGAAGGTACTGATTGTAAATGCGTCACCCAGACTTAAGGGCAACACATCTATAGCTCTTGGCGAGATGGTTAATGTGTTTGAGAAGGAAGGTGTGGAGACGGAAGTCCTGAACATCGGGAATCAGGATATCAGAGGCTGTATAGCCTGCAACTCCTGTGTGACCAAGGGCAAGTGCATCTTCGATGATGTGGTCAATCAGGCTGCGCCGAAATTCGAGGCGGCTGATGGGCTCGTGATAGCAAGCCCGGTGTATTATGCGTCTGCCAATGCGACCTTGATAGCATTTTTAGACAGACTTTTCTACAGTACACACTTTGACAAGACTATGAAGGTAGGTGCTTCTGTCGTAGTGGCCAGACGAGGAGGCCTTTCTGCTACGTTTGATGAGTTGAACAAGTACTTCACTATTTCTGGTATGCCGGTGGCTTCTAGTGAATACTGGAACAGTGTACACGGCATGGAGCAGGGTGAGGCTGCCTATGACACTGAGGGTCTCTACAATATGCGAGTTCTTGCCAGAAACATGACATTTTTGATGAAGAGTATAGCGCTGGGCAAGAAGGAGTATGGCATGCCTGAAAAGGAAGAACATGCGTGGACAAACTTCATATAAAAGTCAAGAGCGCTTGAACTTTTGAGAGCAATGGGAGAGCAGGGAATACTGCTGAGTTACTCAGATCAGCAGCAGATGGCGCAAGAGATCCAGGCATCACAGCCATGATCACGACAGGGGACTCTGAGACAGAAAAACACATCGAAGGAAGGCCTTTGCGGCACCGTACATAGAAACCGCCCTGCAAGCCTCAAACTTGCAGGGCCGTATGATTCTGTTATTCAGCAATGATTCGAGAACTAAAGCGCTGTTCCTTTTTTTGGAATCGTAAATTGGCTCATATCATTGCCTTCCAGTTCCAGGAGAGCTTTCTTTCGCAGAATTCCTCCCCCATATCCGGTCAGGCTACCGTTCGATCCGACCACCCGGTGGCAGGGCACTATGATGCAGATCGGATTGTGACCTACCGCGCCGCCAACCGCCTGTGCGGACATCTGTTCGATCCCCCGATCTTTTGCTATCTGGTCGGCAATCCATCCATATGTAACCGTCTTTCCAAAAGGAATCTCACACATGATCTCTCCCACACGATTGCGGAAATCGGATCCTACCAGATGGATCCTCGGAAAGAAACCGGGATCACGACAGGAAAAATAAATATCCAGCCACTCTTTCGTCTGATCAAAATAGTCCGTTTCCCATCGATGGGCTTCTTTTTCCAGCCCAAGCCCAACATACCTTCCGCCTTCCGTAAACCAAAGCCCCGTTAATCCCTGCTTATCCCCGGCAAGCAAAATGTGTCCTAAAGGGGATTCATAATCATTTGTGTAAATCATTTTTCACCCTCCGTGATGCCAAATACCAACTTGATGGATCTGGCATCCACATTTCTCCGCGCGACCCCCTTGATGAATATGCCGTAAAAGCCGCGATAAACCATAGGATCATGGAAGAATTCACCGTTCCTTTCAAGAACATCCGGTTGATGATTCCATTGTAAACTCTTAAAATAACATTGTAAAACTGTAAAGTCGATGTAAATTACAGGTATATTTTGTTATTAGAGGAGCTGCCGTCAACTTTTCGTCAATGGAGTATTTCACGGTGCTTTCCCAGGAGCGCAACTTTACACGGGCTGCGGGACAGCTCCACATTACACAGTAGTCTCTGAGTTCCCATGTTGCCGGAATGGAAAAAGAGCTTGGAAGCCAGCTTGCAGGGGATTACAGCACATTGAGAGTATGCCCGTTTGTCATGAGCGGTATCGAAGACCTTGATGGCAGGATATGAGGATAAGATGTATATCAGTGGTCCCTGAAGATGGAAGAGGGACCCTCGAGACAAAGGTATATGAAGAACTTACAAGACTAAACATTCCGTTTGAGAGAGTCGATAATGATTCTGTCGAGTCCATGGATGAGTGTGTTGAAATAAGCAGAAAGCTTGGTCTACCTGAAGGTAGTGGGTTTCCGCCTATGGCAAACGAAAGGATTTAATTTATGAAAACAGGTTATGAACTTCTGAATGATCCGTTTCTGAACAAGGGGACCGCTTTTACGGAAGAGGAGAGAAAGAAATTCGGACTGGTGGGCATTCTGCCGCCGGTGGTGCAGACCATCGAGTTGCAGGCAGCGCAGGCGTATGGAAACGTACAGCGCAGGGAGAGCGTCACGGATAAGCGCCACTATCTGATGAATCTCTTCAGCCGAAACCGTACCCTGTTTTTCTACCTTTTTTCCCAGCATGTGCAGGAATTTATGCCGATCGTCTATGACCCGGGCATTGCCGAGAGCATTCGCAATTACAGTGAGTTTTTTATTACACCACAGAACGCGGCCTATCTTACGGCGGACCATCCGGAGGAGATGGAGGAGGCCATTCGCAACACGGCGGGAGACCGGGACATCGAGCTGATCGTGGTCACCGATGCACAGGCCATTTTGGGGATCGGCGACTGGGGAACCAATGGCGTCAGCATTTCCACCGGAAAGCTGATGGTATACACAGCTGCGGCCGGCATTGACCCGGCGAAGGTGCTGCCGGTCGTCATCGATGCGGGCACAGACCGCCAGAGCCTTCTGGACGATCCGCTGTATCTGGGCCTGCATCACCAACGGATCGGGGATGAGCAGTACTATGCCTATGTTGACCAGTTCGTGGAACTTGTGGAGGGGCTGTTCCCTCATCTGTATCTCCACTTCGAGGATTTCGGAAGAGGCCATGCGGCAGTGCTGCTGAACCGGTATGTCAACCGGTATCCTGTGTTCAATGACGACATCGAGGGAACCGGCATCATCTCTCTGGCGGGGATACTGGGTGCGCTGCGCATCTCCGGAGAGAAACTCGTCAACCAGAAGTACCTGTGTTTTGGCGCCGGAACGGCGGGCTGCGGTATTGTGAAAAGGATCTGTCAGGAAATGGTTGACCAGGGCATGGATGTCAAGGAAGCACAAAAGCACTTCTATCTTGTGGACAGACAGGGCCTTCTCTTTGACGACATGCAGGATCTGACCCCGGAGCAGGCCGTCTTTGCAAGAAGCAGAGAGGAGTTCACTGACGCAGATGCGCTGACCACGCTGGCGGCAGTGGTGAAAGCGATCCATCCAACTATTCTGGTGGGGACATCCACCCAGGGCGGTGCCTTCACGGAGGCGATCGTGAAGGAGATGGCGGCCCACACGGCGCGCCCGATTATCTTTCCCCTTAGCAACCCGACGGAACTGGCGGAGGCAAAGGCAGAGGACCTCATTCGCTGGACCGGGGGAAGAGCGCTGGTGGCAACGGGAATTCCGTCTGCGCCGGTCTCATATCAGGGCGTCACGTATGAAATCGGACAGGCGAACAACGCTCTTATCTATCCGGGACTGGGGCTTGGGGTGATCAGCGCGGATGCAAAGCTCGTCACCGACAGGATGATCTCTGTGGCGGCGCACTCGATCAGTGGGATCGTCGACGCCTCCCGTGCCGGCGCTCCGGTCCTTCCTCCGGTATCGAAACTCACAGAGTTCTCCAGAACTGTGGCGATTGCCGTTGCCGGTGAGGCGGTCAAGGAGGGCCTGAACCGCCGGGCTGTGGACAACGTAGCCAATGCCGTGGATGCACAGAAGTGGACGCCCACATACAGAGAGCTGAAATAACGAAGAAAGATGGTACTGAAATGAGACAATATGTAGTTGACGCTTTTACGGATTCTGTATTTCATGGCAATCAGGCTGCTGTTTGCGTACTGGATCAGTGGCCGGATGATGAACTGATGATGAATATTACCAGAGAGAACAACTTTTCGGAAACGGCTTTTACCGTCCGGGAAGGCAGTAAATGGCGCTTGCGCTGGTTTACACCGGGTGGGGAGATCGACTTGTGTGGTCATGCTACGCTTGGAACCGCCTATGTTCTGTTCCGGTTTTATGAAAAGGACGCTGACAGACTTGTCTTTACGACTCTTTCCGGCGATTTGATCGTAACAAAAGAAGACGATCTGCTGGAAATGGAGTTTCCGGCGTATGACCTGGTGCCGGTGGAAGTGACAGACGAGATGGAACAGGCTATTGGTTCCAGACCACTTGAAGCCTTCATGGGAAGGGATCTGCTTTGCGTGCTGGAGAATGAAGAGGCGGTACGGGAACTTACACCTGATCTGGAAAGGGTAAAACAGCTAGATGGCTTGCTTCTTCATGTTACTGCCGCGGGAATAGATACAGATTGTGTTTCCCGCAGTTTTGCTCCGAAACTGGGTGTTGCCGAAGACCCGGTTTGCGGATCGGGCCACTGTCATATCATCCCTTATTGGGCAGATCTGCTTGGCAAAGACAAGCTGGTGGCATATCAGGCATCCAAACGCGGTGGGACCCTTTATTGCCGCCGCGAAGGAAACAAAATCTTCATTGCCGGTAAAGCAGCCCTTTACTCAGTGGATGAATTGTTTTTAGAGTAATTCCAGTTCGTATCAGACATATCAAAGCTCCCACACTGCCATCAAATGGCGGCGGCCATTTTATGTTCCTTGGGAAGCCATACCACCATCTCGTCTTCGAACAGGGGGATCCAATGACACGGGCTTTTTTAGGGATCGAGGAAAATTTTTGTTGACAAGCTATAATGGCCATGATAATGTATCTGAGCCAGATACAAATACAAATATAAATTTAAACAAATGATGATCTTCAGGAAACCGTAGAAACAGGAAGGAATATAATGAATACAGAAACGATCAAAGAAAGAAAAAGCGTGAGAACTTACGATGAGCGACAGATTCCGGAGCAGATCATGGAGCAGGTGAGGGAATTTCTGGATCAGGATGACGATCCCTTCGGAGTTCCGATCACATTTACTATTCTTGATGCTGATAGGGATGGAGTCAGCAGTCCGGTGATCCTGGGTGAGCATACCTATGTGGCAGGAAAATATAAGAAACAGAAAAATGCAGAGATAGCCTTTGGCTATTCTTTTGAGAAGTTCATTCTCTATGCCA
>CACXDS010000133.1 GCA_902766425.1 uncultured Lachnospiraceae bacterium
CGGATTTCCAATCTCCAGTCATTCAGGGGGATCATTTTTTTGCCGTCCTTTGTGAGGAAGATCAGTTCATAGCCTGCATCGCAGGCAGCCTCGCCTCCTGCGGTATCGAGCCGGATCTCCAGCTCTTGTACTTTGGAAACGATCTGCCGGATCAGTTCCTGATCCTCCGTGCGGTGTATGTGGTAACCATCCTCCCAGCATAGCCCCAGTTCAAAAGCGATGATGTCTTCCTCCAGAACCGTCTTTTTGATATCCTCATCCACATAATCCAGGAGAGGAGCTGTCTCCCCTCTTGTTCCGGATTCCATGATCCCGGGCAGTGAATTCTCTATCCGCACAGGGCTTTGATCACCGGCGGTCTTAGCCAGAAATGCAAATCCCATGATTCCCATTGTCAGTAATACGCGTAATAATGTTAGCATCTCTTTTCACCTCGTCTGAGCTTTCAGCACAAAATTTTTGCCTTCAAACATACAGACGCAGTTTATCCAAAAATGTTCCAAACTAAATTGAAACATTCTTGGATTTTTTTGATTTTAAATCGATAGTCTAGTAAAATACGATATGTAGGATATAGAGGTTATTAGAAGGGGAGGTGAGCTTTTGGAGGATTCGGAGATTGTTGACTTGTATCTGGCGCGAGAGGAAGCGGCCATCGCCATGACAAAGGAGAAATATGGCAGGGGTCTTCGAAGGATCATCTCCTCCGTGCTTGATGAGGAAGCGGGCAAGGAGTGCGAAAATGATGTATATCTGCGCGCCTGGAATCTGATCCCCCCCAATGAACCCAGGGAGCATTTGTTTGCATTTCTCGGAAGGCTGGCAAGAAATCTTGCCATTGACGAATGGCGAAGGACAAATGCCCAAAAGAGAAAAACGACGATGACCGAGCTGTCAGAGGAATTGCAGGAGTGCATTTCCGACAGGAAAAGCGTGGAGGGAGAGATCCTGGCAGGGGAACTGAAGCAGGTGATCAATTCCTTTTTGGAAAGAAAAAAGCCGGAGGAACGCAGGATTTTTCTCCGCAGGTACTGGTATTTTGACACGGTTCCGGAAATCAGCAAAAGATACGGTTACACGCAGGGCAAGGTAAAATCGGTATTGCACCGGATGCGGGGAGAGCTGAGGGAAGTTTTGGAAAAGGAGGGTTACTTAGATGACGACAGGTGATCTTTTGTGCGCCATCGGCGAAGTGGATGAGCGCTTTGTGGAGGAGGCCGGAGAGGCGGATGTGGAAACGCCTGAGGAAGCCTGCATGGGACGCAGCGGGATATTCCTGCGGATCGTGGCGGCAGCTTTGTTTTTGGTGGTGATCGGTACAGCGTACCTGTATGCGGATGGAGAAAAGGCTATTCGGAGGAATCGTGATAAGCAGGAAGCGGGGCAGATGGCAGTGGACTTCGGTACAGAGGAGTGTGCGGAGATCATTGCGGAATCCGACATGGAGAAAGCGATAGAGAGTGATGCAGAGTATGGGGCGGAAGGGGCTGTAGAAAGGATTGCAGAATCCGGTGTGGAGAGAGCTGTAGAGAGTAATGCGAGCTTCGGCGTGGAGGAATCTGTGGAAGGCGCCACAGGCTCAGGCACAGAGGGAGGCGTTGAAAATAATGGGATATTCCGGCCTACGAGTGAAGAAGAGCAGCGGGATCAGCATACTGAGACAGTGATGATCTCTTCCTTTGGGGAAAGCGACGATGAAGTGGCAGCAGCCGATAGAACCGCTGCGAAAATAAAGGATGACATGGCGGTGAAAAACGGCGGTGTGTATTTGTCCCATTCCTTGAGTGGAGCGCTGGATTATTACGGAGACAAAGAGGAGTACAGGTATCGCGTTTATGTGGAGCTGTTTCAGGATGGGCAGCAGATTGCAAATGATGGGGATGCGGCAAAAAAAGAGGCTCAAAGGCTTGCGGATCTGGGATATACGGTCGCTATAGAAACCTGCTCGGATGGAGAAGTGACGCAAACCTATTTTACACTACATGCTACGGCGGATCAGCTGAGGAATTTTACACCGGATCCTGCATTTGGCTATGCACTTTGGCTCTATGATGAGTGCGTGATTGGAACATCAGACGCGGAGGGAACTGTTCATGTATGGTATGGAAATTCAAATGCCGGGATGGAAGGCAGCGCAGAAGGCCATTGATAAGGCAAAGTGCAGGACGCTGCGAATTTAACTTTGAAGGATCATTATGAAGGTCAGTTTGAAGAGCCATTTGAAGATTTTTTGAAGGGCGGTTTGAAGAGCCATTTGAAGGGCAGCATGAAGGGC
>CACXDS010000134.1 GCA_902766425.1 uncultured Lachnospiraceae bacterium
ACAAAGGGCTATTGCGGCCGCCATCAAAGGTACTGCGATCTTCTTTATCCTTTCAATGACTTCGTCATTTGAAAATACATAATATCCCAGGATAAAGAACACAAAGTAGAATGCAAACCGATATACGGAAACGATTGGGGTGTTTAAGATCTGCGCCGCGCCCCATATCGGAAAAAACAAAAGCGCTGCCAGCCACAGCGGAGTCTTGGCTCCTGCCTTTAACAGCCTTCCCTTTTCGAGCTTTTTGATAAGAACAAGCACTACACAGTATATCCAGAGAAGATGCATATACCAAAGCACCCCGCTTCCGGATACAACCATTATCAGATATATGACGGGTTTGGGAACCAGGGCGGCTGAAAGTCCCTCAAAACCTCCGCCGAGAGACATGCTTACATAACCCTGGACAAACTGAAAAGCAAAAAGTCCTATGGTAGAAGGAACCAACAGCTTTAGGGTTCTTGCCTTGATAAACTCCTTGTCCGAATGAAGATTAAGCGACAGCCGGGCACTGATACCCGAAACCAAGAAAAGCACCGGCATAAACCAGGGATAGACCAGATACTGAAAAATATCATAGTACTGTACGGAAAGATCCGTGATCTTTCCCAGTCCCCCCAGTATCCCCTCGGCATTATACATGTAAAATACATGATAGATCACAACTATAACGACCGTGATCCACCGAAGGTTATCCAAATAATGTTTTCTCATACTAATCCCACCTTTGCAATATATTTTAACATAATTATATTGCATTTATAAATGGGAGTCTATCAAGCAAAGTTAACATCTGCGCAGAAAAATGTTACTTTTTCTTTACCTTTTCCGGCTACCTCCGGAGAGGCATTCCCATGTCATGACCTTTTTACAGATTTCTCTCTCTCTTGATATCAAGTCTCTCCTTGGCCAGAGTAATGGCTGCATTTACCATAACTCCGGATACAGCGATCATAAACATCACCGCAATATCCTTGATTCCCACCGCCGAGAGCTTTAACAGGGACCTCAGGGGCGGGATCACCAACACACCGATCTGGAGCAGAATACCAAGTAGGGTGATCACATTTAATGCCTTATTATTCCAGGATTCCTTCGTGGCAAAGGCAAGGCTTCCCTTGGTCTTGCAGACATAAGCCATCAGCATCTCGTTCACTGCCAGAGTACTGAAGCAATAGGTCCTGCAGAGCCGCAAGAGCTCCTCATTTCCACTCAGGCTTCCAAGGATATTGCCCGTGCCATACGCCGAGATCACCGGGAGCAAAAAGGCGAGGAGTGCCACTGCGCCGCTGATCAAGCCCTGGATCACAATGTTCAGATAATCCCCCTTATTCAGGATTCCCGCCTTAACATCTCTGGGTTTTTCGTTCATCACCGCATCAGAACCCACATCCATGCCCAGCGCCAGGGAGGGAGCAGTATCTGTCAGCAGATTGACCCAGAGGATCTGTATGGTGGAGAGAGGTGAGGACAGTCCCGCAAAGATGGAGGACGCCATCAGCACCACCTCACCAAAATTGGAGCGTAGCAGATACACTACGGATTTCTTGATATTGTTGAACAGATTTCTGCCTTCCATCACTGCATTCTTGATGGTGATAAAATTATCATCCACCAAAATCATCTCCGCGGCGTCCTTCGCCACCTCCGTACCGCCGATTCCCATGGCCACGCCGATGTCCGCCGCCTTCAGGGAGGGTGCGTCATTCACACCGTCTCCTGTCATGGAACAGATCTTGCCATGGGACTGGAAGGCCTGCACGATCTGCACCTTATTCTCCGGTGAAACCCTGGCAAACACACGATAATTCAATACATTTTTCCGAAACTCCTCCGGATCCATCTCATCGATCTCTGCGCCGGAAATACTCTGGGAGATATCCGAAGCGATATCCAGCTCCTTTGCGATGGCAAAGGCAGTGATCTTGTGATCTCCGGTGATCATGGCTACCTCGATGCCTGCGTGATGGCATTCGTCCACGGTCTCCTTCACGCCCTCTTTCGGCGGATCGATCATGGCTGCAAGGCCGACAAAGATCATATCCTTCTCCTGAGGAACGGTATCTCCCTCACGATACGCCAGAGCCAGCACACGGAGCGCCTCGGAGCTCATCTTTTCCGCGCTGCGGGAGGCCAGAAGCACATCCTCGTTAGTGATTTCTCTGACTCCATTCTCATCCAGAATGCGGTCACACCTGACAATGACCGAATCAATGGCACCCTTGGTGTAGGAGATATTCCGGGTCACGCCGCCTTCCTCCACCCGATCCAGCGTGGTCATCATTTTCCTGTCGGAATCAAAGGGGATCTCATCGAATCTGGTGATCCCCGACATCAGCTTATCGTATCCGAGATGATTGTCCTTTGCATACTTGATAAATGCAGTCTCGGTGGGGTCCCCGATCTCCTCCCCCGTCTCCTCGGAATACTTTGCGTCATTGCAGGCAAGGAAGCCCTCCAGGAGCCTTCCAAACACTCTTTCCCCGCCGGGATATTCCCCCGGTTCCTTCTCCTCGCCCATAAAATACCATCTCACCACAGTCATCTTATTTTGGGTGAGGGTTCCTGTCTTATCGGAACAAATGACATTCACGGCGCCCAATGTTTCCACCGCATGAATTTGCTTTACAATGGCATTTCGCTTACTCATCTTCTGAATCCCGGCGGAAAGCACCAGAGTCACCACTGTGGCGAGTCCCTCCGGGATCACTGCCACTGCAAACGCTATCGAAATCATCAGTGTCTCGATCATGGGCGTCCGGTAGATAAAGATCTGGCAGACAAACATCAGAATGCAGAGTACCACGCCCGCGATCCCCAGTACCAGGGAAATGCCGTTCAGGTTCTTTTGAAGAGGGGTTTCCTGCTTGGTGATCTTATGGAGCATGCTGGAGATCTTACCGATCTGTGTGTCATCTCCGATCTTCTCCACAACTCCCTCGCCGCGGCCGTATTCCACAAGGGTGGACATAAATACCTTATCCTTGCGGTCTCCCAGAGGGGTCTTCTCATCACTCTTTGCATTGCAGTCCTTCTCCACTGCCACGCTCTCTCCGGTCAGCGCCGATTCATTTACCTTAAGAGAGCTGTTCTGCACAAGTGCCAGATCCGCGGGTACCACACGCCCCGCCTCCAGGATCACATAATCTCCCACCACCAGATCCGCCGCGGGGATCTCCTTCTCCGCGCCGTCCCTGAGCACCACCGCAGTGGAGGCATTGATCTGCTTCAGCGCCTCCACGGACTTTTCCGCCGAGATCTCCTGCACCGTACCGATGATCACATTTGCCAGCACCACTACCAGAATGATAATGCCATCCACCAGCTCACCCGTGGCGATGGAGATCACTGCCGCCGCGATGAGCAGGATCAAAAGGGGCGATGCGAACTGCCCCAAAATGATGGATAAAATACTTTTCTTTTTCCCCTGTGTGAGAACATTTTTTCCATTCTTTGCCCTCTCCAGAGCCTCTGCTGTTGTCAAACCTTTTCTGTCCATTGTTTTGCTCCTTTATTTCCAATACAAATTCGCCGACATTCGCCGGACCGATTCCCGGCCTAGCGAACTCAGCCCCTCACCCGGGTTATTATACAGGATTATTGAAAATCTGTCCATACCAAAGGGCCGGGTATGAATTTCACACCCGGCCCGCTATGAATCCTTAATGCTGATGCAAGTATTTTTCCTTTGTCGCCATTCCGCCCCGTATGTGTCTCTCCGACTTGTTCACATCCAAGACCCGCCGCACTTCCCTGGCCAGGCCGGGATTGATATGTTCCAGTCTCTCCGTCACATCCTTGTGCACCGTACTCTTCGAAACTCCAAAATCCTTTGCGGTCTGCCGCACCGTCGTGCTGTGCTCGATAATGTAGTTTGCGATACTGACGGCACGCTCTTCAATATAATCCTTCACCGAAGTCCCCTTACAAGCAGTTTGTACAGTGTATGTCAGGGACAGGCCGGCTATGATAAGTTACTTTGGATCCGCACTTTCGATTCTGATATCCGTCAGGGCCACCTGGTCCCCTGTGAGAGCCACATACACCGTATCCTCCCCTTCCTTAAGGACGGTTATGTTTTCAATCGCAATTCCCAGATTTTCGGTGCTGAGTACGACTCTGTTTCCCTTTCTCCTCACCTGTACGGAACATTCATAGCCCTCTTTGTTTTTCTTTTTCCAGACATCCCAGCCCGGAAAGCTTTCATTCTTTTTCATGGAGAATCGGTTTTCCGCATAACGGTCATCCCCCGCCATTTCTCCATTGAGCTTGATCAATGCATATTCCCGGTAATCCTCTCCCCCCATCTTTTTATCCTTTGCATAAAAGAGCAGAATATGGGGACAATGCCATACCAGATTAGACCAGGGCAGGCTCATGGTATGAAAATCCAGCTGTAGCTTTCCGGCTACCGGAATGCCCTCCGTTGCGGCGGACTGGGGACGATCCACCTGAATATTCGGCAGGTCGGATTCCAGCCGATCGGTAAAGTTCAATTTTTGAACAATTTTTCTGATATCGCTGGACTGAACCAGATCTCCCGTCTTTTGGAGCTTGATCTCCCGCAGCCGGCAGTTCTCCCCCGTCAGCCCAAGATAAGAGGATTTTGAATTGTCCGGAAGCGCCACAACCACATCCACGATCCGGGACGGACCGATCATCTTAACGGACATATGCCCCTCAAATCTTCCGATGACCATTTCATAGACCGATTCTGCATGCTCTGTGTCCTCCTCCCGCGGCACCACCTCCACCTCCATATTTCTCACATTTGTGGAGACATAATGACCGTCAAACCAGATCTCAGCATATTCCACATAGCGATAAGCCTCGATTGCTTTGGGATTGTCGTGTACATGTCGGTCATAGGAATCAAACAAAATAATGGAAGGCGCTGAAAAGCCTGATCCGTCGCCGCCTATCTCCTCCGCCCGGAAACTAATCTTCGTGATCTCCTTTGTCACAGGAATTCCAACGGAAACCTTTTCACGGTATCTTCCACAGCTCAGCTCCGTCTCCACCTGCACTTCATCCTTTTTTTCCGCGTGCTCTGCGTCCATGATCTGGATCATAATATCCGAAAAAGCAGGGTCAAACCGCAGACCTGACTCCCTGATAAACTCCTCCCGGACACTCTGATAGGGCAACGGGGCCCGGTTCCTCTGTCTGGAGGTCATGGTCGCATAGGCATCCGCCACTGCAATGATCCTCGCCACCTCGGGAATATCCTTCCCCTTTAATCCTTCCGGATAACCGCTGCCGTCATAGTGCTCATGGCTATACATTGCCCCCTCCCTCAGATAGGGGTATTCCTTGATGTTAGACAGGATTTCCTCGCTGACAATGGGCTTGCGCTTTAAGATTTCCATCTCTTCCTCTGTCAGGTCATCTGACTTTCCGATCAGACTGTCCGGAATTCCGATCATTCCGATATCGTGGAGAAGAGCCGCATAATAGACCTCATCGCTTTCATTCTCCGCCTTTCCCGCTGCTTCCGCAATCCTTCTGGCCAGCTCCGCCACTCGGATGGCGTGCCCCTCCGAATAGGGATCCCTCTCTTCCACTGCATGTACAAATGCCGTTGCAGTCTGGTCAAAAAGGCGCTTCGTGCTCCTCTGCTCCTTTTGCAGATTTCCCACTTCCATTTCATGTACCCTGACCACCTCGTCATTGATATCCAGATAGTTAAAGACATACAGGGATACGGATACCATCACCATCGCCATATTGACAATGGAGAGCCCATAGGTAAAGATCTGGATAATGCCCACAACAATCGGTACAAAGATATATAATACCAGAGAGATATAAATGAGCTTGCTAAAGAGCTTTCGGTATTGAAAAATGACTGTAAACTGGATGATGGGAAAAACCACCGGGACAATATAGCAGAGCAAAAAACCCGGGCCCCTCTGATAGATATTGTTTTCGTCGAAGGAATAATACAAACCCGTAAAATGAGCCACCACCGCCATCAGCATTCCAATGGCGGATCCGATATAGACAAGCTTTAATCTTTTGGACAGCGTCTCTCTTTTCCCTTCATTCAACAGAAGATCCGAGAGATAGAGATTGAACCCAAATACCACGGCTGAGGTCAGAAAAAATACCATGAAATTGGAGAGCCGGACCATGACATAGCCCAGGTGGGACACATCCCCCCTGTATAAATAGGCTGCGCGGTCAAAGCCAAGCAGTGCTGTGGCAATGATCTCCATCAGGATCAGAATCCACTTTCTCTTCTTTGAAAGGAATCGCGTGATCAACAGCATGACTGCCATCATCGCACAGATTGCGCACAGAGCAAGCATGATATTCATCTGATGATCTCTTATATACTCGTACATGAACCAAAACTCCTTCTATCAGCCCTGATTTTCTGCTCAAACTCTTCTGTCCCGATTCTTCAGCCCATATCCTTCTGCCTTAATTCTTCAGCCTCGAAAGCTTCTCTTTATAGGTCTCATACTCTGCCAGAAGTTTTTCTGCATTCTCCTTGATATAAGGGAGATCCTGCCGCTCTATGGCCTCCACAAGCCTTTCTGCCTGCTTCTCCAGTTCGCCTGCTCCGATGATATGCGCCGATCTCTTCAGTACGCGTGCCTTTGTCGCATATAATCTGACATTGCCATCTTCATATGCCTCACGGATGATCCTGATATTGTCATCAATGGTGTCGCGGAACAAATTTAAGGCGAAAAGATAGCCGGATGCACCGCCCGTATTTTTCAGTCCATCCGAGACAGAGAGCTCCTTAATTTCGCCCAGCCAACACATGGCTTCGGGCAATTCGCCGCTCTCCGCTTCCTTCCTGGCAGCCTTCTCCATGATCCTTTCCGGGAGATGCTGAAGGATGGTCTTCTCCAAAACAACCCCGTTTAAGGGCTTCATCAGATACCCGGAGAATCCCTCGTCTTTGTAGAGCGCCCCATCATCCTCCACATTTGAGGTAAGGGCATATACAGGAAGCTTCGGATCAAGCTCCCGGATCTTTTCCATTGTCTCAAATCCATCCATTCCCGATACAGCCTGATCCATAAATATCACATCAAAATGGGTATCCTTGATCTTATCCAGCGCATCCACTCCGGTCCTTGCAGTTGTGACAAATACCTTTGTCCCACGAAGGAATGCCTTGATCATCTCTATATCCTTGGAATTGTCATCGATCACAAGAATATCCGCATCCGGAGCCACAAACATGGGCACATACTTTCCTCTGGCTTCTTCCTCCGTGTGCTCTGTAAATTCACCCAGAGGGGTCTCATCCATGATCTTCTGTGTGATACGAAGCAGGAACCTGCTTCCCTCCCCGTAGGTACTCTCGCATTGAAGCTCTCCATTCATCAGCTCTGCAAAGCGCCTGGAGATATCCAGTCCGATGCTGGTCGCCTCTATGCCGCCGCTTGCCTCCTCCAGCCGCTCATAGGCATGCAGGAGCTTTTCCCTCTCCTCTTCCCGAATGCCCATCCCTGTGTCTTTCACGGAGAAAGAAAGAGTCGCCATTTCTCCCTTTCTCTCATCCATGGAAACACTCAGGACAATGCCTCCCACATCCGTATATTTCACGGCATTCAACAGAAGATTTAGCACGATCTGTCTGATCTTCCCGGCGTCTCCGTACAGCTTGCGAGGCAGGATCTCGTCCACCTCCACCTCGAAGGAAAGATCCTTCTCAGCGCTCCTGGCCCGGGCCATGGAGACAATGGACCGGAGCATGGTCTGCATATCATACTCGCGCTCCACAAGACTCATTCTGCCTGATTCGATCCTGGCGATGTCCAACAGATCATTGATGAGTCCCAAAAGCTCCTCGGAAGCATCGCGCACATCAAAGGCATAGTTTGCCATGTCCATAAAATACCCCTGCGGTACTCCCGTCGCATCCTCCCGCATAGCCATTTCGTTCACCCCCATGATGGTGTTGATGGGTGTCCGAAGCTCATGGGATAAATTGGCAAAGAATCTGGTCTTGGCTGTCTCCGCTCTCTGCGCTTCTTCTTTCACGCGCCGGATCTCCTCCATCTGCCTTGCTATAATGGTGGAGCGCATAATCTTCCAGACCAAATATCCTGTTGCCAGAGCGAGCAGGAGCAGAAGCATCACTCTGACAATGGGAAGCTCGCCAAGTCTTGCCTTCTTGGAAATTCTGAAGGTGCTGTCCTGCAGTATCTCCCCTGTGGATCGGTTCAGCACTTGTATGTGCAGCTTATACTCACCGTAGGAGAGATTGGTATATTCCAGGGAGGAGAGCTTACTTTGCTCCACTGTGATACCATTGTCCGGTCCTCCCTCCAGATAGACTCGCACCATTGGATTCAACAGAGAATAATCCATCACAGCCGGAAGGATCTGGATACGTTTCCCACCGACCGGAATCTGATAACCCCCTTCTTCATCCGGATAGATCCTCTCATCATCACAATAAATGGCATTCACTGCCGTCAAGAGACTTCCGCTCCCCTCGAAATAATGCTCGATATTTACCCGGATCACGCCATTTCTGCCCGGCATATATAAATTTCCTTCCTCATCCCTGGCACTGAAGGAATTGGCTGTTATGGAATAGGGCAGGCCGTTCTCAACTGTGTAGAGCTTGTAATCCGTGATCCCGTCCCGCAGCATTTCCTCCGTATTCACATTATACAGCCCATAGGAGGAAAGGATCCATGCGCGGCCGTTATGGTCAAAATACATGTCATAATTATTGTTGTAGGGAAAGGAGGTCACCTGCTTGATCTCTCCCTCCTTTACATACTCTATGGAATTGGAGGTCACGATCCAGTAAACTCCATGCTGCTCATCGGGAAGGAGTCTCATGATCACATCGCTGGTAAGCCCGTCATCCCTGCTCAACTTCTCCACTGTTCCGTCTCCGATCACATAGATACCGCCGCCATCGGTTCCCAGCATGATTCTGTCATCCTCTGTCTCAACCAGTGTCAGAATGACTGTATTGCTGATCCCTTCCTTACTCCCGGCAGTTCGCACCACCTTTCCGTCTTGGATCACTGCCAGCCCTCCGTTAGTGCCGACAAGAATGCTTCCATCCTTTCCGATGGTTATCGCCCTCACCTGATTTGAGAGCAGACCATTCTTTGTGGTAAAGGCCTTGACTCCCTCTTTTTTCGAGTAGCAGATGAGTCCCACATCATTGGTATAGGTTCCGATCCAAAGCTTTCCCCCGGTATCCTCCTGAATACAGCGGATCCTGGAAGCTCCGATATACTCGGTCAATTCATTGGACACAGCCTTCCCGTCTGCTCCAAGGATCAGCACTCCTTTTTCAGTGCCGATATAAAGCTCATCCCCGTAAAGACAGGTACAGTTTGCCACTTCGCCGGGAAGCCCCGCCTCCCCTGTTACATCCACAAAATTATTGGTGACGAGCTTCATGACTCCCTGCGTGGAGGAGGCGGCCCACAGATTCCCCTGATAATCCGAGATCAGCATCTCAATGCCGCTGTCCATGGGGAGCTTTTCCAGAATATGAAAATCACGGTTTTCGCTCAGATAACCCACCTGACTGGTGGATGACACCCAGATCCGCCCACAGTCATAATTGATCCAATGAACACCTTTCATTCCGCCAAGAGAAATACGCTCCAGCTGCGCCGCCTTATCGCCGAAATGCCCATAATAGGCGTTGTTGCCCTCCGTGCCGAAATACAGCATCCCGGGCTGCTCCGGATCCGCCATAATGGTGGTGATCTTTTCTATTCCCAGCTCCTTGCTGGTATAAAGGGCGGTCACTCTGCAATCCTCTATGGCAAAAACACTTCCGCCGGAGGTCTGTCCGTAGATTATTCCGGACACATCCATATCCATCCGCAGTACTCTCTCTTCCGAGACATCGATCCCCGGAACCTCATGCACCTTCCTCTCGGAATCCACATAGCAAATCCCAGCAGTGGTGCCGATGAAAACCCTTCCCTCTCCATCCTCGGCAAAGGTTCGGATGGAGGAGGACGGAAGGCCATCCTTGTAGGTCAGATGAAATCTATCCTTTCCATCGATCACCACAACCCCGTTGTCATTTGTGCCGACCCAGATTCTTCCCTCTCTATCTCCATACATTCCTCTGGCACTGGTGAGACCCTCAGAGGTATCCATCCTCTCAAAGGCAGTGCCGTCATAGCGCAGGACGCCGCTGTAGCCACCGATCCACAAATGCCCATCCTCGGCTCCCAAAAGGAACATGGCGTCGGAGGTGGGAAGTCCGTTTGTGCAATCATATAGCTCCGTTGTATATCCCACGCCGGGCAACTGCCCCGTGGCTGCATATCCCCCTCCGTATTCGGCATATTGACTGCTCCCTGTGCGGCCGGCCACCTCCTGTTCCGGCTCCGCGGCCAAGGCCACAGCGCCATTGCACATCGGCAGCAGCCAAACCATAAACGCCATAACCAGCGCTGTTTTTCTGATCCGCTTCATTCTCATGGCTCGCATGACCTCTCTTTAGGTTCCCTGATTGTATTTCTTCCAGACTGCCTTTACCTCCGGAAGTGCATCCATAAATACCTCGACACACTTGGGATCAAATTGGGTTCCGGCCCCTTTCTGCAGCATCTCCAAGGCTTTTTCCAGAGGAAATGCAGGCTTATAGACTCGCTTGGAGGTCAGGGCATCAAATACATCCGCCACGGACATGATCCGGGCTGCCAAGGGGATCACCTCACCGTGAAGCCCTTCCGGATATCCCTTTCCATCCCAGCGTTCATGATGATAAGCCGCCATATTTCTGGCTTCCTTCAGGTAGTTCTCTCCCTGCACCGTACTGATGGCCTTTTCCATGATTTTTCTGCCCTCGGTGGTATGTGTCTTGATGATCTCATACTCTTTCTCGGTAAGCTTCCCCGGCTTATTTAAGACATGATCCGGCACACAGATTTTTCCCACATCATGCAGCGGAGCGCTTCGCACCACATCCGCCATAAACTTAGGTGTGATCTTCTCGGCATAATATCCCTTTTTCTTCAGTCCCTCCACTATGATCTTCACATATAGGCCGCCGTCTTCTGGATGTGATCGCCGGTATCGGAATCCCGGTTCTCCACCAGATCCGCCATGGTAATGATCAGACCATCCTGCATCTTCGCCGTGGAATCCGAAAGGCGCCTGATGCTGCGCAGCTGCTCCGCCTGATTCAAGGTCAATCTGCAAATGGAATGATACAGATTCTCGATCTCGTCCCCGGTCCGGACATGAATGCTTCGAAATGCTCTCACATCCTCATCTATCATTTCCTGGGAATTTCCGTCGTCTGCAAACTCATCCACATATTTCATGATGGAATCCACGGGCAGGATGATGTGATATTTTGTCATCCAGCCCACAAAGACACAGAGCAGGATATAAAAGCCCAGAAACACAGAGATGATCTCCATCAGAAAGTTTCTCTCTCTGACACCCAGCTGACCCATATCCACATCCGCTCCCACATAACAGACACATCTTCCCCGGGAGTCATATACCGGTGCATAGGCGGTCATCAGATATCCATATCGGTCGTTTGTGATAACAGGATCCACCGGTTTCCCCGCAAGGAGCATGGGGATGTACTCTGCAAACCCCTCATCGAAGGGAATCACGCTGCCGATCTCCTCCCCCGGCACCTCCTCCGTATCAATGTCAAAAACCACATGGCATCCATCCTCCCGGATCTGATACACATACAGAAAGGTAATATCTGTGGAGCTGAAGAGAATATTGCTCAGAAGTCTCTTTGTCTCAGCATACCCTTCCGACTGACCACCGCTTTCCAGGAACTCGTCAACTTGCTCTCCGTTTATCACAC
>CACXDS010000135.1 GCA_902766425.1 uncultured Lachnospiraceae bacterium
ATCCAATGACAAGAGAACGCTGATCGCTGCGGCTAAGATTATGGAAGAGGGAATTGCAAACATCATCATGGTGGGTTCGGAAGAGAAAATCATGGATGGTGCAGGCTGGCTGGAGGTGGATCTTTCCGGCGTTAAGGTGATCGATCCTGCCAAGACGGAGAAATTTGAAGAATATGCGAATCTTCTCTATGAGACTCGTAAGGCAAAGGGTATGACTCTGGAAAAGGCTCGCGAGATTTTGGCAAAGGATTATCTCACCTTTGGAATCGTGATGGTAAAAGCAAATGATGCGGACGGTATGGTTGCCGGTGCATGTCATTCCACGGCAGATACTCTGCGTCCGGCTCTTCAGATTCTGAAGACGGCACCGGGGGTGAAGCTTGTCAGTGCCTTCTTTGTTATGGATACCCAGTTTAAGGATCAGGGGGAAAACGGAACCTTTATCTTTGCGGATTGTGGCTTGAATCAGGATCCCACAGCGGAGGATCTGGCCGCCATCGCCGACAGCTCGGCCAAGAGCTTTAGGCTTCTGGTTGGCCCCAAGCCTGTGATCGCCATGCTGAGCCATTCCACCAAGGGCAGTGCCAAGCATGCCTTAGTGGATAAGGTGGTGGAGGCTACCCGGATTGCTCATGAGCAGTATCCCCAGCTTCTTCTGGACGGTGAATTACAGCTGGATGCCGCATTGGTTCCCAGCGTAGCGAAGTCCAAGGCTCCCGGCTCTCCCATTGGAGGCAAGGCCAATGTGTTGATCTTCCCCAATCTGGATGCCGGTAATATTGGATATAAGCTGGTTCAGAGATTAGGTGGCGCTGAGGCTTACGGCCCTATGCTGCAGGGAATTGCAAAGCCTGTGAACGATCTGTCCCGCGGGTGCTCCTGGCAGGATATCGTGGGCGTGGTTGCCCTGACAGCCGTTCAGGCACAGCTGATCTGAAAGGGAGTCTTGATGCTATTTGAAAGCTGTATGTCATTTCAAGCAGGAACGCTGTAAGCAAATAAATGGTGATTTCTGAAGGCAGTTTAGATACACAAAAAAGATCAGATTGACAAGAATGTCAATTAAGATGATAAGAGATATAGAGACCTGTTCAGTTAGATAGCTGTAGCATGGCTCTGAAAAAAGGAGATAGTGGAGATGAATGTATTAGTTATCAATTGTGGCAGTTCTTCCCTGAAGTTCCAGCTGATCAATTCCGATACGGAGCAGTGCATTGCAAAGGGACTATGTGAGAGGATCGGTATCGATGGAAGTCAGATCAGTTACACTCCGGCGGGGGGAGAGAAGGAGATTAAGGTGACACCCATGCCGGATCACACAGAGGCCATCCGCCTTGTGCTGGAGGCACTGACCAATCCAAAGACCGGTGTGGTAAAGAGTCTTGACGAGATCGATGCGGTGGGTCATCGTATTGTGCATGGCGGCGAGAAATTTGCCCAATCCACAGTGATCGATGAAGAGGTTCTGAAGGCCATCGAAGAGTGCAATGATCTGGCTCCCCTTCACAATCCCGCCAACCTGATCGGTATCAATGCCTGCAAAAAGCTGATGCCCACCACTCCCATGGTGGCGGTGTTTGATACCTCTTTTCATCAGACCATGCCTGAGGAGGCATATATGTACGGCCTTCCTTACGAGTATTATAAGAAATATAAGGTTCGTCGTTATGGGTTCCATGGCACCAGCCATTCCTATGTATCCAAGAGAGCGGCTGAGCTCCTGGGGGTTCCCTATGAGAGCCTGAAGATCATTGTCTGCCATCTGGGAAACGGTGCAAGTATTTCTGCGGTAAAGAACGGTAAATGCGTGGATACCTCCATGGGTATGACTCCTCTGGAGGGTCTGATCATGGGTACCAGAAGCGGAGATATCGATCCTGCAATTTTGGAGTACATTGCGAAGAAGGAGAATATGGATCTTCCTGCGCTGATGAATATGCTGAACAAGAAATCCGGCGTCTATGGCTTGTCCAACGGGCTTTCTTCTGACTTCCGCGATCTGGAGGATGGCTACAATAAGGGAGATGAAAATGCCGTGCGCGCTATGAAGACCTATTGCTACCATGTGGCAAAATATGTGGGCTCCTATGCAGCGGCTATGAATGGGGTGGATGTGATCGCCTTTACTGCCGGCATCGGTGAAAATGGACCGCTGGTTCGCTCTCTGGTGTGTGAGCATTTTGGATTCCTGGGCGTGAAGCTGGATCCCGAGGCCAATGCCAAGAGAGGAGTGGATCTGGTGATCAGCACTCCTGACAGCAAGGTAAAAGTTATGATGATCCCCACCAATGAGGAGTTGGCCATTGCCAGAGAGACGGTTCGCTTGTTAAAATAGTATATTTATAAAAAACCGGGAGAGATCCCGGTTTTTTACTATTATATAATATAATGCGAAGCATAGTTTGTTCAGAGCAATGCCTAGAATATAAGTCAGGGGATCATTCATTTGAGGATATGTCATATTTCCCAATCTTTAACCGCTGGCGGAAGGACTCTTCAGGCAATGGTTTATCAAAGAGAAAGCCCTGAACCACTGTGCTTCCCAGATTTTGGAGGAAATCAACCTGCTCCCAGTTTTCCACACCCTCGTTGATGATGGTCATGTCCAGCTCTTTGGCCATTTTCACCACATTGGAGAGGACAACACTGTCCTTTTCGGTTTTGGTATGACGCTCGATAAAGGATTTATCGATCTTCAGCACATCCACGGAAAAATCGCTTAAAACATTTAAGGAGGTATATCCTGTGCCAAAGTCATCAATGGCTGTAGCGATTTTCTCATCATGCATGCAATTCATAAAATCAACCAGAAGAGCATTCTCAGCCTCCTCCGTGGTCTCGGTGATTTCCACTTCGATGTACTCCCTGGGAATATTATATTTTGTAAGCAGCTCCAGAATTCGATCTGCAAAATCAGGGTGGGAGAGGTTTTTGCGGGAAAAATTGGTGGAAACTCTGACAGGCTTTATCCCTTTTGCAATCCAATCCCGAATATCCTGACAGACATTCTCAAGTACATAGAAATCCAACTGGCATATGCTGCCGTCTTTTTCAATTATTGGAACGAATTCGTTGGGAGGTATGATTTTTCCATCACTCAGCCAGCGGATCAAAGCTTCCGCACCTACAATCTCATTTGTGCGTGTATCAACCTTAGGCTGATAGAAGACTTTAAACTCCTTATTGATCAGTGCAGCCGGGAATTGTTCCACAATCTGCTTTTGCTGATAAACACTGGAATTCAGCTCGGGAGTCACAAAGACATAGGGAACCTTCTCCACATTTTTGGCTACATGAAGGGCGGTTCCGCATTTTCCGATGATCTCATCTGCGGTAGTGATACTGCTGTCAATCTCCAGAGCGCCTGCGACAGCCTGAATCAAAATGGGAATTTCCTCGCCTGCAATGACTCCAAAGGTTTGGACACCGGAGATAAAGCGAAGAAAGTCGGAGGATTTTTCCTTGCGGATCAGAGCAACAAAATTATCGCCTCCTAATCTGCCTACACATTCCTCGCCCTCGGTAAAATCAGTAAGAGCCTTAGAATATCGCACGATGATCCGATCGGTTTCGTCCTTTCCGAACCGTCTGTTGATCAGACCGAAGCTCTTCAGATTAAAGTAAAAGGCATTATAGAGGGAAAGCTGTCCACGGTTCAAAAGCTTACCGGCTTGTGAAATAAAACCGGCAGCGTTGGGAAGCTGCGACATGGGCTCAATGAGAGCGTTCCTTCTCAGTGTGCTGATCAGTCTTGACTTGGAGAAGGCGAGCATTAATACATTCATAAAATCCAGAATATCCTGACGCTGCGCTGAGGTCCAGGCAGGGTCGTGAACGCTGTGATAGGAGGAGAGAGTAACCGTGGCACGGTCGCCCTCCATCTGGTGTGTCAGATGAACCGCATCCACCGTATCCAACCCGGCCATGGAGGAGGGATCATGGTTACCGATACTGTCATACCAGATATGATCGGCAAATTCCTGCTTTCCATCCTTATCCTTCGGCGGAATGCAGGTATGACTCTGTACCCGCATCAGTTGAAGGGCGGGAGCAATCATGGACAACGCTTTTTCAGCAGAGTGGGGCAATTCCTCCGAATTCATCAAAAGCTCGATAAAGGCTGAAAGGGGAGTGCGTGTATTTTTTTCCAGATTCTCTTTCTCCATATTGTTTTTCTCCGTTAAGTCTGTTTCTATGAATAAAGATCATTAAGCTTATCTTTCCAAGCATTAAAAAATGATTCGTTATGATCTAGGGTTTGAAAAGGCAATAGATTGCGCGATTCATTCTTTTTGCAGTAAATCATCATATCATGTTTGGAGGGAAAAAACAAGAAAAATAACTGAATTGTGAGAACAAAAATGGCATAAAATTCTGAGGCTTATCGCAAAAAATAAGTATTGACAAATGAGCCTATCAGGAATATTCTTAAACCATAAATTTTGAAAATTGAATAGCGGACTTGAATCAAACCGTAGAAGTGGAGATAAAAACAGTAGTGGACTTTTGTCCCGAATGCGCCTACAGAGAGACCGGAGGCTGAGAAAGGTCGGAGAAGCAGGCTGTTAAATGGACCACGGAGGGCGCTTTGAAAAGAAGGCATTGAAAGAAAGGATTGATGTTTTGATCCATTTGGATTTATCTTCTTAGTAGGGAGCGACGTTAGGCATGCGTAAATTGCACAGGATATGTTGGTATCCGATAAGAGCGCTCCTACCAGGAGTGAAGCAAGGTGGCACCGCGGGATCTAAGAATACCCGTCCTTGACAGTATTGACAAATACAACAATACTGCCAAGGACTTTTTTGTGTGATACTCGCTGTCAAGCACGCGACAATCCGTCGTGCTTGCACGAGCGGATTGCCGCGTATTTGACGGCGTAACAGACATTCGCAAGAAGGCGCAAAGCG
>CACXDS010000136.1 GCA_902766425.1 uncultured Lachnospiraceae bacterium
CTTAGCCGAATTATCCGCACCTCCAAAGACCTTTCTTACCATCTGCTCCTCCGCAGGATCCAGACCGCTGGAGGCTGTCTTCCCCTCAACGCCCTTCCCCTGAAGGAAAGCAATGATCTCTTTATTTTCTCTCTTTAACTCCTTTGCGAGTTCATGTATCCTGATTTTCGCCATCCTATATATCTTCTCCTTTCCAATCGCTCAAAGACCCTACATTTCTGCCCCCAGCTGCTTTTGGATCGCCGCTGCAAGCCCTTCATCACAAACTGCCAAGGAAGATCTCAGGTCTTTTCCGATTGCCCGGCCCAAATCTTCTTTCTTCCCAAACTCCCAAACAGGGATCTGATAGAATGTGCATTTTTCGTGAAACAGCTTCTTTGTATTGTCCGCAGCATCCTCCGCCACGATCACCATGCATGCCTTTTTCTGTTTCACAGCCTCCACGGTCTGGAACTCTCCGCTCACCAGATTTCTCCCCCGCATGGCCAATCCCAAAAGGGAAAAAATCTTACTGCGATTCTCCATCCGTAAACTCCTTTTCCAAATCATCATAGACCTGTGCCGGAATACTCATCTTAAAGGACCTCTCCAGTCCTTTATTTTTCCTGGCCTGCTTAAGACAAGTCATGCTTTTACATAAATATGCGCCTCTGCCGTTTTTCTTTCCTGTAAAATCCAAACAGATCGAAGAATCCTCCATCCTTAGTACCCGGATCATCTCCTTTTTGCTCTTCATTTCACCACAGCCAACGCACTGCCTTAGCGGAAGCTTTTTTGCCATCTGATCACATCCCTTTTTCTAAAATACTTACCTCACGCAGACTTCCGGTCTTCCTCCGGAGCTACGCCGGGCTTACACTTAATTCTCCTCAGGATTTCCCTGTCCGTCATACTCCTCGTACTGCTCATACTCCTCGTCATCGATATAGTCCTCATAACGGAAGCCGGGAGCATCCTTTGCCTGCGTCTCAGATTTAATATCGATCTTATAGCCCGTCAATCTCGCAGCAAGTCTCGCGTTTTGCCCCTCCTTACCGATGGCAAGAGAAAGCTGATAGTCGGGAACCACCACCTTCGCCGTCTTCTCATCAGGATCCGCAAATACAGCAACGATCTTAGCGGGAGAGAGTGCATTCTGAATCAGGTTTCCGGGGTTATCGTCCCAGTTTACCACATCAATCTTCTCACCCCGAAGCTCCTCTACGATGGCGTTTACTCTGGCGCCATTCATACCCACGCAGGCTCCCACTGCATCCACATTCGGATCATTGGACCAGACGGCAATCTTGGTACGACTTCCCGCCTCTCTGGCAATGCTGCGGATTTCAACGATTCCCTCCTTAATCTCCGTAACCTCCGCCTCAAACAAGCGTTTTACCAGCTCCGGATGAGTGCGGCTTACACTGATGCGAGGTCCCTTGGGGGTATTCTTTACTTCATGAATATATACCTTGATACGCTCCGTAGGGCGGAAAACCTCCCCCTTCACCTGCTCAGTCTCCAGAAGAAGTGCGTCAGCCTTGCCCAGATTAATGCTGATATTCTTGCCCACATAGCGTTGCACGATACCGGTTACAACATCCCGCTCCTTCTCAAAATACTGATTAAAAATAACGCTGCGCTCTTCCTCTCGGATCTTCTGCAGAATCACATTCTTGGCATTCTGAGTTGCAATACGGCCAAATTCCTTGGACTTGATCTCCACATGGATCACATCGCCCACAGACGCCTTGGAAGAAATCTTCTTAGCATCCTCCAGACTGATCTGCAGCATGGGATCCTCCACATCCTCCGCAGTCTCCACAACCTCCTTCTCCGCATATACCAGAAAATCACAGGTATCACGATCGATCTCCACCTTTACATTGTCTGCCTTTCCAAAGTGATTCTTGCAGGCAGTGAGCAGCGAATTCTCGATTGCTTCAAACAAGGTTTCCTTGCTGATCTCCTTCTCCTTCTCCAAAATATCCAATGCCTCTTTTAATTCCGCGTTCATCATTTCCTCCGTTTCCGGCTTTCGCCTTTCTCTATTACATTTTCATAAATCTACTTATCACATATTGTCGATTGTCTTATCTGACGCCACACCTTTTCAAATGCTTTGAATGTGACGGCTTTCCGATCAAAAATCCAACGCCAGCTTGATCAATGCGACGGCTTCCCGATCAAATACACGAAGCGTACCACCCTCGCCGTTCTCGTCCGCATCCTCCCGGATCGTAATTGTCTTTTCGTCAAAGCCCTCCAGAATTCCGGCAAAATCCTTCCTCTTCTCCAGAGGCTTGAACAGCTTGATCTCCACATCTTTGCCAATACTCTTTTCCAAGTGCTTGTCCTTCTTCAGAGTTCTTCCCAGTCCCGGGCTGGATACCTCAAGGATATAGGCATCCGGAATGGGATCCGCCTCGTCCAGAGCATCCGATAATTCCCGGCTCACCGCCTCACAGTCATTGAGATCAACGCCCTCCGGCTTATCAATGTATGCCCTCAGATAATAATCGCTGCCCTCCTTCACATACTCAATATCATAAATCTCAATATTCCGCTTTTCTACAATGGGCGAAAGCAACTCCTCCGCCTTCGCCTCATAGCTCTCCTTCTTCGACATCGTCGCCTCCCGTCTGATAAAA
>CACXDS010000137.1 GCA_902766425.1 uncultured Lachnospiraceae bacterium
CCTCATCGCCCTGCTTTGCCTCGATTACGGCATCAGCCATCTTGGAAACGATCAGCTTGACCGCACGGATAGCATCGTCATTGCCGGGAATCACATAATCCAGCTCTTCCGGATCGCAGTTAGTATCGCACATGCCGATCAGGGTAATTCCAAGGGTGTGTGCTTCCTGTACGCAGATCTTCTCCTTCTTGGGATCTACTACGAAGATCGCATCAGGGATTCTGGTCATGTTCTTGATACCGCCAAGGTTCTTCTCAAGTTTCTCCCACTCCTTCTTGAGCTGGATAACTTCCTTCTTGGGCAGTACGTCAAAGGTGCCGTCCTCGGACATGGTCTCGATCTTGTGAAGTCTCTCGATACGGGACTGAATGGTCTTGAAATTGGTGAGCATACCGCCCAGCCATCTCTCATTTACATAATACATACCGCATCGCTCAGCCTCAGTCTTTACAGCATCCTGTGCCTGCTTCTTGGTACCTACGAACAGAATGGTGCCGCCCTGTGCAGCGATCTCGGAAATAGCCTTGTAAGCCTCGTCAACCTTTACAACGGACTTCTGAAGATCGATGATATGGATACCATTTCTCTCGGTGAAGATGTAGGGAGCCATCTTAGGGTTCCATCTTCTTGTCTGATGTCCGAAATGAACACCTGCCTCCAGTAACTGCTTCATAGAAATAACGCTCATTTTTCTTACCTCCATTTGGTTTTTCTTCCGCAATGCTTTTATCGCAAGGATCCGCGTCACAAACCTTTGCAACTCTGCAGACTACGCGTGTCTTGTACTGCGCACCATCTGCAAATAGGCATGCGTGTTTATTTGCAACGGCTCGATTATAACATAAGAAATCCCCTTTTGCAAGGGGATTTTCAAGTTTTGGGCCGTTTTAGGCCGTTTTTAGATGCTTCGGGCTTTTTTCATGCTTACCGCTGTTATTATTTAGACACTGTTTGCTTCAGTGCTTCTGTCCTGTAATAAGCTTGGCGATCTCCTCCTCACTGCTTCCCACAGATATTTCAAAGGTACCAACGCTAATACTCTTATCATAGCCATTTGCACAAAGATAGGCGTCATATCCTGTGGCACTTTCCACTAATCCCGCCTCCGCAAGAAGCTTTGCTACCGTATAGGAACTATAGCCTCGATAAACTGTGATGGAAACCACTCCGGACTCGCCCGTCTGCTGCGTATTGTTCTCTGCGGACTCTTCGGTTTGCTGTATTTCATTCTCCCGGCTTCCCGACTCTTTGGTCTCCGCATTTCCGGCTCCGGCGGTCTCCTGCACCTGGCCCTCCTGGCTTCCGGCTTCGGCGGTCTCCTGCACCTGGCCCTCCTGGCTTCCGGCTTCGGCAGTCTCCTGCACCTGGCCCTCCTGACTTCCGGCTTCGGCGGTCTCCTGTAACTGGCCTCCCTGATCTCCGGCCCCATCGGTCTCCTGTGTATGGGCCCCCTGATCTCCGGCCCCGTCATTCTCGTGCGTTCCGGAAACAATCGTCTCCTGCGTTTCGTTTTCTTGATCTTCTGTCACTCCACTGCCGGACTCTGCTATTTCCCGGCTTTCACTCTCAGCAGACTCCTGAGTTTCCTTCTCCTGTGAAGCCCCCGTGCCTTCTCCGACAACACCATCACTCTGCTTTGCATTTCCTGCTAAGGTATTATCAGCCGCCACCATACCCAATTGAAGAGCTCTGGCTCTCACCTCTTCATCACTCATGGATTTATTTCCGCCGGAAACCATGGCCATTAAAATGGCCGACACCACAATACCGGTGCCGAGCCCCCTGAGATAATACTTACTCTTCATTATTTTCTATCCTCATTATTCCATATACTATAGATTCGTATATAAATCGACCACAAGTTTCACTTCACCGACCCCGAGCCCCAGCTCCTTTGCAATAGCCACATTGGATTTCCCCTGCCGATGTAATTCCAGAATCTTATCGTTTTGATTACGCGTGGCATCTCCCTCCAGACGGATCTGCGTTCCGTTCTCCGGCCCTTCCGCACCACTGCTTTCGTTTCCATCCGAATACTCCAAAGCGCTCTCTTCCCGTCCTGCCATCACATGGTCACCAAAAATGGGACGAGTCTCATGAATTATTCCGCTCTGTGAATCCTCCGAAATGAATGGCATTTCCTCCTGCACCGTTTCCATAACAATGCGATTCGAATCGGGGACGGAATAAGGCTTTATCTCAGGCTTCCAGCTTTTAAGGCTCTCCTTTGTCTCCTTTTCCTTTCTCTCGACTGAGGAATCCGTTTCACTACCTTTCTTTTTGCGGTCTGCATCCCTCTCCTCTTGAAGCTTGGATGCAAGCGGTGCAATTTTTACACTGCCCTCTCCGTAGGAAACGGCAACAGGCCGAAAGGATTGAATGCTTTCCACACTATCCTGCATGACCTTAGCTGCCTTACTAGCCTCCGCCACTGTCCTTTTCAGGCTGTCATGCTTATTATTCAGCATATCGTACAAAAATACAACTTCCTCATGATTCTTGTGAATCTCCTGCATCACAGAATCCGAATACTCGTTGACAGCCATGATCTTTTCATTGGAAAGTCTCTCCAGAGATCGCTCCGTCTTTTCCATGGCATAATCCATGGATTCTTTTACCACATCATCCACATGTCCTCTGATGCTATCGACCTCCTGCCTGACCATCTCCTTGACCTCTTCTTTGGCCAGTTCCTGGTCGATCCCGCTTCCCTCCGGCTTTTTTTCCGGAATCATAAAGCTTACAGCAAAGCAGATGATGCTGACTACCAGCAACACAATTTCCATAATTGTCATAGCGCCCATTTCTTCTGTACTCCCAAATCCCTAGATTTTTATGTCGAAGCTTTTGTGACCATTGACGATCACTTGCTCAAGTTTTTCACCCTTCTTTTTGGGGGCGGACTTTTTTTTGCCCTTTCCCCCTTCTCCATAATAAGTATTATTCCCTTTATCGCGTCCGTCTAAACCCTTCTGAAGCCATTCGGCTGCCTCCAGTCCCTCCACCTCGGACATTTTCTGCTCATTTCCCTTTTCTCCCTGTTCAAAAAGAGTACTCTGCATATTCATGGCTTTATGATCCTCGTTATGCTTGATCGCCATGTAGTCCTGAGATCCGGTCACTGCGACAATATCTATTGGATTTACCGCCATACTTACCTCCCCAAAGGCAACAGCTTTACCTCTCCATCCCTGTTTTCAAATCGGCAATATCTGTACTCCGTCTTTAAGACCACGGATAACTCCCCGATGATAATGGTGGTTCCCGCACAGACAGTGCCCGTTACCTCCACCCTGGCATCCCTTTTACATTCCATGGATTCTTGCAGAGTTTTCAATTCTTCATTCTTTCTTCCAAGCTCCACGGTAAGCTCCTTGATCATCCTGTCGGTTTCTGCCACATACTTCAACTGTTCTGCGGAAAATCTCGCCCCCCTTTTCTTCTTTTCTGCAAAATTCAATAGAACAGGCTGTCCCCCCCTGATCTTATTGACAATCTCAGCGACTTCCCTTTGGATTTCCAAATACTGTGCCTTCAATACCGGATTTACCCCCACCTCAACCACTGTGGAGCTGCCCATATCTGCGCCAAGATTCTTTACCGAAATATAATTTCCCGCCTGCACATGCCCTCCGGTGATAAAGCCCTTCTTTCCGGTCACAACAATCTCCGTGCCGGCAGACACCTTACTGAGCAAAATAGATTCCGTATTCACATATCCCTTGGCATCCACGGAGGAATTTTCCAAAAATTTACAGATCACATTTCCTCCTGCCTTCAGCATCCCCTTTCCCATCCCCTTCATCCCCTGGGAAATGATAATATTGCCGCCGGCCTCGATCCAAGCCCCCTCGACCACACCATTGACAACCACATTGCCGCCGGCGCGGACCTTCATGTTTTCCTTGATATTGCCATTAACCTGTACACTACCGACAAAATCAATGTTTCCTGTGGAAAGATCCACATTCTCGACCTGATAGACATCGGAAACGAAAACCCTGTCCTCCACCAGCATAACATGTCCATCCACCTGTGATGCAATAGTCAGTTTATCCTCTGAGAGATCAATATTATTGCCAAATTTCAGTACAAGCTCCTTGACCTCTCTGGGGCGGATTCGTCCGCCGAAGATATCATGTCCTTCCTCCCCGGGATCCGCCGGATGAAGTCTGGCCAGTAATTGTCCTGCTTTGCAATGGTTGATCATGTTCAGTTGAAAATAGTCGACACTTCCGTCCTCCCGAACTGCGGGCTGAGCGGATGCATCCGTCTGGAAAAAGTACTCGATCCAGGCATCCTTTCCCTGTCTGGGCGGCTGCCCCTTAGCGACAACAAGATTTCTGTCATAACATCCTGAGGATTGAAAATGCTCTTGAAGACTTGATATCTGAATTCCGACAACAATCTTTTTCACTCGCAGATCAGCCAGGACTTCGTTGATATCCACTCTCTTACCGGTATCCGAAGGCGCCTGAAAATGAATCACTGCCATCATCCTATCCTGACTCAGAAGAATCGAATAGCTTTCATTGACAACCGGGCAGTCTCCCTCCCCGATCTCCATGACTGTATCCTCCGCTGATTCCAGAGCAAGCTTCAGAGCTCCGATATCATATTCTATCCCTTCCCTGTCCAAATAAGCGGTAAGCTCCATCCCTTTGATGGGTCTGCCGCCATCTCTGGGCTTAACCAGTTTTAATCCAAAGCCCTTTTCCGTATTTACCAGACGAAAATATCCATCCTTCATACGCACCATACTCCCACATTAGATCCTGTGCAAAATCCCCATATAGTTTCCCATTTTCGTTTTCATTTTTTGCAAAGCTCTGGTGTGAAGCTGCGAAATACGTGACTCGGATACCTCCAAAATACTGCTGATCTCCTTCAAGGTGAGATCTTCGTAGTAATATAATGTGATTACCTTCTGTTCCTTTTCCGTAAGCAGCTCCATGGCCTCCGAAAGCATTTTGGCAAGTTCTTTCTTTTCTACGCTCTCCTCCGGGCTGTCAAAACGGGATGCCGTTCCTCTGGCGTAATCCTGACTGACATCGCTACCTTGCTCCATATATTCGTTCAGGGAGATCAGACCGGTCACCTTCATCTGTGACTGCCAATCCGAATATTCATCCGATGTGATCCCAAGCCCCTCCGCAATCTCCTCATCCGTAGCGGTACGCCCGTTTTTCTGCTCGATCTCCTTCATAAC
>CACXDS010000138.1 GCA_902766425.1 uncultured Lachnospiraceae bacterium
CGAAGCGTAGGACACACGAAGTGTGTTTCATGGCATAATAAAGGCAGCCAGTTGCAGTTGTAAATATCAGCGCAGCTGACCGCCTTTTTCGTTTTTTATGACTCTGCTAATTTGTGACATACATGTCAGAATTGAACAATTACCAATTCATGATACGCTTGATCTCCGGAACCAGAACTTTGGCGGCTTTTTCATGGGCGGATTCCAGTGGATGATAGTCGGAGACATAGCCAACGGAGGCGTCCTGCTCCGGCAGGTGCACAGTGTGGATTCCGACATCACCGGTCTGCTCCGTATAAGCTTTGGCAGCTTCACAGACAGAAGGGTAGAGGCGATCCCCCATCAGCCCCAGAACGCAAAAAATGATAGCGCCGGGATTATGTTTCCGCACAACTTTTAAAAATTCCACATAGGCGGCAGTATATTCCTGCTGCCTGCTTTGATCCTCCTGGCAATAGCTGTCATCATTGGTCCCAAGATTGATCACAATGGCGTCCGGCTGAAGCTCTTCAAAATTCCATGCGAGCTCCATGGGCGCCGGAATCCCTTCTATGCGGTCATAGCTGAACCCCATAGATTCATAAAAATCCGGGATCCTTTGATTTGTCATTTTAATGGCGGGATCGGCAGTATAGCCGGAGATGATGCCGTAGCCGCTGGTGGAGAACATGCTGTAATCCACTTGAAGTGCGGAGGCTGTTTTATAGGCATAGGCTCTAGTCACATCCTCTGTAGCGGTCTGAAAGGGATGAAGGGGATCTTCGTCATCCACACCGTAGCCGCAGGTGATGGAATCTCCGATGAACTCCACGCAATGCGTTTTTTGCGGCGTGGGTTTTACCATATCGTTCTCGCCGACCTCAAGAGCTTTGATTCCCATCAGGGACATGGCGCATTCGGAAAGCTTGAGGATGCGGAAAATGCTGGCTTTTTCCGTTTCACTTTCTCCCAGGCGGATGGCGGTCTCGGCTGCAGTGAGTTGCGTGTCAAGGATGCGCACTCCATCCTGATAAATGGCAACCCGGGCATAATTCCCGGAATTATCCGGCAGTAATGCAGCACTGCCCCCCACTAAGGTCAATAGGAACCCCTTTCCGGTATATTCAAATTCGATTCCTGACCCGGAAAGACTTAAAAAAAGAGTATCGGAAAAAAGCAGGGAGCGGCCGATCCTCTTTACATTTTCCTTTGTCAATTCAATTTTCATGATTCATCCGCCTTTCTATTGTTTCCTTTCTATTATTCTCTTTCTATAATTTCTTTGCTTATTTCTTTGCTTCTTTGTAATGGTTTTTTGTATTATTTATGGTTTGAATTTTCTGTTTTTTGTACTGTTTTGGCTTTTTGACAAACTCCCAAATGATCATTTTCTTTTGTATCTTATACTATATCGAAATCCGGAGGACTTTACAATCCCATTTCTGTCTTTCAGTTTATTTTTTTTTAATCATTCTATCAAATTGTTTTTATACACTTTTGCCCAAATTGTGATATGCTAATAAAAGTAAGACATAAAGCTTGTGATAAGATCGAAGCAGAATATTTTGATCGGAAATATATCGCAATTGTCCGGGGTAAACAGTCATGAAATTCAAGACGAGGTTACAGGTAACTTTTATCAGTATCATATTGCTGCCGCTGCTGTTGTCGGTTTTGGCGTTTATGATCATTGGCATATATATGACACATGTGCAGAAGGGGTATGGCCTTCGAGATCTGGACTATTCCATGATGTCAGCGAATCTTCAGGATTTTCTGGGGGATGTGGATCGTATGTTTGAAGATCTGAGGAGACAGGCGCAGGAGGATCCTTCCGTATTTGAAAATGGGGAATATCTGGAAAAGAAAAATGCCGAGCTCTCCAGAAGATCAACCTATCTGTTGGTGCGAAAGGGAAGCGATATCTATTATGCTGGGGATCCGAAGGCCGCCGGAGCTATTTTTCACAAGCTGCCCGATTATCAGAAAATTCATATGGGAGAGGATGGGGGATATTATTTCAATCATCTGGAGAAATATGTAAAGCAGATTGATTTTTTGTTTCAGGACGGGGCACAGGGAAGCTTGTTTGTTGTGACAAAAATGAATCCCATGATCTCTAAGAGACTCCTGGCCTATATGTTTATCGCCATTGCCATGATCCTGGTCTTTACCAGTATCCTCCTTACCAGATGGATCAGAAAAGGTGTGTTTCTTCCGATTTCGGAGTTGAATGTTGCCATGCAGAAGATCAAGGACGGAGATTTTGATCATGCGCTGGACACCAATGTGGAGGGAGAGATCGGCGATCTCTATCGAAATTATGAGGATATGAGGCTTCGCCTGAAGGAGTCGGCGGAAGAAAAAGAAGAGAGTGGGAAAAAGAATAAAGAATTGATCAGCAATATTTCCCATGATCTGAAAACTCCGATCACGGCTATTAAGGGATATGTGGAGGGAATCATGGACGGCGTGGCTGATACGCCGGAGAAGATGGATAAATATATCCGGACGATCTATAACAAAGCCAATGACATGGACAAGCTGATCAACGAGCTGACCACCTATTCCAGCATCGACAATAATCGTATTCAGTATAATTTCCAACGGATCAATGTGGCGGATTACTTTGGGGACTGCGTGGAGGAGGTGGGGTTGGATCTGGAATCCCGCAATATCAAGCTGAATTATGAAAATATGGTGAGTCCCGATACCATGGTGATCGCAGATGCGGAGCAGATGAAAAGGGTCATCAATAACATTATCAGCAACAGTGTGAAGTATATGGATAAACTGAATGGAAGGATCTGTATCAGGATTCTGGATCAGGATGATTCCTTTCAGGTGGAGATCGAGGATAACGGAAAGGGGATCCCGCAGAAGGATCTGCAGCGTATCTTTGAACGGTTTTACCGGACGGATGCCTCTCGTAATTCGGCCCAGGGAGGCAGCGGGATAGGGCTTTCCATTGTCAAAAAGATCATTGAGGATCATGGCGGATATATCTGGGCCACAAGCAGGGAGGGAGAAGGAACCTGCATGCATTTTGTCCTGAGAAAGTATATTGAGCTGACATAAAAAAGAAGTGTACAGAGGGAATTCTAACCAAAAACGCGCAAGCGGGAAGGTCGGACATTGCGGAAAAAAGGAGTGTGGAACAATGAGCAGAATATTGATTGTAGAGGATGAGGAGGCAATCGCTGATCTGGAGAAGGATTATCTGGAGCTCAGTGATTTTCAGGTTGACATCGAGAATACCGGAGATAAGGGCTTGAAGGCTGCCCTGGAGGGGGATTATAATCTGATCATTTTGGATCTTATGATGCCGGGGATGGATGGCTTTGAGGTATGTAAACAGATCCGTAAAGAAAAGGATATCCCCATTCTTATGGTTTCGGCCAGAAAGGATGATATTGATAAGATCCGAGGGCTGGGTCTGGGAGCGGATGATTACATGACAAAGCCCTTCAGCCCCAGTGAGCTGGTGGCCAGGGTGAAGGCGCATTTGGCCAGATATGAGCGCCTGGTGGGTACCAATCAGAAGCCCCAGAATGATATTGTGGAAATCCGGGGAATCCGCATCGATAAGACGGCAAGAAGGGTATATGTGGATGGGGAGGAGAAGGTCTTCACCACAAAGGAATTTGATCTCTTGACCTTCCTTGCGGAAAATCCTAACCATGTGTTTACCAAGGAGGAGTTGTTTGAGAAAATCTGGGGCATGGGACCTGTGGGCGATATTGCCACCGTCACGGTGCACATCAAGAAGATCCGTGAGAAGATCGAAACGGATTCCACCAAACCCCAGTATATCGAGACAATCTGGGGCGTGGGCTATCGGTTTAAAATCTAAGGATTGACTTCTCGGATATAAATTATTAAAATGGGGAGTGGTATGGTTTTTCGGTTGTTTTGTGAAGAAAACGACGAAAGAAAAGGATCCGGAAAGGGAAAAGAAAATGTTAAAGCAAGTATCCATTTATGCAGAGAACAAAAAGGGAACCATGCAGAAGATCACGGCGATCCTCTTGGATAATGATATTAATATATTGGGGTCGGTCACCAATGACAGTGCGGAATACGGAATCATCCGTATGGTGGTTTCCGATGCGCAGAAGGCTTATGATGCTCTGATGGCAGCAGGGTATCTCTGCAGATTGACGGATGTCATCGGCGTTGAGGTGGCAGATGAAGTGGGTAATCTTAATCATCTGCTGAGAGATCTGGAGGAGAGCAATATCAGTGTGGATTATCTGTACCTCTCCTTTAACAGAGATTCCGGGAAGCCTATTATGGTATTCCACTGCCTGGATACCGGCGAAGTGAGAGCCTGCCTTGCTGCAAAGGGATATAGCGTACTGTAGGAAGTGATCAACCGATAGGGCGGAGGTGGAATATGCTGCCTGAGGATTTTTTACAGAGGATGGAAGGCCAGCTGGGGGAGGAATATCCTGCCTTTTTGGCAAGCTATGAGCATCCCAGGTATCAGGCGCTGCGCCTGAACACATTGAAAAAGACGGAGAGCGGAGAGACCATGGAGAAGGTTTTGACCGCTCTTTTTCACATGGAGAAAGTGCCCTGGGCGAAGAATGGGTATTATTTTGATCCACAGACACAGCCCGGCAGGCATCCATTTCATGAGGCGGGGCTTTATTATATTCAGGAGCCGAGCGCCATGGCGCCGGTGGGTTTTTTGGATATAAAGCCGGGCGAGAGAGTTTTGGATCTTTGCGCCGCCCCGGGAGGCAAGAGTACTCAGATCGGGGCACTCCTTGCAGGAAAGGGACTGCTCGTTTGCAATGAGATCAATCCCGCAAGAGCCAAGATTCTGTCGGAGAATGTGGAGCGTATGGGACTTGTCAACGCCTGTGTCACCAATGAGAGCCCTGATAGGCTGGCAGCGGTCTTTCCGGAGTTCTTTGACAAAATTCTGGTGGATGCACCCTGCTCCGGCGAGGGGATGTTCCGCAAAAATGAGGTAGCTTCTACGGAGTGGAGCCCCGAGAATGTACAGCTCTGCGGAGAGAGGCAGGACGGAATATTAGAGCAGGCGGCCCGGATGCTTAGACCCGGCGGCAGGCTGGTGTATTCCACCTGTACCTTTGCAGAATGGGAAAATGAGGGAACGATCGGGAGATTTCTGGATAAGCAGAGGGATTTTCAGCTGGTTAGAGAGCTTTCCTTCCCGTTAAAAGAAGGGGAAGATCCGATGCCGGGTGAAGAATCGCAGGAGAATCGAGTCCGATTCGACGGAATGCTCAGGCTTTATCCCCACAGGCTCAAGGGGGAGGGGCATTTTCTGGCTGTGCTGCAAAAGGCCGGCAATATGGGGGAGGGGTACGAATGTCCGCCGCCCATGGGAGTGGCTAAGGAAGTGCAGGAGAAGGATTGCAGAGAATGGCAGGAGTTCCAGCGGGATACCTTGCGCTGCTCTGTCAGGGAGATTATCCACGGCAGGGCTGACGGGGGATTTCTTCTGAAATTTGGAGATCATCTCTACCTTGTTCCGGAGGGCTTTCCGGAGATCAAGGGCATGAAGGTGTTAAGGCCCGGTTTGCATTTGGGGGAGCTGAAAAAAAACAGATTTGAACCCTCCCATGCTCTGGCATTAGCCCTGGGGGCGAAGGATGTCCGGCATGTATGGCGCTTATGTGGTGAGGATCCAAATGTTTTGGGCTATCTGAACGGGCAGACCTTCCCGGCTGAGGGTGATAAGGGCTGGTATCTGATCTGTACGGACGGCATTTCTCTGGGATGGGGAAAGCTGGCTGGAGGGATGATGAAGAACCATTATCCCAAGGGCTTAAGGCTAAATTGATTTGGGGAATCGGGGGAAGGCCGGCGGAAGGACAGCAAATCCGGAATTGATTTGAAAATTGCGGAGAAGGCCGGCCGGAGGACAGCAGATCCGAAAATGGATTTTGCAATTCTAAGGGTCATACATATTGTGGAGGAGAACGAAATTGGCGCAGGATAAGAAAGATAATTTACAAATTCATGAGCAACATGCCCATTATCACTCTCCGGAGATGAAGAAAAGGCAGTTAAATCGTATTTCAAAGGCCATTGGGCACCTGCAGCATGTGAAGGCCATGATGGAGCGGGATGAGGACTGCGCCGATGTCCTAATGCAGATTTCAGCTGTGAATTCCGCACTGAAGAATCTGGGCAAGGAGATCATCAATGAGCATATGTCTCATTGTATTATTCATGCTATTGAAAATGGGGATACCGCAGCAGTGGAGGAGTTCCAGAAGGCGGTGGAGAAGTTTATTTAGGTGCGGTTGACTGATGTAATAATTTAGGGTAACATGACATGGAAGGGACGCTTGGAAGACGGAAAGGGCATCTCGGAATTTGAGTGTGAAGAGTACAGAAAATGATGAATTACAGAGAGATAGAGAACTTGGATTCGCCGGAGCTGGATGTCTATGCCAGACTTTCGGAGGTGCAGCTGCTTAGGTATTTCGAGCCAAAGCCGGGGATCTTTATCGCAGAGAGCGCCAATGTGATCCTCCGGGCTCTGGAGGCCGGATATGAGCCCCTTTCCTTTCTGGTGGAGAGGGGAAGGCTGGAAAAGGAAGCCTATCCGGTGTTTCAAAAGCTGAAGGAATGCTTTGGAAAGAGTAAGCTGGAGGAGCTGCCCATACATATAGCGGATCATGAGATTGTCACAGAATTGACGGGCTACAGCCTTGTCAGGGGGCTCTGGGGTGTCTTTCGCAGAAAGGAGCTGCAGGGGCTTTGCGAGTTCTGTGCAGGAAAGAATCGGATCGCAGTTTTGTATGATGTGGTAAATCCCACCAATGTGGGAGCCATTATCAGGTCTGCGGCCGCCCTGGGGATGGATGGCGCGCTACTCACGAGAGGAACGGTCAATCCGCTCACCAGACGATCTGCCAGGGTGAGTATGGGTACGGTCTTTCAGATTCCCTGGACGGTGGCAAGCAGAGAGGAGAGTCAGGGAATCGCTGTGATCGAAACGCTTCATGATTTGGGGTATCGCACGGTGGCAATGGCACTGACGGATGACAGTGTGGGAGTGGATGCACCTGGGCTTAGGAGTGCTGATAAATTGGCAATTGTGTTGGGAACGGAAGGGTACGGACTGCCGGATGAGGTGATAAATGCCTGTTCGGATCGAGTGAAGATTCCCATGTATCACGGCGTGGATTCTCTGAATGTGGCTGCGGCAAGCGCTGTGGCCTTCTGGGAGCTTGGCAAGGGACGAGGAAAGGGGTAAACCTTTCGAAGGAGACAAAGGAAATGGATTTTCAAGGGCTTGTGGATAAGATGAGTTCCATGACATGTGTGATCTCGGTGGAGAAGCTTTCGGACGGCTCCTACGGAGCAATCCGCATTGTCACGGGAAATAAGGCATATATCGATTCCATCGAGGTGGAGGACGAGGTCAATCCCAGGATGCTCACCAATCACTTTGTGCCGAACAGCGAATATCAGAATTATTTCACCAAGGATCTGAATTTTGAGGATTTCTGTTATCGAGCGGCGGTGAAGAAGGAGGTGCTTCATACCTATGTCCAACCGGAGCGGTTTGATGTATGGATGAACATTATTATGCTTCCGCTGGTGTCCGATGATGAGAAGCTGGGATATTGCCTGTACCTGATGGAAATCACCAAGGAAGCCAATACCAAAAAAATGTCCAATCTCTCCCAGGAGACGGCGGCGGATGTACTGAATACCTGTCTCAAGCTGCGGGGCGCGCAGGACTTTAAGGTTGCCGTGAATGAGGTGATGGCGGATATCCGGAGAATCTGCGAAGCCAGGCATGTCAGCCTTTTGCTGATGGATCAGGAGGAGAGGAAATGCACCATGCTTGGGCAGGCATATGCGGATACAGCGAGAAAGGTGGGCATGAAGCATTGGGAGGATGAGGAGCATTATCGCATTGTGTCATCCTGGCATGACATGATAGGGGGAAGCACCTGCCTGATCTTGAAGAATGAAAAGGATCTGCAGCTGATCAAGGAGAAGAATCCTAAGTGGTATGAGTCCCTATATAAGGCCGAAGTAAAAAGCCTGGTCCTGTTCCCTTTAAGGAGCAGGCATGAACTGCTGGGATACATCTGGGCAACGAATTTTGAAGTGGAAAATGCGGTGAGAATAAAGGAGACGCTGGAAGTGACCTCCTTCATTATGGCATCCGAGGTTTCAAACTATTTGTTGCTGAAGCGCCTTCACACCTTGAGTACCATTGATCTTTTGACAGGAGTATTTAACCGGAATGCCATGAATAATCGGGTGGATGAGATCGGTAAGGGCGAAGCGGAAAAAGAGAGAACCCTGGGAGTGGTCTTTGCCGATCTGAATGGTCTGAAGCAGGTGAATGATCTTCAGGGGCATCCTGTGGGGGATCTGCTGCTGAAGAATGCGGCGATGGCATTGCAGAATGCCTTTCTGGGGGACGAGATCTACCGCGCCGGGGGGGATGAATTTGTGATCCTGCTCTTTGACACCGCAGTGGAGAAGATCAAGGAGAAGGTAGAGCATCTCAAAAAAATACAGGGCTCCTATGGCGGCGCCAGCTTCGCAGTGGGCTTTAGCTTTCAGAAGAACGCGGCAGAAGTGAGACTGGCTCTCCATGAGGCGGATGAAGCAATGTATGCGGATAAGAAGGAATATTATCGGGAGCATCCTAAGGAAATGAGGGGATAATATGCTATACTGTATGCCTTATGAAAAGATGGCGGTAAAGGAATGTTTTCGCGCAGAGGGCGCACTGTGGCTTATTCTGGAGCATGGAATGCAAAAGCTTGTCCCGGTGGACGAGGGGAGCATCAGGATCCTTTATACAAAAAGGGAGAGCTTTTCGCATGCGGAAAAGCCCGGAATAGTGGAGCTGCCGAGTTTTGAGGACTGGACATATGAAGAGTCTGAGGAGAAGCTCTTTTTGAGAATGAAGGAGCTTTGGGTGGAGATTGATAAGCGTACCAATCAATTCCGCTATCTGGACGGGGAGGGGAGACTCCTTTTGGCGGAAAAATCAGGAAGGAGCAAGGAACTGGAAGAGTTCCCTGTCTATCGCATGCTTGAGGAGGATGCCAAAAAGGAGTATGTGGATACCCCGGATGGCATGAAGGAAGTGGTACGGGAGGCATCCAGAGTGCAGGTGGGAAGCGCTTACCATACCCGATTGCACCTTTGCTTTGAGGACGAGGCTCTTTACGGACTGGGGCAGCATGAGGAGGGATATCATTCCCTGCGCGGACAGAGAGTGTATCTTTATCAGGGAAATCGCAGGATTGCAATACCGATGCTGGTTTCTACAAAGGGCTACGGCATTCTGGTGAATACCTATGCGCCTGCTGTTTTTAATGATACGGCAGAAGGATCTTACTTTTATACGGAGGCCGATCCGGAAATGGATTTTTTCTTCCTGAACGGAAGAAGGTTGCCGCAAGAGGTGGCAGAGCAGGGGACGAAAGACATAAGGACCGGATGCGAGACGCGGACAAAGTCCATGGACAGAGTCATTGCCGCATATCGCAGGATTACGGGAAAGGCGGTAATGCTTCCCAAATGGGCATTCGGCTATATTCAATCCCAGGAACGATATGAGTCTCAGGAGGAGATCCTTTCCGTAGCCGGAGAGTACCGAAAGAGGGGTATAGGTTTGGACTGTATCGTGCTGGACTGGTGTTCCTGGAAGGATGGGGAATGGGGGCAGAAGAGCTTTGATCCTGACAGATTTCCCGATCCTGATGATATGACGAAAAAGCTTCATGAAGAGCATGTGCATTTTATGGTATCCATATGGCCCAATCTGACAGAGGGGACTTCGAACTATGAGGAGTTCCGGGAGAAGGGCCTGTTGCTCCCGGGAATCAACAATTACAATCCTCTTGGAAAGGAAGGACGGGAGGTCTATTGGAAGCAGGCGAGGGAGGGACTGTATTGCCACGGTGTCGATGCCTGGTGGTGTGATAACAGTGAACCCTTCACACCGGAGTGGAATCACCGGGTGAGACCGGAGAATTCCAGAAGCTATGAGGAATATTGCAATACAGCCGCCTACCATATGGATGCCACCATGACGAATACCTATGGCTTTTTCCACGCACAGGCGATTTATGAAGGACAGCGAGGGATACAGGCCGGAAAGACGACAGGGGAAGGGGCAGAGATACAGGCTGACAAGTCACAGATACGGGAAGCAGCCAAAGCAACACAGATGCGAGAAACAGCCAACTCAACACAAAAGCGTGTGGTCAATCTCACCAGAAGCGGTTATATCGGGCAACAGCGGTTTGGAACCATTCTCTGGTCCGGAGATATTTCCGCTTCCTGGGATACTCTTCGCAGGCAGATCGCAGCCGGACTGCATTTTTGCGCCAGCGGATTGCCTTATTGGACGGTGGATATCGGTGCGTTTTTTGTAAAGAATGGTGCACCATGGTTCTGGGACGGACAGTATGATCTCGGGCCGAAGGATCCGGCGTATTGTGAGCTTTTTACCAGATGGTATCAGTGGGGCGCCTTTCTGCCCATATTCCGTGGGCACGGGACGGATTTTCGCAGGGAGCTTTGGGAGTTTGATCATCCGGTTGCCCCTTTTTATGAGGCACTCCTTAAGGCAAACCATCTGCGGTATGAGCTGATGCCTTATCTCTATTCCTTGGCCGGGAATGTCTGGTTGGAGGATGGTTCCATGATAAAGCCTTTGTCCTTTGCTTTTTCGGAGGATAAAGAGACCTGGAACATTATGGATCAGTATTTATTGGGGAATGGGATGATGGTCTGTCCGGTGGTGAGGCCATTGTATTTCGGAGAGCGGGATGAGGTCGGAAATGACGGGAATAATCCGGAGACAGCTCCAGGGCCCGATCTGCAGAGGAAGGATTGTACGACCGGACAGATCCGGGTTTATCTTCCTGCCGGTTGTACTTGGTTTGATTTTTGGACGAATCGCTCCTACAAAGGAGGGCAATGGATCACGGCGGATGCACCTCTTGAGCATATTCCTGTCTTTGTGAAGGCAGGGACGATTCTGCCCCATCAGCCCTTTGCGCAGTCCGTGGAGGAGCAGACAGAAGATATCACACTCACAGTCTATGACGGAGCGGATGGAAGCTTTATGCTCTATGAGGATGCGGGGGATGGCTATGGCTATGAGCTGGGGCAATACAGCATTACCGAAATTGAGTGGAATGCGCTAAAGCAAGAGCTTTTGGTGAATGGAGCTGCGGAGCATACATTTAAAACGGAGGTGATCAAGGCCGGGGAGGTTGTTTTTTGATGCCGGATAGAAGCTTGTGACAACGAGCATGATGGAATCGCGAAGAAAAGTGGTACAATCATCGGCAAGGCATGGACGACAAGGAGGTATGGTATGGGGAAGCATTTTAAGAATTACAACATGGTAGTTTATATTCCTGCGGCGGTCGCAGCGTCCTTTACGCAGGAAAAGCTGGCGCAGGATTATGCCTATCTGGAGAAGTATGTGGGTCTGGACAAGGTGTATCTGGAGACCCATCGGGGCGGCTGCGATGTGGAGGCAGACCAGCTCCGGATGATAAAGTCCTTTCTGGAGGAAAAAGGCGTGGAGGTGTCCGGGGGGATCACCACTACCATCGATGATTTCGAGGGGGCGGAAGGCGGGAAGCAGCGCCTTTTCGGGACCTTTTGTTATACCGATCCTGCCATGAGAGAGCGCATGAAGGAAATCTCGGAATACACCGCCGGGCTGTTCGATGAGATCATTCTGGATGATTTTTATTTCACCAACTGTTCCTGTGAACGCTGTATCAGGGAAAAAGGGGACAGGGATTGGACGACCTTTCGGCGGGAGTTGATGCGTGATGTCTCGGAAAATCTGATCGTGAAGCCTATAAAAAAGGTCAACCCCGGAGCCAGAGTCATTATCAAATATCCTAACTGGCGGGAATCCTATCATTATACGGGATATGTGCCGGAGGTACAGCGGGATATTTTTGATGCCACCTATACCGGAACGGAGACCAGGAGCACGGCGTATACCGATCAGCATTTACCGGAATATTTGAGCTATTCTCTGGTGCGCTACATGGAGAATGCATGGCCGGAAAGAAATGGCGGCGGCTGGTTTGACACATATCAGTGCTGGTCCGTTGACAGGTATTTGGAGCAGGCTTATCTGACTGCATTTGCCGGAGCGAAGGAGCTCATGCACTTTATGTGGAAGGATCTGATCGACAATCCTTTTACAGCACCCATGGGATTACAGATCGGTAAGATCGATGCCATGATGGACGGAGTAGGAAAGCCTCAGGGTGTCTCGGTTTATATTCCCTTTGCTTCTAGCGGGGAGAATCATCTGGAAATGCGGCTTGGCATGCTTGGGATTCCCGTGGAGCCAACGCCCTTCTTCCCGGAGAAGGCGGGAAGGCTTTTGCTGACGGAAAGCTCACTGGCGGATGGGGACATCGTAGAGAAGCTATGTAAATTTGTGCTGGATGGCGGTGATGCCGTGATCACCACGGGATTTCTGCGGGAGGCTGGGGAGGCGCTGCGGGCAGCGGGCCTTACCGAGGCGAGACTTACAGGAAGACGGTACTCTGTCACCAGATATCATGTCACCGGGGACATGGGAGGATATTACGAGCATAATAAGCCGGCTCTCTTTCCGGAGATTGTTCACGGAAACAACGAATCCTGGTCCTTGTTAAACGGCGGCGATGGGGATCTGCATGCCAGCATTTTCCTTTGCAGCACCTATGGAAAGGGAAGACTTTATGTCTGGGCGGTGCCCGACAATGACGGTGATCTTTATGCAATGCCTGAGGCAGCGGTGGATGTGATAAAGCGTGCCCTTTGCGGCAGCGAATATGTGTCAGGGAGGGGCTTTTCCGCATTTACTTATCAGGACGGCAGCATGATCCTGTACCGCTATGTGAAGGGGGATCCTCGTCCGGAGAAGGTCAGAGTGATCACTGGAAAAGAGGTAAAGGCTCTCGTGGATGTGACAACAGGTCGCAGGTTCCCTGCGCAGAAGAAGCAGCGGCATGAGAATTTCCGGATGCTCACGGAATATGAGGCGGAGGTGCTGCTGGTACCCGGTGTATTTGGAAAATACAGATGGGAGTGAGCTTTTTGTGTACCTCAGGGGCGAAGGCTTCCATTCAGACCGCGGGGAAAGGTATTCTATTTTCATGAGATGTGAGATCATTTATGAGGACGATGAAATGCTGACAATCCATAAGCCTGCGGGACTTGCTACCCAAAGCAGCTCGGCCTGGCAGGCGGATGCGGTGAGCGAATTGAAAAACTATTTATCCAAGAAAGGGATATCCTATCTGGGAGTGATCCATCGCTTGGATCAGCCGGTGGAGGGGCTTTTGGTCTTCGCCAAGACCCCCGAAGCAGCGACGAAGCTGTCGAAACAGCTGCAGCAGGGAACGCTTAACAAGAAATACCTCGCGTTGGTTGGTGTAAAACCGAATCCGGAGGAAGGGGAACTGGTGGATTCTTTGAGAAAGGACGGCGGGAGAGCTCAGATCGTGACGGGGAGAGAAGACAAGTTCCCAGATGCGAAAGATGCAAGACTTTCCTATCATGTGATTGCCAGAGAGGATGAAATGAGTTTTCCGGAAACTGTTGCTGTATTAGAGGTTCAGATCGAGACGGGGCGTTTTCATCAGATCAGGGCGCAGCTGGCTCACGCCGGCTGGCCCATTTTGGGAGACCAAAAGTATGGGGATGAGAATGCCAGGAATCTGGCAACGGAGTGCGGAATAAGGACGGTTGCACTCTGCGCCGCTTCCGTGGAATGCAGACACCCCAAAACGGGGAAGGTTATGCACTGGGAATGCCGCCCTGCATGGCTGTCATAGTCCGGTTTTTCCCAGTGCCTCTTTGTAGATGTGATTTTCGCGGGCCAGTTCAAATAACCCTGCACTGGTGCAGTTCAGATTTTCCAAGTCATTTTCCTTTTTGGACCGTACCCAGAAGCCATATTCTTCCAGGTGCCTGATGTCTACCAGATGAATGGCGGAGCGGCTCTCGTAATTGGAGATCAGTTTCCCGGAAAAGGTGGGATCATCTATTCTAAGGATAAAAGAAAGCTCCTGTCTTAGTCCGACGAGATTCATGGAGGTTCCCAGAAGAGCCATTTCGGCATTGGGTTCCCCTTCCTTGGTGTTTTCCAGCATTTGAATGAGCCTGCGTATATTATCGTTGCTGTAGATCTTGTCGGGCGAGACATTATTCCCCGAGGCATGCTTATCATCCTCATCCATGCCAAAGCACTCCTCCAACAGCTCTCGGAAGATCGCTTTGGTGACCGAGTAATTATCCCACTGCGAATCAAAATCCATGCAGTCATTCATTGCCTCAAAACCGCCGGAGGGTATGAATTGCAAAAAACCGGGCTTGGCGGAAACATTCTCGGAACGCCTGATTCTCAATGCATCATAGAATCCGGATCTGTTCTTGATCATTACAAAGGCCTGCACGCCCAGCAAGGAAGCTCTGTGTTTTCCGGAGGTCAATATATTGCTTTCGTTACCTTCCCTCTTAAATTGGTCATGGATATGTGATCTGATAGGCAATTCGGCCAATATATTATCTCGTCCGAGATTCTTCAGGTTTTCGGGCATCCATTCTTTTTTATGTTCCACTTTTTTATAAAGATTATATAATTCGTATTCCAGAATATGACTTGTCTTTACATTGTGCTCATAGACGCTGCTATAGGTGCTCAGATGCCAGGAAGGATCCCCTTTGTCAAATTGGATCTCATCCAACATATATCCCAATCGTCTGGGGTATCTGATTGTAGCTCTGACTATGGCATAATACTGTTTCACGGATCTTGAGAAGGTGGATATGATCCGGCCGTTTATACTTTCATCAATTTTGGCGATGGAGTCTTTTTCCAGATTCACAGCGGTCTTTAATTCTTTTTTGGGGCATATGCCACTGAAAGGGTAGGAAACAGTTGGCATTCTCAGCGAAATGGATTCATATTCGTATTTCTTACCGTTTTCGAGGGCTATTTTTGTAATCCCTATACTGGCGCCGTATTTTTTTAATTCTTCATTTTTTGCCCGGATCAGAGGATCATAAATGATTTTCATGATCTCATTTTGCCATCTGAGAAAGTTGTGATCGGACAAAACTTTATTGTAATGCTCACGCTTTTTCTTGTAGATCAGTTTATCAATATATTTCTGGAAATCAAAGAGTCTGGAAATGAACTTGAGAATCTTGTCAAAATCATCCGAAATCTGCAGAATCAGAAAGACAATAAAAATAATCCCCGTGACCGCAGAGGCAAATTGAGGAAATTGTTTTCCTATCATTTGTGCCAAATCTTTCATAATCGATTCGTCCTTTAGTCTGTATAATAGTTTCAGATTTGCTTGGCAAATCTGAAATTATTATACCAAGGTGGGGGAGGGGTGGCAAGATGGGACATGGGAAATTTATGTATTTCGAATGGCTTTTCCCATATAATTCCAGCAGATATGCGGCAGCTTAGTTGTAAATTTTTTGAGCAAGGGGGCATACTACACATAAAGTTCAATGGTACTTGAAGGGTGTTGCGCAGGAGGCGGCTATGGAATCCTTACTTCAAAAAATAAAAGAAAATACAGTAGTTATGCTGCTCCTTTTAACGGGAGCAGTATTTTTATTCTTAAAGTACTTATCCCCTCTTTTATCGCCCTTTATTCTCGCCATGCTCTTTTTGACCATTTTTGGTTCAACCCTGCAAAAAATGCAAAAGCTTCGCCTCCACAGACAGGTAGGGGCGGTGCTATTACTGATATTTGCACTGGCGGTCACAGTGGGTATCCTTTTTCTGTTGGGAAGATGGCTTTGGAATGGCTTGCCACAATTCCTTGCCCGGGCTGAGTATTGGAAGACAAAGCTGCCGGGGTGGGCGGATGACTGGGTGGATCTCGGCATACAGGAGCTGAAAAAAGGGGCCATAGACATCGAAAAGGGAATGCTGGGTGGCGCCATCAGATACACCGGGAAAGCAGCTGCTGTCGGAGGCGGACTTGTGACCTTTTTCATTGCTGTGATCCTGTTGGCAAAGGATTATGATGAACTCATGAACAGGCTTTTGGACAGGGAGGATTGCCATCTCCTTCTCTCTGTGATCTGCGGTGTGATCCGTTATATCGCCACCTATGTGAAGGCACAATTTGTGATCATGACGATCATTGCCACTATTTGCTCATTGGCGTTGACCTTGGCCGGAATACAGCAGGGAGTGTTCTGGGGAATGCTGGCAGGGCTTTTGGATGCACTTCCTTTTATCGGTACAGGGGTGGTCCTGGCTCCTCTGGCAATGATGCAGGTTTTGGAAGGCAGGGTTGGGCCTGCAATCATTTGTGTGAGCTTATATGTCGGTTGCATTATCACCAGGGAGCTGCTGGAGCCTAAGCTGATCGGTAAAAGGATGGGAGTGCGTCCGGTGGCTATTCTGATCAGTCTGTTTGTTGGGATAAAGCTCTTTGGGCTGGCAGGGATCATAAAGGGGCCGCTGGGGTTTGTGATCATCCGGGAGACCTGGCAGGAGAGAAGGGCTGCAAAGGAAGGGCGAGTGAGTAAAAGCCGGGTCTGAAGGAAAAGGATTATTTCTTGAAAAACTTGGGGAAATATACATTTATTTCGGGACAAAGAGGGGGAAATGTGATATACTGATAATGGTATATTCTATCGGGCTTAGCTATATTGTTGGCATGTGCTTCAGAAAGACATGTCGGGGAAGGGGGTTATGGTATGGAAAAGAGAAAATTTGCAAAATTGGGAATCGATGTTTCGCTTTTGGGCTTTGGCTGTATGAGGTTTCCCACAGGGGCGGACGGAAAGATCGATCAGACGCAGGCCGAGGAGATGATGGACAAGGCCATTCAAAATGGTGTGAACTACATAGACACTGCATATCCCTATCACAATGGGGAGAGTGAGACCTTTGTTGGGAAGGTATTGAAGAAATACCCCAGGGATTCCTTTTATCTGGCGACAAAGCTTCCGGTATGGCTGGTAAATTCCATCGAGGATGTGGATCGTTTGTTTAATGAGCAGCTGCAAAAGCTACAGACGGATCATGTGGATTTCTATCTGATGCATGCCATGGGCAAGGAGCGCTGGGATGCCATGCTGAAGCTGGGATGTGTTGAGCGGTTGGAGCAGTTGAAGGCAGAGGGGAAGATCCGTTTCCTCGGTTTCTCCTTCCATGACAGCTATGAGGTGTTTGAAGAAATATTAAATTATCGCGACTGGGATTTCTGCCAGATCCAGCTCAACTATATGGACATTGATGAGCAGGCCGGAATGAAGGGGTATAAGCTGGCGGAGGAGAAGGGGATCCCCCTTACCATTATGGAGCCGATCAAGGGCGGCTCGCTGGCCTCCTTTGGGGAGGATATTATGGAAGTCTTTCATGAGGTACGCCCCGGAGCTTCGGCAGCCTCCTTTGCGCTGCGTTATGTGGCTAGCCTGCCTAATATTCTCACTGTCCTCAGCGGTATGTCCAGCATGGAACAGGTGGAGGACAACCTGAAAACCTTTATGGATTTTGTACCCATGGAGGAAAAGGAGTATCGGGCCATTGACAAGGTGAAGGAAATTATGAACAGTCGTATCCAGAATGGCTGTACCGGATGCCGTTATTGCATGCCCTGTCCCTTTGGAGTGGATATTCCGGGGAATTTCAGCGTTTGGAATCGTTATCACATGTACCAGAATTATTATGTAGTCAACTGGCAGTGGGAGAATATGGGCCGGGACGGCAAACAGGCAAAGAACTGTAAGGAATGCGGCAAGTGTGAAAAGAGCTGTCCCCAGCATCTGGCCATCAGGGAGGACTTAAAGAAGGTTCAGGTTGACCTGGATAAGAAAGAAATGATCCCCGGGCGGAAATAAGTCCCAAAGTCTTAAACAGATTATGGAGATAAGAAGATGACAGATTCTTCCTCAACCAATCAATTTCAAAGTTCTCTTTTTATGGATCACATGGCGGGTGGTGCTTATGTTTGTCGTGCCTCAAAGGGGCATGAGCTTTTGTATGCCAACGAGAATCTGATCCGTCTCTTTGAGTGCGATGACTATGAAGATTTTGTCGGATTAGTCGGGAACAGCTACGATGGAATGGTGACTCCGGCGCAGTTATCAGCGATCAATAAGGAGTTGGATCTGCAGATCACGGAGCAAAAAAAGACCTCCGGACATCTGTTTTATCACATCAGGACCAAGACCGGGAACCTTCATCTGGTGGAGGAGCATTGGTCCCTGGTGCAGGATGAGACGGAGGGAGCCCTCTTTTATGTATTTGTAGTTTCCAGAGAATTTGACAATTCCGGGTCGGATTATGATCCTGTCACCGGGCTGTATGGTAAGAACAGGTTTCACAAATTTGTAATGAGCAAGAGCAGAAACTGTGACGGGAGCAACGAGGAATACGCGGTCGCCTATCTGAATTTTGTAAATTTTAAGCTCTTGAATATTAATCAGGGAATTGCGGAGGGGGATGCATGCCTTCGGACCATAGCGGATATCCTGAGTATGGTCTTCGAGGATGCCTTTTTGGCCAGACTATCGGATGATCATTTCGCCATATTTACAAAATATGAGGACATTCTTTCTAAAACGGAGGAATTCAACAGGCAGTTTCATGACAGCTACGGCAGCAGATACGATGTCATCGGGAAATGCGGGATCTATCATTATCGTCCCAGCAAGTCCTTTGATGTGGAGGCGGCGCTGTCCTACGCAAAGGTGGCCTGTGATTACATCAAATATGACGAAAAAACAGATATTGTGGAGTATTCCGATCAGCTTGCCAAGAGGATGATGACTTCGGAGCATGTGACCAGAAAGCTGGATGAGGCCCTGGAAAAGGGGTGGATCCAGGTTTATTATCAACCCGTGGTGAGATCCATTACCGGGCAGCTTTGCGGCGTGGAATCTCTGGTGAGATGGAAGGATCCTGAGCTGGGCTTTATCATGCCGGGCGATTTTATCAAGACCTTGGAGGATAATCGTCAGATCCATAAATTAGACAGCTATGTGGTGGATAAGGTCTGTCAGTGCATTCAGGATAGAGTGGCGCAGAAGCAGCCTGCAGTACCGGTCTCCGTTAATTTTTCGAGACTGGATTTCGCAATGTGTGATATGCTCCGTGTGGTGGAGCAGGCAGTGGAAAAGTATGATGTGCCCAGGGATTTTATCCATATCGAGGTCACGGAGAGCATGATCGCTTCAGATGAGGAGCTCATGAGAAAGGTGATCGGGGATTTCCGGCAGGCGGGCTATGAGATCTGGATGGATGACTTTGGAAGCGGATATTCCTCTCTTACGCTGTTGAAGGATTATCAATTTGACATGCTGAAGCTGGACATGAGGTTTTTGACCCCTTTTACCGATAAGGCAAAGGACATTATGCGTCATACCATTACTATGGCGAAGGATATCGGGATCAAGACCCTGGCAGAGGGCGTGGAGACAAAGGAGCAGCTGGACTTTTTGAGGGAGATCGGCTGCGGCCAGATCCAGGGCTATTATTATGGCAAACCAGAACCGGTGGAGGAGATGTTCCTGCACCTGAATGAAAAGGGTATTTCTGTCGAAAAGAGAAAATGGAGAAGATTTTATCAGGCGGCCAGCCAGGAGGTCAGAGCCACGGATATGCCCCTGGAGATCATTGAGGACGATGGGAAGCAGTTCCGGACGCTCTTTATGAATCGTCCCTATCGTCGTCAGATCTTTGAAAATACGGAAATGAGTCTGGAGGAGATTGACAGAAGGATTTATGCCACGGGATCGCCTCTTTTGAAAAAATATCGGGAATTTGCGGATCAGATTGAAGAATCAGGGAAGCCTGCCATCTTTTATTATACCCAGAACGGGAATTATCTGTGCCTGAGGGTAGAGGTTTTGGCGAAGAGCAGCGGTCATTATATCATAAAGGGATCCCTGCTGAACATGACATTGGATAAAAATGCCAGCGAAAGCGAAAGACTGGACGCAAGGCTGCGGGATCTGAATCTCCTGTTTGAGGTGGTGCTTTCCGGTAATATACAGCAAAAAAGTGTTTTCCCGCTTTTGGGAAATGATAAGTATTTGAGTGTTTCCTCCGACACTTATTCCTCCCGGTTAAATGATTTTATTATTCCGACAGAGCGGGAGCGCTATCGGAGCTTTACGGATTTTGCCACGCTGCGGGAGCGGGTGGAGGAGAGCCGCAAAGGATATATTGTCGATGTGTTCCGGGTTCGCCAGGAGGATGGCGATTATCGGTCCTATGAGGTTTATCTCATGATGATCCCGGGAACGGGGGGAGAGGAATATCTCTACTGTATGAAGCCGTATCTCTGTCATGAGCACAGCGGCAGGGATGGAGTGGAGAGACTTTTGTCTGCCGGAAGCGCCGCCAGGGCCTCTGTGGACAGTGAGCGGGATTACGGAAAGCTGCTTTGGGAAAATATGCTCTGCTTTGCCAGTGTGAAATTTTTCTGGAAGGACAGAGAAAGAAGGTTTTTGGGAGCCAGCCAGTCCTTCCTGGATTATTATGGGATCAAATCCCTGGAGGAGATCCTGGGGAAGACGGACGAAGAAATGAACTGGCATGTAGATGATGCACCTTATCAAAATGATGAGTGGGATGTTCTGCGCAAGGGAGAGACGATCTCGGATGCACCCGGACAATGTATTGTGAATGGTGTAATACATAATATTGCCTGCTTTAAGCGCCCTATTTACGACGGGGGAGAGATCGTGGGGCTGATGGGATATTTTGTGGATAAGGAGGACAAATCTTCCTATGTCCGTAAGCGTACCCAGACGCTGAAACGCGATGGAGCCACCGGCTTGATGAACGCCAGAGCTATGGTGGAATCCATGGTCGATTACGCCATGCAGTATCATAACAGGGGGAGAAATTATGGATTGATCCTGGTACAGAACTGTAAGCATGCGCGGATCGTGGAGACCTATGATGAAAAGTTCGCCAACGATGTGCTGCGAGA
>CACXDS010000139.1 GCA_902766425.1 uncultured Lachnospiraceae bacterium
AATACGCGGTTTGCGTAAATCTTGGAATCAAAGTGATACTTATACTTGCCAAACTCACCGTCAAAGTCAGTTGCAGGGGTAAGAACGCCCTTGTTTGCAGCCGTTGCCGCGATGGATCTTGCATCCATAAGTGCCACGGAAGAGATCTGACCATTCTGTAGCTTACTTCCCTCACGGTTCGGGAAGTTTCTGGTAGAGTGACGGATGGAGAACGCATTGTTTGCAGGCGTATCTCCCGCGCCAAAGCAAGGGCCGCAGAAAGCGGTCTTCATGATAGCACCGGTCTCAAGGATCGTAGCCGCACAACCGTTTCTGATAAGCTCCATATATACAGGCATGGAAGCGGGATATACACTAAGAGTAAACTCATCTGCACCGATGTACTGTCCCTTTAGGATATCTGCTGCCGCGCAGATATTCTCAAATCCGCCGCCGGCACAGCCTGCAATGATGCCCTGATCTACCATGAACTTACCGTTCTTTACCTTATCCTTCAGGTGATAATCCACGGCACCATCCAAGCTTACCAGAGCTCTCTTCTCCGTCTCATCCAAAATATCCATCAGATTCGCATTCAGCTCCTCAATGGTGTAAGTATTGCTGGGATGGAAAGGCATTGCGATCATGGGACGGATCTCGGAGAGATCAATCTTGATCATACCATCATAGTAGGCCACCTCGCCGGGATTTAATTCCTTGTAATCCTCGCTGCGCCCGTGAATATCATAGAACTCCTTGATCTGATCGTCCGTCTTCCAGATGGAGGACAGGCAGGTCGTCTCCGTGGTCATAACATCGATGCCGATACGGAAGTCAGCGGACAAGCTTGCAACACCGGGTCCTACGAACTCCATCACCTTATTCTTTACATAACCATTCTTAAATACCGCGCCGATGATGGCAAGTGCCACATCCTGAGGACCGACACCTTTTACCGGAGCTCCGGTCATATAAACGCCCACTACGCCGGGCATGTTGATATCATAGGTCTGGTTCAGCAGCTGCTTTACAAGCTCCGGACCGCCCTCGCCCATGGCCATGGTGCCCAGTGCACCGTAACGGGTATGGGAATCACTGCCCAGGATCATTCTTCCACCGCCTGCAAGCATCTCCCTCGCGAACTGATGAATCACTGCCTGATGAGGGGGAACATAAACTCCGCCGTACTTCTTTGCACAGGACAGGCCAAACATGTGGTCATCCTCATTGATGGTACCACCCACCGCGCAAAGCGAATTATGACAGTTGGTCAGGACATAGGGCATGGGGAACTTTTGCAGTCCGGAAGCCCTCGCCGTCTGAATGATTCCCACAAAGGTAATATCATGGCTGGTCAATTTATCAAAACGGATCTTCAGCTTCTCCATATTGCCGGAGGTATTATGACTCTCCAAAATCCCATAGGCAATAGTATTCTTAGCCGCCTCGGCCTTACTGATCTCCTTTCCTGTCTTCGCCTGAATGGCTGCCGGTGCTTCCGCCGTATCCGGCACAATCTCCGTGCCATTTAACAGATAGGCACCGCCCTGCAATAATTCCATTGGTTCTTCCTCCTCGTAAACTTATTCCATAAATGCTTCTGAAAAACTGATTCCAAAAATTCGGTACTATTATATCGTAAAGCTGTGGGATATGCAAGACAAACCTCTTCCTTGTCCACCGCCTGCCTGCGCGATCTGATCGAGTTTCCTTCCGCAGTCCGTCCTAAGCTTTACCTTTCATACGCCTCTTATTCTCGTACATTCTCTCATCCGCCCTGCGGATCGCCTCGATAGGTGCCACATAAGCCTCCGCGGTACTCTCCATATAGCCGCAGGCCGCCGAAACAGAAAAAGGATACTCCCCGCTCTCATTTGCAGCCTTCATCTTCTGCTGAAAGCTCTCAATCCTCTCCAGCGCCAGTTCCTTCTTCCCATAGACACAGGCCACAAACTCATCCCCGCCCCACCTGGAGGTAAAGCCCCCTTCGGAAAAAAACTCCCCGATAGCATCTGCGGTCACCTTCAAGAGCCTGTCCCCCGCCTCGTGCCCATAGCTGTCATTGGTTTTCTTTAAATCATTCAGATCAATAAACACAATCGTGTAGTCCCTGATCTTTTTCTTCTCCATCTCCTCAATATTGCGATAACAGTCCGCCCGATTGGGCATACCAGTGAGTGCATCCTGATAGGCCAGCTTCATGAGCTGCTGCCTTTCAATCTTCACCGCAAACTGATTCATGGAATAAGAAATCAGATAGACCACCAGGGATACTGCCACGATCAGGATTGCTAAACCACTCAAGCCCTTCGTGGAGATCCAGGAGTCATCAAAAACATACTTTATGATATTAAACCTCAAAATCTCAGTAAGCCCAAAGATCATGGCCACCAGAATCCCGATCCTCAGTATGACTATATAAGAATTCCTGCCGCTGTGTGTGCCAAAGAAAATAGCCACCACAAGACAGACCACAGTCACTCCCGCAAGGGCATGCATTCCCGGCAGCAGCTTAGAATAGTTTGGCATACCCGGTATGCGTTCCAGTGCGGTTGCAATCACATAAAATACAATATATCCCAGGCCTACTCCCGCCACCAGCTTCTTCATGACAGGCTTATCAATGACCTGATAAATAAACATAGTCAATGGAATCGGCGCCAAGTACAGTGTATAATACTCTATCTTGGCACAAAAGGAGACATCCTCCACCACCAGATAAAACATGCTGAGACTTCCGAAAAACCAGCCGCAGATCACTAATTCAAACGCCGCAATGGGTAATCCAATCTGTAGCTTTCTCTCCTCCAGACTCTTCACCGTAAAGTAACAGATACTCACTGCCGCCAGGACCATCAGAGTTACTGACACCAAAAACACAAATACATTTCCTGTGATAATATGCTTCCAGCCTTCATTTGCCGGAATGATCCCAATATTCGCCAAGTCCGAATAGGGAATCCGTCCTCTGGGCAGAAGCTCCCAGACCATCTCATGCTTCTCAAAGCCTCCCGGCAGCTGAACCTCATAGATGCGATTCCCGTAATGCTTTGTCAGATCGTCCATGTTGACATGATCCCGGTACAGCATCCCCTTGCCCTCCAGGGACACATTCAGGATCACATTATGTAGTGGCACAAACAGCTCTGCCGCCTTAATATTATAGCTTCCCGGGAATGTGACATGCATCTCCACCCGGTCTCCCAAATTCACGACTCCGAAATTTCCGTCCTCAAAATGCGCCTGCCTTCCATCGGCATATGTGACATCCGCCGTCATCCGATCCTTTAAGGTATAAAACACCGTGGGCCGTATATCCATGACCATACAAAACAGCTCCAGAACAATCACCCATATTACCACTGCCACACTGATCCGGATTGGCAAACGATATTCTTCTGATCTCAGTCCCTTCCTCTCTCTTTGACCCATGAAACACCCCCAGACAAGTCATGCTGTGAATCATGCCCCCATCATACCAAAATATCCTCTGAAAATCTACCTTTTTTTCAGATTATCCCCTGCAACTCCAATTCACCCAGAAACGCTGTGCACCCCTCTACAACATCCCGGTATGTCTCGTCAAACTGCCCCGTGTACCATGGGTCGGCAATGCTCCTCCCCGGCCTGTCCGTAAAATCCAAAAGGAGCCTGATCTTCCCTTCCGTGTCCGGTCCCGTGATCCGCATGGTATTCCTAATATTGGCCGAATCCGCGCACAGCAGATAATCATAATGGGCATAGTCCTCCCTTGTCACCTGCCGCGCCCTCTTATTGCTGAAATTCGTATACGCCGTTTCCCCAATATGATGCTCCCTCAGCACTGCCTGAGCAGGCGGATAAATAGGATTTCCGTGTCCGCCCCAGATTTCCTCCGTGCTTGTTGCCGCGGAAGCAATCTCAAACATATCCTTTATGCCCCGCTTCTCCACCATATCCTTCAAAACAAATTCGGAGATTGGTGAACGGCATATGTTGCCGTGGCA
>CACXDS010000140.1 GCA_902766425.1 uncultured Lachnospiraceae bacterium
AATGGGAGGTCAATGCTCTTTTTATTTAAAACCTCCCGAAGAATAAAGGTTTTAGAATAAAAAAGGAGTGTCAGACTTGACACTACCCCGCATTTTGAAGAGGAACCTCCTATGAAAAATTCTGAGACAACACTTTTCTTTCCCATGGATCTTCCTTATGACATCGCTTATCGCAAAGGGAAAGTGGAATATCCCGTTGGCCCCCATGCCCATGACGGTGCGGAGCTCTATTTTACCAGGACTGCCCTGCCGGATGTCCTCCTGGGCGATCAGGTCTTTGCGGTGCCTGCAGATACCTTAATCCTCATTCCTCCCTTCTGCGTCCATCAGCTCTATCACGAGACGGATGTGGTGTATGAACGGTATGTACTGAACATTCGTGAGGCCTGGATCAAAAATATTCTTTTGGAATCACAGGCGATACCGATGCTTTATCAGAATGCGGTTCCCGTGATGCTCACGCTTGAAGCGGCACAAAAAAAAGAGCTGGCGCAGAAAATGCGCAAGCTCATAAGTCATTCTCATTTTTCGGAGCCCTCGGCGTTGGCTGATTTTTTTCTTCTTTTGGATCAGCTCACGAAGCTGGTGCAGGAAAATCCCTGCGCCGTCCCATCCCTCCCTCCTTCTCCGTCACAAAAGAGGGTGAATGAGATCATCTCCTACATCCAGGAGCATGTGCGGGAGAACCTGACCATCAGTGATCTGGCGGAACACTTCTTTCTCCATCCGGATTATCTGGGCAGACTGTTCAAGCAGCATGCCCATGTCTCCATCGGGCACTACCTGACACTGCAAAAGATCACTACAGCGCAGGAGCTTCTCCGGAGCGGACTCAGTGTGGCAGAGGCTGCTGAATACCTGGGTTTTTCAAGCTATGCTTATTTTTTCAAAACCTTCCAGAAGGTAGCAGGCATATCTCCCAGCAAATACCGGGCCCTGTACTCAGAAAAGCTTTCATAGCATGCCGCCCGGACATACCGCTGTGGCTCAATTAAATGCCGTGGGATAGGGGTTATCCTTCAGATCCCTCTGATAGACATCGGTCATGAAATTCCTGGCATAGACAAAATCATCATAGGTGATATTCTCCAGCTTCGCCTTTTTCCGATAATCCTCCGTCACCCAGGATACCCGGACAAAGTAGGCCGTTCCCCGGGCCGGCTTTACCGTTGGGATCAATCCATCCTTCTGAACGCCCCCATTCTCCACATAGAGGAAATTATCCGGCAATCCAAAACCGGACATTCCGTTTACGACCAGATACAGGGTATTCATCCTGTTTAGCGGAATGTATTTCGTATCTCCGGCATTGGCCATCAGCGATCCCATAATATCCTCCATAAAGCCGTCTTCCACTTCTAGCTCCACTTCCCTGATGGGATGATCCACTTCTTTGATGATAACCTTTTTCCCCATACGCCCACCTCCAAAACCTTCCGATTTGTGCCGGGCACTCCCGCTTTCGGAGTACCCATGCAGTTCTCTATGTCCCTTCCCGTGCTCCGGAATCCGAGTCCGGCTTTTCTCATACAGACAGCACAACCTTCCGACTAATTTCCCCGCTTCAGAGACTCAGCTCCGCTTTCTTAAGCTTTTCCAAATACTCCTGCGCACTACACCCGCCCTCCAGACTGCCGTCCGGAAGTCTTCTGAACTGGCTTAAGAACCTCCAGGCATTCTCACAGGTATGATGCCTCACCTCATGCCCCTGATTGCTGACGCTGCCAAACACGCTATAGCACTTTCCGTCAGTGCTGTCAAAGAGCTGCAAAGTAAGCACACTGTTCTCACGCTCTATATTGGTCAGACTTACCGAACAGTCACCATTGATGCCCCAGATTGGATTTTCCCACCCATCCTTCTCTTCCAGCTTCACTTCATAAGTCTTCTTGGCCCCATTGACCTGCAGAACATACTTCATGCGATTCAGACATTTCTGAGCCTGAAAAGGCAGCTCCGGCAAGGGAGTAATCTCCCCTCCCGCATAAAAAACAGGAAGCCGGGTATCTCTGTTATAATCATCGACAGGCTCCCCATAGGAATTGCAGCCCACCTCAAAGGTGGCATCCATGGGCGCAACTGCTGCAAAGACCTTGGGATACTCCTGCATCATGTCCCAGGATTTACAGCCTCCCATGGAGAATCCGCTGGCATAGATCCTGGTCTCATCGATGGCATATTTCTTTTTTAAGATGCCAAGCATTTCCATATTTTCCGTAGCAGTGCTGTTCAGATGATTCTCTACGCAGATCAAAAGGAAACCAAACCTTGCCGCAACCTGATACCACCCGGAAACCGACGCCATACAAAGGGCGGAATCCCCTCCCCCATGGAAGCAAAAGAGCAGGGGAGCCTTCCTTTCGTCATCCATGATCCCTTTCTTATAATAGGCCACATATCCAATCCGGTGCTCCTTCGTATCCTTATCATCCCCCCGGTTATCCGCTGCTGTCTTCACCGTCACAAATCCCGGTTCACAGATCAACCCCATCCGGTCGAGATCCGCTTCTTTCTCCAGATGACCCACCATACGGCGAAACTGCCCGGTAAAGTCATAAAAATCCTTCTTCACATCCGCCGTTTCCACAATGCGCAGATGATCCACGGTTGCCATTAAGGCTTCGTTAAACTCCTTGGAATTTCCAATGGAAACAACCGGGATATCCCGCCGCTGCGCATCGGGCAGATTGGTTCCTGTGACCCCATTCAGGATCACTCCGGCCGGTGTCACATCCCCGGGGCCGTATAGTCCATCCCCCTGAATGGTATGCATGCAGCTTCTGGCAATATAATCAGCGGATGCGCCCCACCCATAGAGGTAGGTTCTGAGCACTGCGCCGCGAATATAGGGGCGCCCCATCTTCTTGGCAAAGCGGTCATACATAATTGCCGCTCCATCCTGATAATACTGACTGATCCGGGACTGAGCGATCATCTGTGCGTAGAGATCCTCGGGTGCGTTTTTCCAGCCGCCCTCGCAGGTAGGATAAAAAAAGACTACACTCCCCGCATACTCGGATGCGATCTCGGCAAAGCCGTTCTTGTCTGCAAATCCTTTCGCCTCGGTTAAGCTCATCCGGTTCTCTTCAAAAAGCATCAGATAGGGCGCCCGGAATCCGAAATTCACAATATCCGCCGGCTGTTTGGTGACCGGTATATAAACCTTTGCCACAAAAGCCTCAAACTCCTGCTGCCAAATTTTACTACCATCCTCAAAAACCGTGATCTCCGGTATTCTGTCCATCCTTCCATCCCCCCTGGCTCTTTTTATTAAAATATATGGAGCATTTCACCCCCGGTAGCTTTGTGGTTAAAATGTATTGATCCGTCTAAAAATAGTATAAATCCCCTGTCATATATTCGTCAATGAATTTTCAAATATCTATTGCATTCCTCGTCGCCCCGATGTATATTATATGTAGTAATAAAAACTACATCACATTTTGTTCGGATGCATATACTATTGTTTGGATACTTCTACTTTGCTTTTATCCGATTCGTATTTTATTGTTCAGACCTTTGTGTTTCACTATCTATGTAAGGAGGATTTGAGATTATGACAATCGCTGAATTAAAAAGCTTTTTAGCAGAACATTTGGTACCCGCAAAGCTCTATCAGATCGGCGGTGCATCGGACGGCAGGATCTGCCTGGAGAAGCAAAACGACCTCTGGGAGGTTTTCTTCTGTGAAAAAGACAATAAATTCTGTACCACCTCATTTCGGGATGAGCAGAGCGCCTGTGCCAGAATGTTGAGAGAGCTCTCCAAGGTGATGGAGATCGCCTATGATAAGAAGCTCTGTTGAAAGAGCCCTCCAAGATGATAGAGAGCTCTTATGATTAAGAAGCACTGTTGAGGTGGCGCATGCCACCATCTCTACAGTGCCTTCAGCTTCGTAAGGATCTCCCTTACGATTCCCTGAGGCTGAGCTGCCGCTCCCTCCCAGGTTGCTCCCGCTTTCAGGATCCATTGTCTGATCTCCTCCTGCTCTAGCTTTTCCCATGCGCCTCCCCGCCGGATCTCCGCCGGAAGCTTTACCCGAATGCCCTCCATCCCTTCAAAGAGCGCGTCCGGATAAAAAATCTGCGGTCTTTCGCGGCGGCGCAGCCTCCCCGCATAATCCTCCGTGGACAGAATGGGCTTATCATAGAGAATCCCCCCATTCAGATCTCCGATCTTGTCCTTGTTATGAGTATCCGATCCGGCCTGGATCATCATCTGATGCTGCAGCGCATAGCAGAGTGCAGCCAGATTATCATTGGCTGTGTTCGCCGTGTTGATTCCCTCGATTCCATCAACCTCTTCCGCATAGAGATGGATCATCTTGATATAATCCCGATCCCGGAAGGGATGTGCCTGCATCACAGCCCCTCCTGCCTCATGCACGGAACGGATCATCTCCTCCCTGGTCCAGTGCGGAATTTCGGGATGAGCCAGCAAAAACTCCCGATCCACACCGTAGATCAGAAATTCATCCCCCTCAAAATTCTCCTCAATCCCAAAGAAAACCTTGAATCCGATCTCATCTCCGGCCTTCTTGGCCTCCTCGTATCCCATCATATAAGCATCCACATATTCCGGCCAGGGGAGCTCTCTGGAAGGTCTTGTATTCCCATGAAAAAAGTGATCCGTAATAAAAATACCGTCATATCCCCGCGCCTTAAAAATTGCCGGGTATTCTCTTCCCGGCGTAACCCCGCAGGCGCTGGCCTGGGCAGTGTGTAAATGTGTTTCATACCGATACATTTGATTCTCCTCCTTTGATCTAAGCTGTCATGATCACCCGATTTTTCCCCTGCTGCTTTCCCAGGTACATTCTCTGCTCCGCCTCACCGATCCACTGACGGATGTCATCACTGGGCTTATAGCGGGCAACTCCGATGGTTACGGTGACATGTAATTCCTTCCCCTCGTGCAGAAAAGCATGGTTCTCAATGGTTTTTCGATTCACCAGTCTGTTCATCGCCCTTCCACTCCCATTTATCCTTCTGATGTCTACGCATATCTTAGCACGATTCTTGACATTTTTTCACTAGGATGGTTGCTTTTTTCGTCCCGCTCACCCCCGGGGAATCATGACGGAGAGGGTAAACAATCCTTCCCCCGCCTCGCTCTTTAGGATACCGTTATTCTTCTCCACCGTAGCCTTAATGTTCTGTGTTCCATATCCGTGAAAGCTCTTGTCCTTCTTGGAGGTGTGTCTTTCCTTTCCATCAAAGAGCTTTCCGAGGGCGAAGCCTTCCCTGCTCTCCTCATAAGTATTGACCAGCTTGATGGCAAAAAATTGCCCGGCCTTTTTAATCTCCAGCCGAATGGTTCTTTCCTTTCCATCAGGCATATTTTCGCAGGCTTCTATGGCATTATCCAGCGCATTGGCAAAGATGCTGCAAATGTCCGTGGGTTTCATGGAGAGGCCACCGTCCGCCACTCCGTCGATGGTAAAGGCGATGCCTGCCTCCTCCATGCGCCCCGCCTTCATCCCCACCAGGCAGTCCAGCATCTCATCCCCCGTCACATACTTTGGCGACATCCCCCGGACACTCCCCAAAAGGTCATTCAGATACTGCTCCGCCTCCTCATATTTCCCCTCCCCCATCATGGCGGAGAGCAGGGACATATTGTTCGCTATGTCATGCCGAAAGGCCCTGGTCTCCTCCTGACTTCTCTTATATTGATCAATATATTCCAGCTCTGCGGAGATATAGCCCTCCTGAATCACTGTCTTTTCCAGGGCATTGCGCCTCGACACCATGATCATGATGAGAAAGGGAAAGGCAATCCCTAGGACGGGCAGCATAAAACCGATCATATTCTTCATCGGAACAAACAGACCGGCATTATCTCCGGCATGATTCAATGGTTTGACAACGCTGTAAAGAAGGAAGAATTCCCATATTACAAAAAGAATCCTGTATTTGTAACTCACATAGAAAAAACTCTTTCTCCTGTACAGCCCCAAATACAAGCCCAGAAACAAGAATAGAGAAACCAGGAAATAGCTGAGAATATAAATGTTGAAGGCCTTTGGAAGCACAGCCATAAGGTTTCCCGTGCTATTATAGAATTCCAAAATGTCATCCGCGAGAAATGACATGGAACAAGTAATCAAAAACTGTTGATATAACTCTACTACAATGAAATAAATGACATTCTCAATGCCATGCAGCAGCTTATGCCTGGAGTAGACCGTGGTAGCAGCAAGAAATACGCACGCCGTTTGGATCAGCGTCATATAGACAGAGTCCAGAGCTTCCACTGTTTCCACCACTTCCGTGGCATGTTGCCTGCAATAAACAATTGCATTGATGGATGCAAGCGCATTGCTGATCACCGCATAAACAGGAAGAATCCCTATAATGATAAAAGTGGCTTTTTTGAGTTTGCCCTCCCTGCCAAAGAAGCACAAAGGAATCAGAATCGTACTCAGTGTCACAAATGCTTCCGCAAATATGGAAAGCGTTCCTATCAAATTCGAAAATAGCAGGGAAGGAAGCATCTCCGCATATGTCATAAGATCACCATCCGTTCATTGTTCAAACTTTTCAGATCATCTGTTCAAGCCTTTTATTCAAACCATTTATTAGAATGCATTTTCCTCCAAGTAGGAGTACAGCATATTTTTCAGTCCCGCTGCGGCGCTGCGACTGACCGGCACGGAAACATTTCCCTCCAAAAGCACCTCACCCTTTCCGATCCTGCGCACCTTTGCGAGGGAGACCAGATAGCTCCTGTGAGGCTTCACAAAACCATCCTTTTTCAGATCCTTCTCATAATCTGACAGATTATATCTCACCAGATAATCCTTATCCACAGTATGTACCATCACATACTGATCCTGAGCCTCGAAATAGAGGATGTCACTGACATTCACAAAGACCTCCTCTCCTTCCGTCTTTAACATGATCTGCCGCTTGGCGGACAGCTTCTCCGATACATAGGCGAGCACTTCCCGGAGCTTCTCCTCCTTCACCGGTTTTGTGAGATACCGGAGAGCGTTCACTTCATAGCCCTCCAGGGCATATTCCACATGCCCCGTGAGAAACACGATAAAGACCTGATCGCTGATCGCCCGAAGCTCCTTAGCCAGAGTGATCCCATCCATCCCAGGCATCTCAATATCCAGAAACACAAGGTCATAGGGATGCTCCCGAAACCTTGCGAGCAATTCCTTTCCACCGGAAAAGCTGTCCACGATCACATCGAGGCTTCCAAACATCTTATCGATATGCCCACGGATATCGGATCTGAATCTATCTTCGTCATCACACACTGCAATTCTCATACCATCCCCCTGGTGTTCAAACAGCCCGTCCCACTTTCCTTCGGAAACACAGACACCGTCAGAGCTCCTACTCTTCAATATCCGTATCAAATATCATTTTTTTACAATTCTTACAAAAATAAGATTCGATCGTAAAAGTCGTAAGACTGGTCTTCGCTCCGGTAATCCTTCCTGAACCGATCATTCTATCAAAAAATGATTTTCTTTTGCCGTTTTCGTTCCAAAATACCCCACCCATTCTCCCATCTCCATACAGAACCCCTGTATTCATCTCTTTGCCACAAAACGGACAATTCATGAAGAACAATCCTCCTTCCATCAATTCATAAACATAATTTGGCTTCATACAATAAACAGTATATCTCTTAATCTCTCACATGACAAGGGCGGGTCAAACGGCCCGCCCTTGAAATCTCTTGATTATTTTAGATAGCAGCCAGTCTGCCTTCTCCCTTCAGATCCTTGCCTGTTAAAGTAAATGCAAGGCAGCCGAGACCGATCAGGATAAAGCCGAAGTAAACCACATAGGGCAGCATCAGACC
>CACXDS010000141.1 GCA_902766425.1 uncultured Lachnospiraceae bacterium
ATCCTCAAACTCCAGCTTCACCTGATCCAGTGTGCCGTCGATGCAGGCATCCACCACATCCATAATATCATTCTTCATGCGGCACAGCACCACCTGCGCTTCCGGATCGCCGAATCTCGCATTGAACTCCAGAACTCTCGGGCCCTTTGGCGTAAGCATCAATCCAAAGAAGATCACTCCCTTGAAAGGTCTGCCCTCGGCTGCCATGGCATCCACCGTGGCCTGATAGATATGCTCCCTGCAGAACCGATCCACTTCCTCTGTATAGAAAGGACTGGGAGAGAAATTACCCATTCCTCCGGTGTTCAAGCCCTGATCCCCATCCTTTGCCCTCTTGTGATCCTGGGCGGAGGACATGATGCGAATAGTCTTTCCATCCACGAAGGACAGTACGGAGACCTCTCTTCCGGTCATGAATTCCTCGATGACCATCCGGTTGCCCGCGCTTCCGAAATGCTTATCCAGCATGATCTCCTTCACGCCGGCCTTTGCCTCCTCCAGCGTATTGCAGATCAGCACGCCCTTGCCCAGCGCCAGTCCGTCCGCCTTCAGAACAATGGGCATTTCAGCGGTTTCCAGATACTCCAGCGCCTTCTGCGGATCATCAAAGGTCTCATATGCTGCGGTAGGAATATGATATTTCTTCATCAGATCCTTGGAAAAGGCCTTGCTTCCCTCCAGGATGGCCGCCGCTTTATTGGGGCCGAAGGCTCTCAGGCCTGCTGCCTCCAAAGCATCCACCAAACCGCCGACCAACGGGTCATCCGGAGCCACAAACACCAGATCCACTGCCTTTTCCTTCGCATAGGCAATGATCTTGTCAAACTCCATCACGCCGATGGAAGGCTCGCATTCTGCGATCTGTGCGATTCCGGCGTTGCCGGGTACACAATAGAGCTTATCTACTCTCTTGCTCTTTTTCATGCTCACCGCGATGGCATGCTCACGCCCGCCGCCGCCTACGATCAGTACTTTCATGCTCTCACCTCGTGTGTTATTCTATCCGCTTCAAACAGGAATTCTCCCTTCTTTCAAAGCGCTAAATCATTTCACTCTGCGGACATGCCCGTCCGTGATCGTGATCCTTCCGTTGGCAATATCATCGATGGCCTGGGGCAACAGGATCCACTCCGCCTGCTCCATCACCCTGCGCTGCAGGATCTCCGCCGTGTCGTCCTGCTCCACTGCAACTGCCTTCTGGGCGATGATGGGCCCCTCGTCCATCCCCTCGTTCACAAAATGAACCGTGGCCCCCGTCACCTTCACGCCGCGCTCCAACGCCTTCTCATGCACCTTAAGTCCATAATAGCCCACACCGCAGAAGGAAGGGATCAGGGAAGGATGAATGTTGATGATCCGTCCGGAAAACTTAGCTACCATCTGCTCCGGGATCCTTACCAGGAAGCCTGCCAGTACGATCAGATCCGGCTCCAGTTCGCAGAGCTTCGCAGTAAATGCTTCGTTGAAGGTCTCCCGATCCGCATAATCCCTGGGGGACATACAGATCCCCGGAATCCCATGGTTCTTTGCTCGCTCCAGTGCTTTGGCACCGGGATTGTTGCTGATGACGGTGATCACCCGGGTATTGGTGATCCTTCCACTGTCGATCGCATCCAGGATTGCCTGAAGATTTGTCCCTCCGCCGGAAACGCATACCACAATCTTTAGCATATGGTCACACCCTTTTCTCCTGCCTCACAGGTTCCGACGATATATGCATTCTCTCCTGCTGCCTTCAGCGCCTCCACCGTCTTAGCGGCATCCGCACTATCCACAGCAAGGATCATGCCAAGTCCCATATTATAGGTGTTATACATCATTTCCTCAGCGATGTCTCCGGTCTTCTGAAGAAGCTTAAAGATCGCAGGCACTTCATAGCTGTCCTTCTTTACCACAGCCCTAATGCCATCCGGCAGCATTCTGGGGATATTTTCATAAAAGCCGCCCCCGGTGATATGGCTGCAGCCCTTGATCACAACGCCCGCATCCTTTACGGACTTCAGTGCCTTCACATAAATCCTGGTGGGTGCGAGAAGTGCCTCGCCCAGGGTCTTGCCCAGCTCATCATAATAGGTATCCAGGCTCTCCTTTGTCATCTCAAACACCTTTCTCACCAGAGAAAAGCCATTGGAGTGCACTCCGGAGGAGGCAATGCCCACAAGAGTATCACCGGCTTTGATCTTGGAGCCGTCGATGATATCCTTCTCATCGGCAACGCCAACGGTAAAGCCAGCCAGATCATACTCATCCTCAGGCATCAGGCCGGGATGCTCCGCGGTCTCACCGCCGATCAGCGCGCACCCCGCCTGCTTGCAGCCCTCTGCCACGCCCTTTACGATCTCCGCGATCTTTTCGGGGTAATTTTTTCCGCAGGCAATATAATCCAGGAAAAACAGGGGTTCTCCGCCTGCGCAGGCCACATCGTTTACGCACATGGCAACACAGTCGATTCCCACTGTATCATGCTTGTCCAACAGAAACGCCAGCTTGATCTTTGTGCCCACGCCGTCCGTTCCGGAAAGCAGCACAGGATTTTCCATATTCTTAAAACCTGCCATGGAGAACGCGCCGGAGAATCCGCCCAGGCCGCCCAACACTTCGGGCCTCAGGGTCTCCTTCACATGCTTCTTCATCAGCTCCACCGACTTGTAGCCGGCCTCAATATCAACTCCAGCCTTCTTATAATCCATTTTATCCTCTCATTCCGCCGCCTCAGCGGCTTGTTTTTTCGCGGCTTTCTTCCTGCTCCTGCTCTCCTCGCAGAACCACATTCGCAAAATCGCCGCTTCGCGGCTTTCCTTTTGCTCTTCCTTACGCTCCTGCTCCCCTCGCAGAACCACATTCGCAAAATCGCCGCTTCGCGGCTTTCCTTTTGCTCATGTATATGGCTTCGCCATATAGCCCCCTGCAGGGAGGGCCTCCGGAATGCAAGCATTCCTCAGCCCTCTCTGTAGGGGGCTGCATGGTTCTGCTCAGTGTTCCATGTATTTCTTGTAGCCGATTTCCTGAAGCTTGGCGTCCTTTGCCTCCACCTGTTCCTTCAGCTTCTTGCTGTAGTCCTTGAGTTTGGCAAGGAGCTTAGCATCGGAGGTTGCCAGAATCTTTGCTGCCAACAGTCCCGCATTGGCGCCGCCGTTAATGGCCACTGTGGCCACAGGGATTCCGGAGGGCATCTGCACGATGGAATAAAGGGAATCCCTTCCTCCCAGCGATGTGGTGTGCATGGGGATTCCGATCACAGGCATGGGAAAAATTGCGGCGCACATACCAGGCAGATGAGCTGCCATTCCTGCACCGGCAATGATCACCTTGAAGCCCTTCTCCTCCGCACTCTTTGCGTATTCAAAAAACACATCCGGCTCCCTGTGAGCACTGATAATGGTCATCTCATAGGGCACCCCCAGTTCCTCTAAGATATCGGCTGCCTTTGCCATGACGGGCATATCGGAATCACTGCCCATTACGATCCCAACTTTTGCTGTGCCTTTCCCGGCAGAGCTCTTCTTAGCCGCACTTGTCTGTGCTTTTGTCCTTGTCGCCATCGCCACATTCCTTTCCTTTCTTGTTCATTGGGATTTCCTTCTGTTTTTCACCGACTTTGATCGCCGAACACACTCCGGCACTTTCATCCTGCCATCCGGCCCGCCAGATCCGCTCAAAATTACAATATAAGCCCGATGATCGCATAAAAATCCACAATATCTAGTCAATAGTTTACTAGAAATGCTTTCCTTATGCAAGGCATATTTCAATATTTTCCTTAAAAAATCTTAATATATTACTTCTGTCTTACTCCAAGGGACGATTCAATTCCTCTGTTCCGGGCAGCACAAATTTCCCCTCCAGGATGATGGGAATCTTTTCGCCCTCCCCTGTCACGGCGGAGAGCTCCCCAAGTTCTTCATAAGGAATCGTGATGTCCGTATGGCAGTTAAAATATGCCTTTGCGGGATCCGTCTTGCGCAAAATGGAGACCTCGTTGTCCCTGGCCACGATCTCCTTTCCGTCCGGATTATAAACCTTTACCTCCTCCGCCTGGGAATAGCAGGTGTCCCCCACGGCAAAGTGTGGCCCTGTCTTTTCCGCAATCAGAATGGGAAGCTTGGCCTGAACGCCATATTTTCTTGCCACCGTATATGCCGTAGTATTGGTTCCGATAGCAAATTCTCCCATGGGAAGGGTCTTATGCCGAAACAGAATATTTTCACGGATAAAATCCAGATTCTCCTGCTCAGTCTCAAAATTAGAGCAGTTGTACTCCTTGATCATACCATCCTCAAAACGAATGGACAGATCCCGGTACTCCAGCCCCTCCAGAAACACCCTGCTGACATGCAAAAGCCCATTCGTCCCCTTAAGAACGGGGGAGGTAAACACTTCTCCCACGGGAATATTCACATCCGCCACACAGTTTTCAAAGATGGTTTCCTTCTCCGGATCCTTCAGCTTATAAAGATTCACCTGCAGATCGGTGCGATTGCCGTTCATCCCCTTTACGATACAGTGGTCTGCCTTATTCAAGGCTTCGATAATAGTTGCCTGGATGTCCCGGTAGGTCCGATAAGGCAGAGTATTGATCCGGATGATCTCCTCAAAGAACCTCCCATAGGTTTCCATACTGTCATCCGGCAGTACGCTGCGGATCTCCGGCACAGGAAAGGCAATGATGGTAAAGCTTCTCTCCTCCTCCAAAATATAGCGGCTCTGAAGCTGTCTGCGGCGCATCCGAAGATCCACCCAGAGCTCATTTTGAGCCTCCGTCATCTTAACAGCCTCCGGTTTATTCACAGGGTCAAAATCCTTCTCGCCGAAGGTCTCCACCACAGCCGGTCCCGCATACAGGGAAGCCTCCTTCTTGCACTGCTCAAAGGCGGTTTGGAATACCTCCACTCTTCGCTCCACCAAAGCCCTATCCAAGAACAGGGCGATATCATCTTTATGATCAAAGCGATACTGCCTGTTGGGATCCGTGCCATAAGCAGAACCATTCCCATAGAAGATACTGAAGGACTGATCCCGTCCCACCGGGGAGAGTCCCAGCTTCTTCAGATTCTGCACTGCCTTTTTCATCATTCGTTCAAAGCCGATGGGATAGATAAGCTCCGCTGTATTTTTCTTGGATAGATCCTTTCCCGTCAGCTCAAATCCGATTCGGTAGCCCTCTGTGTATGTATCCGCCATCAGGTCTATGGTCTCCTGCGGAAGCTTACTCAAAAACCTTGCCGCCTCCAGTTCATTTTCACTGATATAGGCCCCGTAGGCAAAAATCGAACGGGGATCTTCAAAATCCAAGGCTCCTAAAACCCCGATTGAAGCACTCTTTCCGGGAACAGTCATCTGCTCCACCTGATTACAGGTGGTCACATCCGAATAATCACTGACAAACCAATACAGGATCCCCCGGAGTTCCTCGGCCTTGGGAACATTCTTCCCCTCTTCCCAGGCTGCAGCAAAGGCACCGTAGACTTCCACAAAAAGCTCCAACCGGATCACCTGCTCCTCCAGCTTGCCCGTATAGCAAAAAGCGATCATGGAAAAGAGCTCTCTGTGAAGAAAACATAGATATTTTCCAAGCTCCTCCCCCAGATGCAATGCCGCATAGGCGGGATTGCCAAAGCTGGTCTTGTAGTTTTCCGGCAAAATATCCTTGTAGAGGGAGTGATTTCTGGCCTTTAGCTCCTCCACGGTTACCTTTTTCAGCCCTCCATCCTCCAGAAATCTCTTATTGTCATCCACCAGCAGGAGGAAATCAGCCATCGTACGGAAATACCGATTAAAGCCGTCCATCCTGCCCGTCTGGCTCTCATCCGTTTCCATGACTTCCTCCTCAAATTGCCCCTCCTCGGCGATCTGAGCGATCCGGGCAATGGCCAGTTCATATCGTTCCTTGAGGAGATCCGTCTCCTGCTCCTCATTCATCTCATCCAATGCTTCCGTCTTTAGCTCTCCGTTCCTATCCAGATTCTGTTCCATAGCTGCACTCTCTTTCATTATTCAGTCTTCTCAGATCTTTATTATTCAATCTTTTAATTCAATTCACCCATGCTCACTCTTTCTCCTCTACATCCCCATGAAAAAGAGTAATGCCATCCCCGCCAGGATCAGCAGATTCAAGATTGTTCCCACAAAACAGAGCACCCGGAAGCTGTCCCTGGCACGAAAGGACAAAAGTCCCAGTACGATCCCTGCCAGTGAAAACAAAACTGCCAGCAGCCCTGTCAGACCATATCCCGGATGTGTGCCTCCCTGCTCCCGGTAGGAACGATAGATCACAGAGGCGATCCCCACAAGACTGATCACGCCCAGGATCACAGAAAAGATTGCCTGATCCGGGTGCCGCTTATTGGTAAACTTATAATTTCTTCTGGCCATCTGCTCCTCCCTGCTGCAAGTACAAAGGCATTTCCCCCAAAAAAGGAAATGCCTTTTCCTGATCATGCTTTTATTCTAAAACATCAGTTTCGACTTTCCCGCGATCAGCTTAGAGCCGCTGATGATCAGCAGTACTCCGGCCGCCACTCCCGTCACCAATGCGATCACACCGATCACAATATTCAGCGCACCTGCGCCATTCATGGTCTTATATACCTTTTCTTCCATATCCGTCTCCGCCTTTCTTTCTATGCCTCAGCGCTCCGCTTCGGCTTACCTGCACCCATACTGCGCATAATACTCATCCAGCGCCTTTTTGATCTCATCGTCAATGTATACCTGTCCCTTATAGGGCTTATTGTACAGATACTCCGTCACCTCAGCCATATCCACAATGGCGTTGGCCTCAAAGCCGTATTTTTCCTTGATCTCCTCCAATGCGCTCTTTTGACCGCCCAGACCCACTTCCATTCTGTTTAAGGAAACCATCAGACCGACAATCTCCACATTTGCCGCGCCCTTTACCTTCGGCACAGTCTCTTCCATGGACTTTCCGGAGGTGGTCACATCCTCGATCATCACCACTCTGTCCCCATCCTGCGGTTTGCTGCCAAGGAATCCGCCCTTATCGGCGCCGTGATCCTTTTCTTCCTTTCGATCCGAGCAATACCGGATCTCCTTGCCGTATAATTTGCTGAAGGCAATGGAGGTGGCCACGCTGATGGGTATTCCCTTGTAGGCCGGCCCAAAGAGCAGATCAAAATCATCACCGTATTTGTCATGGATCGCCTTTGCGTAATATTCGCCGAGCTTCATCAGCTGGGAACCGGTCACATACCCTCCCGCATTCATGAAAAAGGGCGATCTTCTTCCGCTCTTCAGCGTAAAATCGCCAAACTTTAACACCTTACAATCCAACATAAACTCGATAAATTCCTGCTTGTACTGATCCATTCTCTCTCCTCCAT
>CACXDS010000142.1 GCA_902766425.1 uncultured Lachnospiraceae bacterium
ATCATCTGTGAAAACGAAGCCTCCTATGCCGAGGCTTCCAAGTGCTTTGCGGGAGCTCCCACAAACGAAAGGGCCATGTATTCCTTTTTTAAGAATCTGTTCCGCGGCGACACCAGAAATCTGGAGGATCTGGAGGATCGAATTTCCGCTTTGGACGATTCCGTGATCCACGGGGACGATGACAACATCCGGGAACAGATCGTGGATATCCGTTACGAGGTACTTCGTCTGAAAAAATACTACGAGCAGTTTGAGGAGATTTTTGACGAGCTCTGTGACAATGACAATGATCTGATCAGTGAGAACTATCTGAATTATTTTGACATTCTGAACAATCGCTGTGAACGACTGCTGCGTCAGGTGATGAACCTGCGGGAATACATTGTGCAGGTGCGGGAATCCTATCAGGCTCAGATCGACATTGAGCAAAACCGTCTGATGAAGGTTTTCACTCTGGTGACCTCCATCTTCCTGCCGCTGACCCTGATTGCCGGCTGGTATGGTATGAATCTGCAGATGCCGGAGTACTCCTGGAGCTTTGGATACCCTGTAGTCATCTTTGTATGTGTTCTGGTCTGTGTGATCTGGGCTGTGATCTTCAAGAAAAAAGGATGGTTCAATTGACCATCCTTTTTGATCCCTGGCTTTCCTTTTGCATTTATTCCATTTGCTCTATTCCAGTTCCTCCAAAACCTTCAAGAGCGATTCATGTGCAAGGGAAAAGGCCTCGAAGCCGCTCAGCTTTCTTCCCTCCGATGATTCGATTTTGTCCTTCCCCTTTTCCAGACCCGCAAATCCCTTAAAATCCGAGAGATGAGGTTCCAGAGAAAGGAATCCGCTGAAGCCTCCCTCAAATAACCTCCTCAGGATTTCCTTCACATTTCCGTCCCCATAGCCTGCGGGCACCACACTGCCATCCTTCTTCAGTGCATCCTTCACATGAATATAGGCAATATGATCCTTCAGCAGCTCATAAGCCTCCAGGGTGTCCTGCCCCGCCTGCACAAAATTTGCAAAGTCAAAGATGGCCCGAAAATGCTCGCATGAAAAGGCGTCCATCAGTTCCCTGCATTCCTTTGCCTTCTCTCCATAGATGCCCTTCTCATTTTCGTGCAGAAGGACCACATCATTCTTCTTCGCATAATCCACGAACTGTCCGATCCTATCAAAGACACGCTCTCTCACTTCCTGCGCCCTTTCTCCCAGGGTTCCGTTTCCATCCCAAGGCACATAGAAGCTGAACATTCTGATATTGGAGGTATCCATCCTATGGGCGATCTCTACTGCTCTCTTAAATTCCTCAAAATGCTTCTCAAAGGGATCATCTATTCCGATTTTTCCCAAGGGTGAGCCAAGGGAGGAGAGCTTGATGCCCGCATCCTCCAGGCGCTGTTTGATCTCTTTTACCTTATCATCCTTGTGATAGATCAGGTTCGGACCATCCACGCCTCTCATCTCCACATAAGAGATCCCTAATTTCTTTAAGCCTTCGATCTGTGTGGTAAGGTCCTGCGCGATTTCATCCGCAAATCCGGTAATACAATATTGTCCTTTCATCCTTTCATCCTCCTAATTAAGTCCGCTGTCGTTAAGTCCGCTGTCGCGGACGGGTACTAAAATGTGCCTGTGGTGTCAAATACAATGCCCTTGTCCTCCTTCTTCCGGGAGCGGCTCCTTCTCTTGTTCAGCTCCTGCAGGAACAGCTCCTCGTCAAAGGGCAACTCAATGGTGCGATCCAGCCAGGAGGAAAGATACATGGCATTGGACAGGGTCAGACCGTTGATCCCTTCGATTCCCTCCGCCACCAGCCTGCCGCCATGCAGGATACGATCCGCAAAGGCCTTGAGCACGCCCACATGCTGTTCATTTTTCCCGTCCGTCTCCACAATGATCCGTTCCGTCTCCGGCTTGCGGAACCCATCCGGACAAGTTTTGCAAAAGCTCCTCTCATTCTCGGCCAAGCGATCATAAATAAGCTGATCCCCCTCACAGATGATCTTTCCCATTTCAAAGGTCAGCTCCAGTCGATTGGTGCCCGGTGCATCCCCTGTGGTGGTGACAAACACGCCCGTTGCGCCGTTTGCATACTCCAGATAGGCTGTCACATCATCCTCCACCTCAATGTCATGCCATTTTGCCTCGTGACAGAAGGCTCTCACCTTCACAGGCATACCGCAGAGCCACTGGAGAAGGTCCAGCTGATGAGGGCACTGGTTCAGCAGAACACCGCCGCCCTCACCATCCCAGGTTGCCTTCCAGCCCGCAGCATCATAATAGCTCTGGGTGCGATACCAGTCGGTGATGATCCAGTTGACACGCTTTAGCTCTCCCAGCTCTCCGCTCCCGATCATCTCATGAAGCTTTCGATACACACAATTCGTCCGCTGATTCAGCATGAGGGCAAATACCTTATCGCTTCGCTTTGCGACCTCGTTCATCTCCCTCACCTGCTTCGTATAAACGCCGGCCGGCTTCTCGCTGATAGCGTGCACGCCATGCTCCAGCGCATAGATGACAAATTCCGGATGGAAATAATGGGGCGTTGCGATCAGCACAGCATCGCATGTGCCGGAATCGATCAGCTCTCTGCCATCCGAAAAGAGTGCAATCCCCTCCGGGAGATTTTCCTTGGCGTAATCCAATCTACTCTGCCTTACATCTGCGATTGCCGTCAGCCTCATTTCAGGAACCAGTCCCTTTACAATATTGTTAGCGTGATTGGTTCCCATGCCCCCCAGCCCGATGATACCCAGTCTTACTTCTTTCATACTCTTCTCCTTTTCCTATGATTTTCTTTTTCACTATGTTTTTTCATTTTTTTGCATTATGCTTTTTTTATCTCTCAGCCTACAGCTCTGCTCTCTTTACTGTCTCCTCCCCATAATCTGCCTTGGAAAATGCTGCACTCTCATAGATCCGCATCATCGTGTCAAAAGTCGTCTCCACTCCCTCCAGATTTATGGGAAGGGCTTTCCCTTCATTAAGCGATTTATAATAATCCCGGATGCAGGCCCTGTGCCCAGCGCCCCAATAGCTCTTTCCAATTCCCAAAGCAGCTTCACAGGAAATATGTGAAATACCCTCCTGCTTCGTCCATATGGTCACCTCCTGATCCTGAAGGGTAAGTCTGCCCTCTGTCCCCTGTAGCTCCAGAAGGATCGGCGCATCGGTCGCGTATCCGTTCGATGCATAAAAGCATGCCCGCTTTTCCCCCGGGAATTCCATCCATGCCTCCACCGTATCCTCCACTCGGATCCGATCCTTTAAGTGATGATTCGCCATGGTTGCCTCCACCCGTTCCGGCTTCCCCAGATACCGAAGCAAAAGATCCAGCGTATGGATCGACTGATTGATGAGAGCGCCTCCGCCCTCCGTTTCCCAACGCCCCTTCCAGGGACTGGACTGATAATAGGACTCATCCCTCCTCCAGGTGACAAAGGCTCTGCCGCCGATCACTTCACCAATCCTTCCCTCAGCCACCAGGAGATCCAGTTGCCTTGTAGTCTCGTTATAGCGGTTTTGGAAACAGAAGCCCAGCTTCCCGGGATGCTCGGCATCCGCCCTTTTCAGTTCCTCGAACTGTTGCCTGTCGATGGCGCAGGGCTTTTCCATAAACACTCCCTTCCCGCTATCCAGAAAGGCAACCGCCATAGGGGCATGCAGATAATGGGGCGTACAGATATGGATCACATCCAGATCCATATCGCATAGCTCTCTCCAGTCCGTCACCACAGCGCAACTCTGCCCTGATTTCACAGCATATTTCCGTGCCAGCTCCTTTGCCCGCTCCGGCTCGATATCACAAACCGCTGCGAGCTGTACATCTTCCATTTCCGAGAGCACCCAGCCGTGCACCTGAGCGATACTGCCGCAACCCATAACACCAACACGCTTCATCTCGTCACCCTCCGCTTTTATTTCTGTTCGACACTGCATTGGTTCTAAGAATTTCTTATGAAACCATTGTAATTGTTTTATTCTTGATTTAATATATATATAAAATACTTTATGTATGTAAAATTCCGACCTATCAATACACCGCATTTGATAGTGTCAAGTGATGTATGGAAAAGACTTACAAAAGAAAAAGGCTCAGATGAACCTTGAAAACTTTAGGTATTGATCACGAAAAG
>CACXDS010000143.1 GCA_902766425.1 uncultured Lachnospiraceae bacterium
GAAGCAGATCTGTGATCCCGCTGCGAAGCGAGGGACGAGCCCGAAGGGCGAGCCAAAAAAAGCAGAAGGAGGGGCCCACGAAAACATTTGGGGAATTTCCTGCAGAAAAGGAGGAAAAGTATGACTTACGATGAAAATTGTTCTTATTGCGCCGAGGGCGCACTGTTGGATGCATTTGGAATTAAGATTGGGGAGCTTCCCATGTCGAAGGTGATCCTGTTTAAGGAGCAAAGCCATCGGGGGCGTGTGATCGTGGCATGCAAAAAGCATGTGGATGACATTACGGATCTGTCAAAGGAGGATCGCATCCAGTTCATGGAGGATGTGAATCATGTGGCGGAGATCCTGCATGAGCTCTTCCGGCCGGATAAGATCAATTTCGGGGCCTATGGGGACACCATGCATCACCTGCATTTTCACCTGGTGCCAAAATATAAGGAAGGCTATGAGTGGGGGGGTGTCTTTGCCATGAATCCTCACGAGAAGGAACTGACGGATGCAGAGTACGGAGAGCTTATCAATATGATTAAAGAAAAGCTTTAAAGATGTGCATAAATGTATGACCTTTCTATGAGGCTCCGCAAAGCCTGGTGAACTGCAAGATGTATTGATGGTGTGTCGATTATGATAGAGTATAGAGCGCGAAATTTAGAAGCAAGAGCCGGAATTGAAAGCAGGGACTGGAATTGAAAGCAGAGACTGGAATTGAAAGCAGGGACCGGAATTGAAAGCAGGGACTGGAATTGAAAGCAGGGACTGGAATTGAAAACAGAGACTGGAATTGAAAGCAGAGACTGGAATTGAAAGCAGAGACTGGAATTGGAATCGGAAATTGGAAATGGGAGTAGGAATCTGATTTGGGGAGAGGAAATATGAAAGAACAGAAGAGGAGATCGCTTAAGAATATTCTGCTGTCGGAGATCATCGCACTGGTAGCGGTGATGATCCTGGTCATCACCACGATTAATGTAAAGCTGCAGGCGGATAAGCTGAAAACACTGGCGAAGGCGGTGGTGGCAAGGGAATCCATTGAATATGCCAGCGAGGTGGGCAGCTGGTGGAGCAGCATTGGGCAGAGAGTCAGTCAGACGGCGGATATCTACAGAAACTCGCCGGAAATGTCCTACGAGGATACGCTGAAGCTGCTCTTAAAGCTTACGGAATTGGATCCGGACTCCCAGGATATCTATATTGCCTATGGCGATACGGGAAAGTTTCTGGATGGCTCCGGCTGGGTGCCCGACTCGTCCTATGTCTTTACGGACAGGGTATGGTATCAGGGGGCTATGGCAAACAAGGGTGAGCTTTTCTGCTCGGAGCCCTATCTGGATGCTTCCACCGGAAAGACCTGCCTGGCCTGTGCCATCATGCTCAGGGATAAGGTGGTGCTGAGCAGCGATATCAATTTTGACAAGGTGGCTGAAAAGCTGAACAATTTCCGATCCAGCGCGGAGGGAACGCGTTTCTATATCATTAACAGGGATACCAAGGACATTTTGGTCAGCAGTGATCCCGCTGTGCTCGGGCAGAAGGTGCCGGAGAGCGAGGATGCGGTCGTGGCGGGTCTGGCTGAGGTCTTTGACACTCTGGATGTGGAGGCTGTGGTCTCCGGGGATAAGGTAAAAACAGTGAAAACGGCGGAGGGAAGGATGATGTACATCTCTACTGCCATTGAGAATACCTCCTGGGCGATCGTCAGCGCAGTGCCCTACACCTATATCAGCAGGGATATTCTGAATACCGTGTATTCCGTCACTTTCCTGGTGGCAGCTGTGATGCTGGTGATTCTGGCAGCCATCCTGTATTTTGTGATCAATAAATATGTGGGTCCCGTATCCAAGGTTACGGGAGGACTTATGTATATCAGCAGCGGAAACTTTACCGTAAAGCTGACTCCCGAGGGGAATAACGAGATCACAACCTTAAGTGAAAGGATGAACGAGTACATCGGGAGCATGCGCAAGATGCTTCTGGGACTGGCAAATATTTCCAAGGACATGAGCCAGAGCGCAGGAGAGTGCTATGAGATCTCACATACCCTGCTGGAGTCCAATCAGACCCAGGGAGGCTCCATCGAAAAGCTGAACGAAAAGCTGGGTGAGATGAATCTTACGGTGGAGGAGGCTGCGAAAGCTGCCGCAGAGATGGCGGATACCTCTAAGAAGCTGACGGAGAATGCGGAAAATGTCAAGGGACTCTGTATGGAGACCATAGAATCCTCCAAGGGAGGCCGGGATGAGATGACAAGCATGACCCGGAATGTCACGGCGCTCAATGAGACCATGGGTGAACTGACGGCAATCATCCGCAGCGCGGCCAAAGCGGTGCAGGAGATCACGGGTATCACTGACACGATCAACGAAATTTCTTCCCAGACGGATATGCTATCTCTGAATGCATCCATCGAGGCAGCCAGGGCAGGGGAGCAGGGCAAGGGCTTTGCAGTTGTGGCATCGGAGGTAGGTTCCCTGGCAAAGCAGTCTGCGGCTGCAACGGAGACCATCCGCAGGCTTGTAAAGGATATCACGCGGAATATGAATGATATCAGTCAGAAGGCAGATCTGTGCATGGCTGATATGGAGGCGTGCATGTCCGGCGTGGAGGGAGCTAACAGGTCCTTTGATCTGATCTATGGCGATATTACAAAGGCAACGGACGGCATTATCGAAATCGTCGGAGGCGTGGAAAAGATCAATGATGTCGCTACCGGCAACGCCCGGAGTACGGAGGAGCAGGTATCCGCCATCAATGAGGTCCTGGGCCTCAGCGACCGGATCCTCTCGGAGAGCGACAAGATTCTGGAGAAGACGGACGATATTTCCAATATTTCCGAGAATCTGAATCAGTATTCGGATTCTATTAAAGAGGATCTGTCAAAGTATGTTTTGTAAATAAGGAACGAAGCACATGTCCGCAGCAGTGGACTTTAATAAGGAGAGCAAAAATATGCGTGAGCTGTGGTATCGCCGGCCTGCAAAGGTATGGGAGGAAGCGCTTCCTCTGGGAAACGGACGGCTGGGAGCAATGGTATTTGGAGGTACGGAGGGAGAGCGGATCCAGGTCAATGAGGAGAGTGTCTGGTATGGCGGGTTGAAGGAGAGGATCAACCCGGATGCAAAAGAATATCTGCCGGAGATCCGTAGGTTGATCCGGGAGGGGCATATCAGTAAGGCGCAGGCTCTCATGGAGACAACGCTGACAGGCTGTCCCAACAGCGAGAATCCTTATCAGACCCTGGGAGATATCAAGCTTTATTTCAAACATGAAGGCGTGAAGGGCGAGGAGGCGGAGTCACCGGAGCTGGCGGCGCCCGTTCTTAAGCCTGAGGATATTTCTTACAGGCGTAGCCTTTCTCTTTCGGAAGGGATCTGCAGGGTGAGGTATGCCCTGAAGGGGACGGAATACTTCAGGGAATACTTTATCTCAAAGCCTGCGGACTGCATGGTGATGCGCTTTGTGGCTAAGGGGGAGGGAAAGCTTCACTTCACCCTGCGGTTGGACAGATGGTATTTTTTTAAGGGCGTGAAGAAGACCTTTGCAAAGGGCGGCGTGAATGAATCCGGGAGTGCCGGAAATGCCGGAGTGAGTGACCGCAGTGCTGCAAATGGTGTTCTGATGTATGGCCGGCCCGGGGAGGACGGGAATGCCTTCACAATGATGGTGAAGGCTAAGGTGAAGGGAGGCGACCTTAAAGTTCTGGGGGAGAGCCTGATCGTTGAGAATGCGGATGAGGCGATCCTTTATTTTGGCGCCGTAACCACCTATCGCTACCCTGAACTGGGTTACGAAGGGCTGGAAAAGCTGCTCTGCCACCATCTGGAAGAAGTGATGGCGAAGGATTATGAAGCTTTGCGCGAGGAACATGTGCGGGATCACAAGGCCCTTTTTGACCGTGTGGAGCTACGGCTGGAGGA
>CACXDS010000144.1 GCA_902766425.1 uncultured Lachnospiraceae bacterium
CCTTCGTGAAATGGTGCAGGGCTTGGACGGTGTTCGGGGTGAGATTTCCGATATTCAGAGCCTGCTTTTGGATATGGAGGATCAGCTTGCCAAGCTGCAGAGTCTGCAGGAGCAAGCGGGAGAAGGACAGGGCAGCGAGCAGGGCGCAGCAGATCAGTTGCAGGCGCAGATCACAGCGATTTCCGAGCAGGTTACTATGCTGCGGGAGCTTACTCAGGAAAGCATCACAACACTGCGTGGCAACTCGCAGGAGGAAAGCGCATCCCTGAAGGCAGGAATGCAGGAGGAGAGCGCATCTCTGAAGGCGGGAATGCAGGAGGAGATGGCATCTCTGAAGGCTGGTATACAGCAGAATATTGAGTCTCTGCGGGATCGCCTGCAGGAGGCGATCGCATCCCTTCAGGAGAGCACGAAGCATGCTGCGGACAAAGCAGGCAGCACGGAGGATTCCCTGAGGGAGATCAAGGCGGAGCTTTCCGGGTTGGATGAGCATCTTACAAATGTGAGCAACGGCAGTGCTTCCAAGAGCGCAGAGAGTGCGGAGGAGATAAAACGCTTTGTAAAAGAGCAGCTGGACAAGCTCCTGGAACATAATGAAAAGGAAGGAAATTCCGGTGAGGCGCTGGAGGAACTGAAGACCTTACTGGAAGCGCTGAAGGTCGGTCAGGAGGAGAAAAAGAAGGAACTGGAGGAGAAAATGACCGGCGTTCACGAAGGACTCCGGGAGGGCTATCACAAGGAGTGCGTGAAGGTCTACCGCAATGTGCAGGCGGCCTTTACAGAGGAGAATCAGAGGCAGACCGCCCAACTGGAGGAAAAGGTGGGCAAGCTTTCCGGAAACTCCAAGATGGCCATGATCTTTTCCATTCTGGCCTTTGGCATGGGTCTGGCCAGCGTGGTTCTGCAGCTTCTCAGCATTTTGAAGATTTTGTAATGATTCATGTAGCATTTCTGTTTAAACAGATTTCGGAAGGGTATACTGATGGCAAAGGAAAGATGGAAGCCGGGCAATATGCTTTATCCACTGCCTGTGGTGATGGTGAGCCTGGCGGACAGGGAGGGAAAAACGAATATCATTACCCTGGCCTGGGTGGGAACGGTGAATACCAACCCACCCATGGTTTCTGTATCCATCAGACCGGAGAGGTATTCCCACCGGATCATAAAGGAAACCGGTGAGTTTGTCATCAACCTTACCACGAAGGAATTGGCATATTGCACGGATTATTGCGGCGTCAAGAGCGGCAGGGATGTGGATAAATTCAAGGAGCTCCGGTTGACGCCGGAGCCTGCGGAGCTTGTGAAGGCGCCCATGATCGCCGAAAGCCCGGTGAATCTGGAGTGCAAGGTGACACAGGTTCAGTCCCTGGGATCCCACGATCTGTTTCTGGCAGAGGTGGTAGCTGTGCATGCCGATGATAAGTACATGGATGAAGCTCACAGGTTTCATCTGGAATGGGCGCAGCCATTGGTGTATTCCCATGGCTCTTATTTTGTGTGCGGAGAGCAGGTGGGTACCTTTGGGTACAGTGTCAGGAAAAAGAAGACCTCAAAAGGTGTTCAAAAGAGAAAAAAATGACAAAGGCTGCCAAGGCAGATAAATGATAGATGATGAAAAGCAAGAAGAAAAAAAGAAAAAAAGAGCACAAATATATTAAATTTACATTTTGGAAATATACAGCCCTCACACTCTTCCTGTGCCTTCTGTATGTACCGGGCTATGTGAAATTTCAGCCGGAGGGAGAGAATCTGTTTCATGTCTCCGTAAACGGGGTTCCGGTGGGGACTGTGGTGGATCCGTCCAGAGCGGAGGAGCTCTTATGGGCGGCCAGGTATCAGGTGGCTTCCAATCGGGAGGGCTATACCTTCTTGGAGGCGGATCTGGATATCGTAGGTGAGGAAATGCTCTGGGGTTATGTGGATCCCGAGGAGTCCGTGCGGCTCAATATGTTGGCGGTGCTGGAGGATGCGGTCCGTTCCACCTTAAAGAGGGCTTATACCGTTAAAGTAAAGGATTATCTGGTCAATCTGAATGATCAGCAGGAGGTGGAGGCTCTGTTCCAGGCAGCCATTGACAAGTACGATGAGTCCAGCGCCTTTCAGGCCAGAATGGTGCATGACCCCAAGCGGGAGTTCAGTGTATTTACCATGGTGGTGGATCAGAAAAAAGAGGATGCAGTTCCCGAGATAAACACTGCGCCTTCCATGGCCGGAGCAGCGGCGTTTCTGACCGATGAGAGTATTCTGACAGAGGAAGAGGTCGAAAAGGATTTTGATGATTACGACTATGGCGTTGTCAGTATGGATCTCATGGAGAATGTGGAGGTGATCGAGGCATATTTGCCGATGGAACAGATCGATTCTCTGGATGCGGCAGTGGATCACCTGGTGCGGGAGCAGGAGGTGCCTGTGGAATACACTATAGTTTCCGGGGATACTCTTTCGGAGATTGCACTGAAGGTCAATATTCCCATGGATACCATTGTGGAGATGAACAGGGATCTCCTGGATTCGGTCAATACCCCCATCCATGTTGGGGACAAGCTGATCATTACTGTTCCGGAGCCCGAGCTTTCCGTGACCAGGCTTGAGACCAAATACTATGAGGAGATCTATGACGCTGACACGGTGTATATCGAGAATGATGATTGGTATACCAATCAATCCGTGGTGCTGCAGCAGCCCTCTGCAGGCTTCCGCAAGGTGGCGGTGCAGGAGGTCTTTGTCAACGATAAGGTCATAGAGAGAAACATTCTGAAGCAGGAGCTGGTGAAGGAAGCTGTGGCTCTTGTGGTGGAGAGGGGGACCAAGATCCCGCCCAGCTATATCAAGCCTATTTCCGGTGGGCGCCTCAGCTCCGGTTTTGGCCCCAGAAAGGCGCCTATGAAGGGAGCAAGCTCCAATCATCCCGGCATTGACTGGTCCACGCCCGTGGGTACCTCTGTTGTGGCATCCTGCGGCGGTACGGTTTCCAAGGCCGGATGGGCAAGCGGCTATGGCTACTGCGTATTTATTGAGCATGAGGATGGCAAGCAGACCAGATATGGACACCTTTCCAAGGTGCTTGTAAAGGCCGGTCAGAAGGTAAAGCAGGGAGAAAAGATCGCTCTCAGCGGTAACACCGGTAACAGTACGGGACCTCATCTGCACTTTGAGATCCGTGTCGGCGGAAGCCCTGTGAATCCCCTGAATTATGTACAGAAATAGCGTTGTCAAAGCTTTGATGTATAAGCAGAAATAGTGCACTCAAAGCTTTGAAGCACTAAATATGGGGAGTTTTTTTGTAAAAGAATATGCGTTCGATTTACAAAAAAGGAAAACTGTGGTATTCTATCCGTAATATGGAGTAATGGGGATTTTAGATTTGGGGAAAACTCTATAAAAAAGATGTGGTGATCCCGGCTAAACGGATCACTGCGATGAGGAAGATTCTTTATGAAACAATATGCGATCAAGGGTGGCAATCCCCTGGTGGGAGAAGTCGAGATCGGAGGAAGCAAGAATGCAGCGCTTCCCATTCTGGCGGCAGCCGTAATGACGGATGAGACAGTTTATATAGATAATATGCCCGATGTATTTGACACCAATGTGCTTTTGACGGCCCTTCAGGGGATCGGAACCTCCGTTGTCCGCACCGACAGGCACAGTGTCACCATTAATGGGGGCAATATTTTTACTCAGGAAATTCAGGATGACAATATTAAGAAGATCCGGGCGGCGTATTATCCCACCGGAGCTCTTCTGGGAAAGTATAAAGAGGCCATTGTGCCCCTGCCCGGTGGCTGTGATATCGGATGCAGAGCCATCGACCAGCACATTAAGGGCTTTAAGGCACTGGGCGCAGAGGTACTGATCGAGCACGGATATATCAAGACCAAAGCCGATAGGCTGGTGGGCAGCCATATTTATCTGGACTGCGTCAGTGTGGGTGCCACCATCAATATTATGATGGCAGCGACTCTTGCGGAAGGGACCACCATTATCGAGAACTCCGCCAAGGAGCCCCATGTGGTGGATGTGGCAAACTTCTTAAACAGCTGCGGTGCGCATATCAAGGGCGCAGGTACGGATGTGATCCGCATCAAGGGCGTAAAGAAGCTGCATGGCGCGGAATATACCATTATTCCCGATCAGATCGAGGCGGGAACCTTTATGTTTGCCGCTGCGGTCACTAAGGGTGATCTCTTAGTGAAAAATGTGATCCCGAAGCATCTGGAGTCCATTACCGCTAAGCTCATCGAGATCGGCTGCGAGGTGGAGGAGTATGATGACTGCATGCGGGTTGTCTGCTCGAAAAAGCTCCGTCCCTCCCATGTTAAGACCCTGCCTTATCCAGGGTTTCCCACGGATATGCAGCCCCAGATCGCTGTGGCGCTTGCATTGGCGGATGGCATCAGCATTGTGACGGATACGATTTTTGAAAACCGATTTAAATATGTGGATGAGCTGACCCGCATGGGGGCCAATATCCGGGTGGAGGGTTCTACCGCCATTATAACCGGAGTGCAGAGATACACCGGAGCGGATATTACGGCGCCGGATCTGCGTGCAGGAGCTGCGCTGGTGACGGCAGCACTGGCGGCAGAAGGGTTTACCACTGTGGATGAGGTGCGTTATATCCAGCGAGGATATGAGGATTTCCACTTAAAGCTTCAGGCGCTCGGCGCTCAGATCGAGCTGGTGGAGGATCCCAGAGAGATTCAGAAGTTCAGGCTTAAGACCGGCTGAAGGGATGGGGGCAGGGACGGAGAGTGAAAGCTCCGTCTTTGGCCCCTTTATTTTGAAAACTTTTGTCATTTTATATTTTGCTATTGACAAGTATTTCGGAACATAGTATTGTAACGATAATCGAATATAGGATTTCTCTTATTCAGAGTGGTGGAGATACATAGGATCGATGAAACCACGGCAACCCCGTAAAAGGAAGGTGCCTCCCTGAGCGAAATGATTTCGAACAATAAGAGGATTTGAACAGTAACCAAGTCCGCTTATTCCAAGCGGACTTATTTGTTTGCGAGGAAGGAAAACAAGAACCCTAACCAATAAAACAAAGGAGATACCATGGAAAAGCATTTATTTACTTCAGAATCAGTGACAGAGGGACATCCCGATAAAATCTGCGATGCAGTCAGCGACGCCGTGCTGGACGCCCTGATGGAGCAGGATCCCTTCAGCCGTGTGGCCTGCGAGACCTGCACCAATACCGGTTTTGTGCTGGTGATGGGAGAGATTACCACAAAGGCCAATGTGGATATTCCCGCTATTGTGAGAAAGACAGTGACAGAGATCGGCTATGACGCATCAGAGAAGGGCTTTGACGGCAATACCTGCGCCGTGATGGTTTCTCTGGACAAGCAGTCCGCCGATATTGCCATGGGTGTGGATCAGGCGCTGGAGGCAAGAAACGGCGAGAAGGACATGAATGAAGAAGAGCTGGATGCCATCGGTGCAGGCGATCAGGGCATGATGTTTGGCTTTGCCACCAACGAGACGCCTGAGTTGATGCCCTATCCCATTTCTCTGGCACACAAGCTCACCAGAAGACTTACAGAGGTGCGCAAAAACGGCACACTTCCCTACCTGCGTCCGGATGGAAAGAGCCAGGTTTCGGTAGAATACGATGAGAACGGCAAGCCCTTCCGCCTGGAGGCTGTGGTGCTCTCCACCCAGCATGACGAGCATGTGACCCAGGAGCAGATTCATCAGGATATCAAAAAATATGTATTTGACGAAGTGCTTCCTGCGGAGATGATCGATGAGAATACGAAATTCTTTATCAATCCCACCGGGCGTTTCGTGATCGGCGGCCCCAACGGGGACAGCGGACTGACCGGGCGTAAGATCATTGTGGATACCTACGGCGGCTATGCCCGTCATGGCGGCGGAGCCTTCTCCGGCAAGGACTGCACAAAGGTGGACAGGAGCGCGGCTTACGCTGCCAGATATGTGGCGAAGAATATCGTGGCGGCCGGGATCGCCGAGAAATGCGAGATCCAGCTCTCCTATGCCATCGGCGTGGCAAAGCCCACCTCCGTTATGGTGGATACCTTTGGCACAGGTAAGATTTCGGATGAAAAGCTGGTGGAGATCGTCCGGGAGAACTTCGATCTTCGTCCCGCAGGTATCATCAAGATGCTGGATCTTCGCAGACCCATTTATCGCCCGACCGCAGCTTATGGGCATTTCGGCCGGACCGATGTGGAGTTGCCCTGGGAGAAGACGGACAAGGCGGAGCTTTTGAAGAAATACTTGTAAAATGATGTCACAGCCGTGGGTTTTTCAGATGTTTGTGCTGATGGGGCAGGTTCGGCGCGTCGGCATGCCGGAGGAGGCAAGAAAGCTCGCCCTTTCCGTGGATCAGATCGAGTTTTCGGCGGAAGTCATCCGTCAGGGACAGGAGCAGGGAATCTTTCACGAAGGCGATCCGCGGCTTTTATCCACCATGTTCTGGGCAACGGTGCAGGGAATCATGGAGGAGATGGCGGTGGATGAAAGCATGGAGGCCCCGGATCCCGCCTGGATCGTGGCCATGCTGAAAAACGATAGATGACAGGGAGTTTGTAATTGAAGCGTAATGATGCGCAAGCCAGATGATGGTTTTCTTTTTCCGCCCCGGGAAGATTGAAGAAAGAGCAGCCGAAGACTTTTATAACATGCCGGAAATGACGGCCGTGTTTTGTAAGGCGGATGATATTTTATATGGCAAGCTTCCGCGGGCGGAGTTTCTCTATACGCAGCAGATCGGAACGGGAGGAAGCTATTTTTGGCAATTGTGTTTTGCGCGGCGATTACGCTGATGCTGGTTTCGGCCGTGGTTTTCATTCAGGAGAAGTGGATGTTTTCGTCTGCGCCGAAGGAAGCGGTTGCCCTTGTAAAG
>CACXDS010000145.1 GCA_902766425.1 uncultured Lachnospiraceae bacterium
GAAGCCGCCGGAACGGAGGCGGAAGCTCGGGAGACGGAAACCGAAGCAGAAGCCACCGGGACGGATAAGCCTGCGGAAAAGAAAGGCTTCTTTGCCAGACTGCGGGAAGGACTGACAAAGACCAGGGATAATATTGTCAAGGGTATCGACAATCTCTTTGGCGGATTTTCCAGCATAGACGAGGATTTCTATGAAGAGCTGGAAGAAATTCTGATCATGGGGGATATCGGCGTCAATGCCACCACCTCGATCATTGAGAGACTGAAATACCAGGTAAAGGAACAGCATATCAAGGATCCCAAGGATTGCAAGGAGCTTTTGATCCGCAGCATCCGCGAGCAGATGGAGGTAGGCGAAGCTGCATATGAGTTTGAACACAGGCAGTCCATTATTATGGTGATCGGTGTCAACGGCGTGGGTAAGACCACTACAGTGGGCAAGCTGGCCTGGAAACTGAAGGATGAAGGCAAGAAGGTTTTGATCGCTGCAGCTGATACCTTCCGGGCGGCAGCAGGAGACCAGTTGGCGGAATGGGCCAGGAGAGCCGGGGTCCCCATGATCGGAGGCAAGGAGGGGGCGGATCCCGCCAGCGTGGTTTTTGATGCAGTGAGCGCCGCCAAGGCCAGGGGCGTTGATACTTTGCTGATCGACACCGCGGGAAGACTGCACAACAAAAAGAATCTGATGGAAGAACTTCGCAAAATGAACCGAATCGTGGATCGGGAGTTTCCGGACGCTCATCGGGAGAATCTGATCGTTCTGGACGGTACAACGGGGCAGAACGCCCTGGCACAGGCAAGGGAATTTGGCGATGTGACCAATTTGACCGGTATTGTGCTGACAAAGATGGACGGCACAGCCAAGGGCGGTATTGCCGTTGCAATCCAGTCAGAACTGAAAATTCCAGTCAAGTATATCGGCGTAGGCGAAACCACGCAGGATCTGCAGAAATTTGATCCGGATGACTTTGTAAATGCACTTTTTGATGTGGATCTGAGTGAAAACCAAGAAAACGAGGAATAATGGGAGAAGAGGATATGAGCGAAAAAGAACAGATGCTTACTTTGCCAAAATTTGAGGAAGCCAGCGAGATCGTTGGGAGAGTGACACTGGAGACCAAATTGGTCTATAGCGATTATTTCAGCCGCCAGACAGGAAATAAGGTTTATCTGAAGCCGGAGAATATGCAATTTACAGGAGCTTATAAGGTAAGAGGGGCTTATTATAAGATGAGTACCCTGAGCCAGGAGGAGCGGGATCGGGGCCTGATCACCGCTTCCGCAGGCAACCACGCGCAGGGGGTGGCATATGCGGCAAAATGCTATGGAGCGAAAGCGACAATCGTCATGCCGACCACAACGCCCCTTATGAAGGTGAACCGCACCAAGAGCTACGGAGCAGAGGTGGTACTCTGGGGAGATGTCTATGACGAAGCCTGTGCCAAAGCACTGGAACTGGCTTCGGAGCATGGTTATACCTTTATTCATCCCTTTGATGACCTGACGGTAGCCACCGGACAGGGTACCATTGCCATGGAGATTGTGAAGGAGCTTCCTCTCGTGGATTATATCTTAGTACCCATCGGAGGGGGCGGACTTGCCACAGGAGTTTCCACGCTGGCTAAGCTTTTGAATCCAAAGATCAAGGTGATCGGTGTGGAGCCGGCAGGGGCTAATTGTATGCAGGAATCCCTGAAAAACGGAAAGGTGACGACATTGCCTCTGGTGAATACCATCGCAGACGGCACAGCTGTCAAAACGCCGGGCTCCAAGCTCTTCCCCTATATCCAAAAGAATCTGGACGATATTATCACAGTGGATGACGAAGAGCTGGTGGTAGCATTTCTGGATATGGTAGAGAATCACAAGATGATCGTGGAAAACTCCGGCCTTCTCTCTGTGGCAGCCTTAAAGAAGCTGGGTGTCAAGGACAAGAAGGTAGTCAGTATTCTCAGCGGGGGTAACATGGATGTGATCACCATGAGCAGTGTGGTACAGCAGGGCTTGATTTTCCGCGACAGAATCTTTACCGTCTCCGTACTGCTGCCGGATAAGCCGGGTGAATTGCACAGGGTATCCGGGATCATTGCCAAGGAAAATGGCAATGTGATCAAGCTGGAGCATAATCAGTTTGTATCCATCAACAGAAACGCGGCTGTGGAGCTGAGGATCACCATGGAGGCCTTTGGAACGGAGCATAAAAACCGGATCATGGAGACCTTGGAGAAGGAGGGCTATAAGCCCAGACTCGTGAGGACAAATATTTAGAGCAGGGGTGTGATGGAATGGCTTTAGAGGTTTGGAAGAATACGGATAAGCACCGCGGGATCAGAAGAGTGGCAGATTATCTGATCATGACCCTTTCGTCCGCAATCTATGGGATGGCGGTGGGGCTTTTTCTGGATCCCAATATGTTGGCGCCCGGCGGGGTATCCGGTATTGCGATCATTCTGAACAGAGTGGTAAAGGTGGAGACGGGAACCCTGGTGTTTCTCATGAATATTCCTATTTTCCTCTTCGGCGTATGGAAATTTGGTATCCGAATGATGATCTCCACCATGTACTCCACCTTTATGGCCTCCACCTTTATCAATTTATTTGCAAGACAGCCGGCTGTCACAAAGGAGCCTCTCCTGGCAGCGCTTGTGGGCGGAGCCCTTGCTGCGCTGGGGCTTGGCATGACTTTTCGTGCGGGTTCCACCACCGGCGGAACGGATATCATTGTAAAATATCTGCGGGAAAAGATGCCTTATCTCAAGACAGGGACATTAATGCTTGGGCTGGATACACTGGTAGTAACCACTTCGGCTGTTGTATTTGGAGATGTGGAGAGGGCACTTTACGCCGGGATCAGCGTGGGGGTGACTTCCTTTGTGCTGGATCTGGTGTTATATGGCAGGGATGGTGCTAAGCTGATCTATATCATCAGTGACCGGTCGGAGAGGATTTCCAAAAGGCTTCTGGAGGAGCTGGATGTGGGAGTGACCTATCTGGAGGGAGCCGGTGCATACAGCGGGAAGGAAAAACAGGTTATTTTTTGTGTAATGCGCAAGCCCCTGTCCCCCAGGGCAGAAACTATTGTAAAAGAAGAGGATCCGCAGGCATTTTTGATCGTTACAAACGCTACGGAGATCTTTGGAGAAGGTTATAAAAGCTACTTTGGAGAAAAATTGTAGAAAATTTTCAAAAAAATGCTTGCAATTTTTCAAGAGATGGTGTAATATACAAAAGTACCGCAGATGCGGGAACAAAATAACGGTTGTGGCTGATTGGTCAAGCGGTTAAGACGCCGCCCTCTCACGGCGGAAACAGGGGTTCGATTCCCCTA